>JBGSVY010000028.1:0-52123 GCA_041752715.1 Hyphomonas sp.
GATCTGGCAGGCCTTCAGGGTGGCGGGTCAGGCGCCGGACGCGGCGCCGGATCCGGGACTGACATGCGCCAGCAGGCTGTAATCAAGATCCATTATTTCAATCACTCAGGCGGGGGAGGCGGCGCGCTTGCAGCCCACGCCCGCTATGTGGCGCGCGACGCGGCAAGGCCCGAGGACCGGGAGGTGCCGATTGCGGAGGCGCCGCTCTCCGGGGAGCGCGAGGCGGCCCGGAGCGAAGCGCGCGCGCATGCAGACTATCTCGCGAGAGGCGAACGCGAGCGGCATGCGTTTTATGACCGGGACCATGAAGGCGTCGATGGCGGGGCCCGCGCGGCGGAATGGGCAAAGTCCGACAAGCGCCATTTCCGGCTGATCCTCTCAGCGGAACGCGGTGATGAAATCCGGGACCTGCCGGCCTATACGCGGGAAGTGATGGCGCGCGCCGAGGTCCAGCTGGGCTCGCGCCTCTCCTGGGTCGCAGCTGACCATCATGATACCGGGCACGCCCATACTCACATCATCCTGCGCGGGCGCCGGGCCAACGGCCAGGACCTGATCATTCCAAAGGACGTCATCCGGCATGGATTTCGCAACATCGCCCGGGATGTCGCAACCGAATGGCTGGGTGCGCGGACCCGCGATCAGGCCCGTGAGGCGCTCGGCCGCGAGGTGATCCGCCATGCACCGACAAGGCTGGACCGGATGATTGCTGACCAGTTGCCGGAGGAAGGGAGCATCCGCGTCAGCCGCCTTGTGGCTCCGGACGGCGAACGCGCGGTTACCCGCGCCCTGCGGGCCCGGGCGCGCGAGCTTGCCGGCATGCGGCTCGCTGCTGAAACCAAGCGCGGCGTCTTCACGTTCGAGCCGGACTGGCAGGACCGGCTGAAAGCCATGGAGCTGCACCTGGACGTCCGCAAACGGCTCCTCGAGCAGCAGCGTCTCCAGCGCGAAGCCCAGGAGCGGTCCCGTGCGCGGTCGGCCGGGAAAGGGCTGGAGCGATGAGCCTGAAGAGTCCGGTCGTCACGCCACTATCCTGCGCAGGACCTCTTCCGATCGATCGAGCGCGAATCGGCTGACTACTTTTCTGTGTTTGGCCGTGTCCGAAAATCGCTGACTAGGCCTGTTCGGGCTGCGGAATGCTGGTCGATGGGTCCGGGAATGCGAAAACCTCGAACGGCATCCAAACCGAGCAGTATTGATCGAGAGGCCACAGCGTCGCTAACCGCATTTGCGCATCAGGGAGACAGCTCGCAGATGTACCGGCCGTTTTATCGCATTTTACTGCCCAATCCGTTCCACTTCCTTCGCCCAGGCGTCGAGGGCGGCGCGTTTTTGCGGCAGATAGGTGTTGCGGTTGTAGACTTGCGTGATAGCCGGGCCAGGCGGCGTGTGATTGAGGATGCGGCTGACGATTTCGCCCATCACATTCAGTCGCTCCGATGTCAGCAGCGTTGCGCCGGTGCGTCGCAGATCATGCACAGTCAGGCCGTCGATGCCGAGCGACGCGTTCAGCCGCGCGAATGCGCGCGTCGGCACATGCGGATCGAGCGCTTCGCCATTCCTGCCCGCAAAAGCGAAGCCGCTGCCCCGCCCCACATAGGCTTGTTTCAGAATCTCAATCGCAAGATCGGAGAGCGGAACCGCATGCGGCCCCTTCTTGTTTTTGGTGCGCGGCCCCGGAATGGTCCAGAGCTTCGCTTTCCAGTCTATTTCCTGAAATTGAATGCCCGCGATTTCGCCGCGGCGCTGAAGCGTCAGCAAGCACAGCTGCAAACAGAGCGTGCAGGCAATGCTGTCGCTTCGCCCGGAACGCTTTGAGAATTCAAGGGCGCGCCAGATTTCGCCAAGTTCTTCTTCCGTCGCCACGCGCTCGCGGCTGACTTTCGGAAAGGGCTTGAGCACGGCGGCCACATTGTTCGACGTCCAGCCGCGCTGGATGGCGAAATTCAGCATCTGACGGATGACTTCGAGCGCCGTATTCGCCGCCGCCGGACCCGATTCCGTCACAATTTGCTGAAGCCGGGCGGCGAGCTGATCGAGCGTGATCTCGTCAACCGGCATCGCGCCGAAAAATGGCTCAAGATGCTTGCGGTAACTCATTTGTTCGAGAGTGTTGCGGCTCTCGGCGCGCCGTTTGAGGCAATCCTCGATGTAAAGGTGCCAGAGTTTCGCCAATGTCTGTTCTTTGCGCAGCGCGGCCTCCTTGCGCCTCGCCTGCCGTTCGGCGACCGGGTCTTTGCCGTGCATCTGCACGCCGGAGAGAACGTCAAGCGCCGCCTTGCGGGCCTGATCCAAGGTGAGCACGCGCGCGTCGCCGAGGTTGGGCTCGCGCTGACGCCCCGTCTGGTCGCGATAGACGACGGCATAGCTCTTGGCGCCGGTACCCATGACTTTGAGAATGAGCCCAGGCACACCCGCATCCCAGAAGCGCACACGGTCCTTTCCGCCGGACGTAAGCGAATTGACGAGCGATTGCGTGAGGCGAGTGGATTGGGGGGGCAAAACAGGTGTTCCTAGTTATCGTGGCTGCGTCGGCATGCTAACTGACCCCTACGGACTGCCAGCAACGTATTTGGTCGCTCTGCCAGCACCCAGCCAGCAGAAAGCCAGCATACAGCCAGCAAATACAATCGGTAGTTGTCGTGTGAAAACGGTGAACATGAACTGATTTGTGGACGAATAAGCCCAATACTACAATGGGGTAGTAGGGCTATATCGGTAATGATGGGGAACAGTCAAAAATCGATGTTTACACGTTGACATCGTAGGGGTCACAAGTTCGAACCTTGTACCGCCCACCATTTGTCGTTTTTCGATAAATTTTCTCTTGTGAAGAGACACACCCTTGCTACGTATAGGCAACAGTCCGCAGGCCCTGCGGATGGCGAGGGAGAATTCGACAATGGCAGTGACCTCGAGCCCGACGGCACTTCAGTATCTCGACAAGGCGATGGGCGGGCTGAAACAGCTTGGACTCGTGCCGGCCGGCAAGAGCGGCGCGGCGCCGATCGTTGCTCTTCTGGAGCAGATTTCGGACCTTGAGCCCGACAAGGTGGCCGCCATCGCCCGCACGCTGGATCAGGCGAGCCTCTTCAACGACGTTGTGCGCGAGCAGGTCGCCGGGATCACGGTCGGCCAGCGCTACGCCACCGTCACCAAGGCGTTCAACTCGATCCGCGATGATGCGAAATCCCTCGTCGACCAGTATGCCGACGGCAAGATATCGACGATGGAGCGCGCCTCGAACGTGTGGATGAAAATGTCGCGCGGCGACATCGCCAGCCGGTTCGGCAAGATCAAGGACACCTACCTCGAGGTGCAGGCCGAGACCGCCAACCAGATCGACCGGGAACGGAAGATCCTCGAAGCTTATCTCGATTTCCGCGGGGCGATGAAGCAGTCCGAGGTGCTGGCGCTCGAAGTGCTGAAAGCGGCCGAAAGCAAGCTGAACTCCGCCCGCACAATGGTCGCCGAAGCGGTCGCGGCGCTCGGCGCCTATGCCGGTGACGATGCGGCTGCCCGGGCGACGCTCGAGCTTACCCGCGACGAGAAGCTGCGCTTTCTGCAGAACGAAGAGAAGCGCTACCAGATCGCCAAGGACCTGTCGGACAACATCACGATCGGCTACAACACGTCTGAAGTCGTGATGGCGCGGCTCGTTCAGACGACGACCGCGAAAGACCGCGTCTATGCCCAGTCGGTCAGCTTTTTCTCGACCAATGAAGTGGTGCTGACCGCACTGACGGCGAGCTTTACCGGCATGCATGGCCTGCACGAGTCCACGCAGACGCTCGAGGCGATGAAGAAAGGCGTGAACCAGAGTCTTGAAGTTCTGGCGGATATCGGTGGCCAGGTACAGGAGGCGGCCGTCAAGGCGGGCTATGGGCCGACCGTCTCGGCAGCGTCCGTCAAGATGCTGGTCGATAGCGTCGTCAACTATCAGGAACGCACGCAGACGATCATTGCCGAAATGCGCAAGCTGGCAACGCAGAACTCTAAGGAAATCCGCGAGGCTGTGGAAGACGGCAAGCGCCGTCTCACGAAGCTGGTCGAAGAGGGCGCAACCCTCGCGCTGTTACCGAAGCCGTGAACGACACTGCCGTCCCGGCCGTTCGTGACAAACGCACGCTCGACGAAGTCCTGCTGGCAATGGACGTCGTCGACACGCTGCGGCACCGCGAACAGCTCGTCCTGACCGAAATCGATGCCGGCGCGCGGGAAGCCGCTCTGCTCGTGCGCCTGAAGGAGA
The DNA here is from genome assembly GCA_041752715.1 of Hyphomonas sp. GTDB lineage: Bacteria > Pseudomonadota > Alphaproteobacteria > Caulobacterales > Hyphomonadaceae > Hyphomonas. Next base: position 4,250 of record JBGSVY010000028.1, read on the forward strand.
TCTATGCCGCACAGGGCATTGATGTGCCCGAGCGCATTCTGAAGGAAGGCGTCAAGGCCCTTGAGGAAAAGCGGTTCCTCTACGAGCCGCCTAAGCCTTCGCTTTGGGTCAGTCTCGCAAGGGTCTACATCTCGCGGGAAAAGTGGCGCGGGCCGGTTCTCGGCGGGTTGGCCGCGATCGCCGTTCTGACTGGCGGCTACCAGGTGGGTGTCGCCGGACCGGCAAAGGCCAAAGCCGAAGCGGTCCGGATCGAGCTTGCCGTAACCCTTCCGGCCGAACTCGATCGATTGAAAGCCGCCATCGACGATCTGGCGACGGAGGGCGAGGCACGACGCCTTGCCCAAGCGGTTCATCTGAACGGCACGACAGCGATCGAGTCGGGTGAAGCCGCGCCTGCTCGCGCGGCGCGCGACCAGCTGGCCCAGATTCTCGCCGACCTCAAGGCAGTCTATGATGTACGAGTGGTGTATGGCCCGGACGAAGTCCGCTCCGGCCTTTTCCGGATTCCCGACGACGTTCCGTCTGGGCGCAATTACTATCTCATCGTCGAAGCGGTGGACCCGGCTGGAGGTCTCGTGACCGTCACCATCGCGAGCGAGGAAGACCGCAAGACTGAGCGGGTCAGCCGCTGGGGTCAGCGGGTCACCGAGGAGGTTTTCAATTCGGTCGCAACCGACAAGGGCGACGATCAGATCATCCAGCAAGCGGTGATCGGTGCAAAACCTGCCGGGCGGCTGACGCCTGTTTATTCTGTCGCAACGCCCGGAGGGGCCATTCTCGAATGGTAAGGCGATGAAGGGCTACATAAGCGGTCGGGAAGCAATCGGTGATCTCGATGCGCAGCTTGGGCGCCTGCGCCAGTCGCTGGCGGATGCGCTTGCGGCCGCAGATGCGGTCGAGACACGGCGCGCCAGCATTCATTCGGGGCAGGCGGCGGCCTACGCGGCGCTGGCGACATTCCGGCTCGATATCATGCAGTCGAAGGACGGCGCAGCGAAGTTTGGCGAGATCGAAGCTGCAGCCCGGCGGCTTGTGCTGGCCCACGAGACGTTCGTGGCCGAGCAGGAACACGCCCTCGAAGCGGCAGCTGCCGACATCGCGCGCCTTGAGGCCGTCCGGGCAGAAACTGCCGCCGCGCATGACTCTGCCGTCAGCGCCTATGAGAAGCGTGTGGCCGACGTCGAATCAAGTCTTAGGGGCGATCCGGATTATTCCCGGCTCGTCGCGGCGGCGGAAGAGGCGCAGGCGGTGAGGTTGCGGGCCGAACAGAAACTCGAACTCGCCCGCGCCGACCGGATAGAGAAGGGGGCGCCATATGATACAGATCCGCTTTTTGCCTATCTCTGGAAGCGCCAGTTTCGTTCGCCCGCCTACAAGGCGGGACCGTTGATCCGCTTCCTCGATGCGTGGGTGGCCAGCCTCTGCAAGTACGATCAGGCCTTTCTAAACTACCAGCGCCTGACCGAACTGCCCGAACGCATTGCCGACCATGTCGCCTATGTCGCGGGTCTCGAGGAGGCCGCCGAAGCCTCGCTTGTCGCCGCAGAGGAGGCTGCCATGCTGGCGGCAGGCACAGCCGATCTCAAATCGAAGGCCGACGCACTGAAAGCCGAGATCGCCGCCTGCGACGAGGCCATCTCGGCCGCCGAAATCCGTCACCGGGAAACGGCGGAGCGCCATGAACGGGCGCTGCGTGACGAAGCTGGTCCGGCTGTCGAGGCGCGCGCGCTTCTGGAAACAGCGCTTCGCGGCGCAAGCTTCCCTGACCTGCGCGTACTGGCAGCAGAGACGACCACGTTGGAAGATGACCGGCTCGTCGATACCCTTGTGCGCCTTCGAGCCGAGGAGATGTCCCTCGATATCGAGGCGCCGCGCACCGCTGCGCGACCGAGCACCTTGCGCGAGAACCTGGCGCGGATGGAGAACCTGCGCAGCCAGTTCAAGGCGGCGCGCTTCGACAGTCCGTATGCGTTGTTTTCGAAGGCGGGATTCGACGATGTGATTGCAGGGCTGGCGCGTGGCGAGACCGACCTGCGCGGCGCGTTGAATGCGCTCAGTCGCATGGTGCGCCGGGCATCACCGCAAGCGCATCCGGACTTTGGCGGCGATCGGCGCCGCGAGACCATCGGTTTGCCCGATGTACTGGGCGGCGTCATCGGCGGCGTTCTCGGCGAAGTGCTGGAGGAAGTCATCGAGGAGATCGGGCGCCATGATGGCGGCGGCCAGAGAGGCAGTGGACCGATCTTTCCCGGAGGTTCCTCGCGTCCGTCCCGGCCGCGCAGCGGCGGCCGGTCAAAGCCGCGCCCCGGAGGCGCACGCAAAGGCGGTGGCTTCCGGACCGGCGGCGGGTTTTGATCAACGCCGGGTCATAAAAGGGGCCGCCCCATATGTGGGCACATCCGGAGCGGCCGCCTCCTCACGCTTGAAATACAGCCGGCAAATACGCGCCGGTTATGATGCAATATGCGCGATCGCTCGATTTCGTTCCCCTCCACCAGGCAAAAAGTGATCGAGGGCAGTTCCGCTGGAGCGATGCGTGTAACCCGGGTTCCCGTTAGGCGGGCCCGAGATCGGGACCCCAATTTGCAACCGAGGCGATGTGGGCATCACCGGTGTGTCATTTCGAAACACGCCAAACACGGTCGAGCAGCGCCTCGCAGCTAAGGCGGCTGACTGCTTGCGCCGGTTATGGGAGACCATGAATGCCTCGTGTACCGCGCCAATCGGTAAAGATTGTGGAACTGCTAGAACAGGTCTGCCGCGCGGCCCAGGACAGTGATGGGCCAAAGTTGCTTGCAACAAGCCAATGGGCTGTCCTCAGGTACTTTTCCACAGCGCGCAGGGACGCCCGAACGGTGACGGGATTGGCTCGGCATCTTGGTGGCACAAAAGGTCCGGCGAGCCGGTCAATCGCGGCTCTCCAGCGACGCGGTTTGCTCCGTGGCGCGCGGGACAATGTCGACAAACGGCTCATCATCTTTGAGTTGACGAGTGAGGGAAAAGAGCTGATGGCGCATGACCCCCAACGACGATTTGCGTTAACGATCTCTGCGCTCCCGGCGGCCGATCAGCGGCGGTTTGCGAAACTTCTCAAAAGCGTATCCGACGCCTTCGAAATGGGCCACCAAGGATAGGCGGGTGACGCAAGGACAACTCGGAATCTGTTGTCGTTGCAACGAATCACGCCAGCGCACTTGTCGATGCACTTGTCAGGAACCAAAAAGTAGGTTCGCGCATTGCCACCGGTGGCACGCAGCGATGTCCGAAGACAAAATCGAAAAATATATCGGTGAACAAACATTAATTAAGTCAACGGTGTATGCGCAATTTTGTAACACTGAGGATTCTGCTTTTCAAATTCGCGTTGCCAGTAGCAACAATTAATGTCACGTAAAAGTGTCGATATTTTACGCAGACGGAGAAGACAGTTGACGCCGAAAATGAACGTGGTTTCGCAGGCGATCGAGCTACGCAACAATGACTGCGACGAGCAGATGCCGGCACTTGTCCAGCGTTGGGCGCAACTCGATTGTGCAGGGCTCGCGCTCTCCCAGAACGAGGGCGATGGAACCATCTTGCCGAACGGCGTACATGCGCTCCAGGATCAGATCGCGACCCTGTCAGCTTCGTTGGCCCGTGAGCAAGTCCATGTGCTTTCCTGTCTGTCATCCTACCAATCGAAGGGAATAGAAGACGTCCTGTCGAAGCTCGGCATCTGGATGTCGATCGTGTGCCCCACGGAAGCCGATCGGCAGTGGCTTCAACCTGCCGATCAACTTATCGCCTCGGCTGTCGACGATCTTCAACGCCTCTTCTCATAGCAATTGATTGACAAAGCTGCCTGCGAGCTGACCGACCCGTTGTCGATCAGGAAGCGATTTTGAGATCCGTTATCGGCATGTTGATGCCCATAGCCTGCCGGAGCCGTTGTTTCCCGCGATTGACGCGGCTCTTTATCGTCCCGGGCAGACATTGGCTCACATTTGCCGCTTCATCATAGCTCAGACCTAATGCGACAACGAGGATAATCGCGCGCTTCTGCTCGTCTGGGAGCGTTGCGAGATGCCGCCAAAGTGAAAGAATTTCAATCGTCTGGTCGACGGCTGGCTCGATGCGCCAGCGTTCATCAAACGTTTGGTCATCGACGTTCGTCAGCGCTTGAGGCCGGCGCAGGGTTTGGCGGACCTCGTTCTTCAGGATCTGGACAAGCCAAGGCCGAGCTGGACGCGTTGCGTCATAAGCAACCCGGCCGATCCATGCCTTGAGGCAGGTCTGCTGGACCATGTCCTCGGCGATATCCGGCTGATTGACCAACATCCTTGCGAACCGCCTGAGTTCAGGCAGATGCGACTCGAGGATGAGTTTCATAAGCAGATCAATGTCAGCCGCAGCAGGAAGCACCGCAAGCATCGGTCCTGCATCTTCAGCCAAGAGCACGTGAGGGGGGGCGGAGGCCACAGCCATGCTTTCGGACACGCAACGCTCCTCAACCAGAAATCACCGATGGCGCGATGCCACACGTCAATTCTTTTAGGGAGAAATTCGATAATTCCGCGTTAACTCTGTGGCGCCACAGCCTTGTCTATACTGGCAAATATACAAACTGAGCGACCTATAGGCGCATTCGTTCAACCACCCGATCTCAACATGTGCGTCGTTCCTCTTGACCGGGGTTGCCGATTCCGGCTTGGAATCGGCGCTATGCGACAGATTCCCGAGAATACGATGAACAATAGCGCCTCCAAAGAAGCCAAAGCACACGAAATCGCGGACATCGAAGCCGCAGTGCGGCATCGGATTCAGTTTCTGCGCAAACGTCAGGGGATCACCCAGGCACAGGTCGCTGACGACCTCGGGATCGTCGCCCAGCAATATCACAAATATGAATCCGGCGTACTGCGCTTGTCGGGCGGCATGCTCGCCCAAATCGCACGGGTACTCGATTGTTCGATCCTGGATCTCGTCCCGCAAGAATATTGCGGCGATAAGCGCCTTGATCAGGAAGCCCGGATCGACGCGTTGAAGCAGGAGTTAACGACACTCATCTTGGATGAGACGTCGAATGATATCCTGGTCGCAGTCTTGACGCTGCTTCGGTCGCGGCGCGCGGCCTAGATCCTAAAGCGCCTTACGATGGTGAGGCCAGAACCGCCCCTGACCTCACATCATCATTCATCGTGGCAAGTTTAACGCTCACGACGTAGGCCTTTTCGGTCTCCATGCTGGCAAGGATCAACCCGGCTTGCTCACTTGGCAGGAGGCGAAGGAAGCCCGCGGCGAAACCGGGATCCATCTGGTTGAAGATTGAAGCCGCCTGTTCCGCTTTCATGGTTCCGTACATTTCCGCAAGATGCTTGATGTCGGAATCTGATGCTAGTTGCATCTCCTGCCAGCGGGCGTCGAGGGCTGCCTGAACGGCCTTTAGATCGATTGTCTGCTTTTCCAGTTCTGCCTTCCAGGCCTGGAGTGCGAGTTTCTCTTCCTTCAAAGATTGTTCACTCGATTCAAACAGCCATTGGTCCTCCGAGAGAAGCGCTGCCGTTTCTCCGGTAAAGCAAACTTCACCTGGTGTTTCTCGTGTCGCTTTCTTTTCCGTGAGCTCGGTCGGCGCCCCAGGTAAAGTTGGTGCGGGGGACGTCGACGTTTCGCCGACGGCTGCGGACGCCGGCACTGCGGAACTTTCTGCGCTCGCGATATTGTCCGGAAGGAAACGGGTGGCGCCGCCGAGCGTGAAGAGGACCCCAAGCGTTAGGAGGACGTGAGATCTACGATTCGAGTCATGAGTCATGCGTCTGGACCAGTCTTGGTTTGGTTTGGACCTGATTGGCGGCGGCTCTGTGTATGGCTTCGAGAATCGTTTCAGTCGTTGCATCAGTCAGTGCACGAACCTGTTTTGTCAGCATAGAGAGTTCTTCGATCCGCTCGCTTGATGCTTCGAGTAGGTTGCGGACTTGCGTATCAAGCTCCTCGCCGGTCGCCTTTGCTTGCGCAATGCTCGTGGCATGTCTCGCCTCAAGCGCGCGCGTCATCTCGTCGATCTGCCGGCAGGTTTTGTTCGCGTCCTGCATCACCGACGCCAGTCGATTTGCAAGATCGCTCGCATGAACGCGCGTTTCCTGGGTCGTTGCAGACATCGTGGCAATCGAATCCGACAGCGCCATGATCGTTGCGCCGAGCCCGTCCTTGGTGTTTTGCAGAACGCGAAGCCGCCTGCTCAGGACGATGCAGTACACGCAAGCCGCGAACGAGATCAGAAACAGAGCGATGTCGGTTGCCTGAACGGGCATCATCTTACCTCAAAAGAAATTCAGTGATCAGGACACCCTCGGAGACAGAGCCGCCCAAAACGAGTTCAGATCGACGCGACAACTGCTCTCTCATGTGAGCGTAAAAACCCGGGTCTTCAAAGTCGCTGACTTCGACCGACCGCAAGTAGTTGTTGAATGCATCTTTCAGCACAGGTTCGTTCTTCTTCACGGACGCGGCGCCCTTGGGTCCGGTCACGATAGAAAGATTGATTTTCACATACCGTGTCGCCGGAGCGCTGCCGATTGTGATCAACATTTCTTCAAGTGGGACGTAGGTTTGGTCGAGGTTCGCTGAGACCTCAGTCTCGCCGGTCGGCGCCGCCACGCAGGCCTGCACGGCATCAGTCGGTGCCGGCGTCATGAAGAAGGCAACGCCGAAGGATGTGGCAACGGCAGCGGCGCCGAGTATGGCGAGGCCGATAAGGCCAGCCGACCCTGATTTCACCTTGGGCGCACCGGGATCCTTCGCAGGTTTCTTGGACATTCGGGTCTCGGTTTGGTCTTGCTGACCCCTCGGATACACCATGCCGGGGTAAAGGATGCGTTAACAGTTTTCTCCCTAATCTTAACCAACTGGCGGAACTCGACTGCCAACCGGGATCAATTGTTCATGAAGTTCGTTGACACGCTCAAAGCCTTGCCGCTTGGCCGCCAATTGATGCTCGCTGCAGCAGTGCTGGGCGTTATTGCCGCGATGTCGATAATGGCTCGCCGCGCGATGGAACCGCCCATGGCGTTGCTGTATTCAGGGCTAGAAGCAGAGCGGGCAGGGGAAATTATCGCGGAACTCGATCAGCTCCAGATCCCTTACGAGATTCAGCAAGAAGCGATCTTTGTTCCCCAGGCCGATCGCGACAAGATTCGCTTTTCTCTGGCCCAGCAAGGACTGCCGAAGCAAGCCGTTCAGGGCTACGAGTTGCTGGACGACGTTAATGGTTTCTCGGTGACCTCCGAGATGTACAATGCTTCTTACTGGCGCGCCAAAGAGGGCGAGTTGACGAGAACCATCCTCGCGATTCCGGGCATCGACTCCGCGAGGGTTCACATTGGAGCGAGCCTGAAGTCTGGCTTCTCACGCTCACAAGTCCCCCAAACGGCCTCGGTGACACTTGCTGCAACACGTGATCTCTCGGCCGGACAGGCCGAGGCGATCCAATACCTTGTTGCACTCGCTGTGTCGGGGCTGAATCCCGCAGATGTTGTGGTCATCGACCCGCGCTATGGGATCATTGCCGGGCCGAAGTCAGACAAGATGAAGGCGCCCGCCATGGAGGCCGCGTCTCAGGAAAGCGAACTCGAAGCCAAGATCTTGCGCCTTATCGAGGCGCGGCTCGGCATGGGCAATGCGCGCGTCTCTGTATCTGTTGATGTTAGCCGCGAGCGGCAGGTCATTTCGGCTGTGCAATTCGACCCTGCAAGCCGTGTCATCCGTCAACGGACAACAAATGATAGCAGCGAGACCGGCGGAGGTGGTGGCGGCGGCGAATTGACGGTGGCGAGCAATCTTCCTCAGGAGATCGGTGGAGCGGGCGGCGCGGCCAAGGCGACAAAAGCGGCAACCGAAAGTGTTGCCTACGAAATCAACGAAACGCGCACCGAACGCGAGATTCTACCTGGCGAAATACAGCGCATCTCGATCGCAGTCCTGCTCAACCAACAGGCCCTTGGAATCGACCCTGCCGCCGCCGATGCAGATGCCCAAACGGCTCAGATCATTTCCGAATTTGAACAACTGATCAGCTCTGGAGCGGGCCTTAAGACTGACCGCGGCGACGCAATCACTGTTGAACTGATGCCCTTCCAGGAGGTCGCGGTCGATGATCTTGTCGCCGCGCCCGGATTTATTGAACAAGCCGTGGAGCGCTATCTTTGGTCAGGCATTCAGGCCCTTGTTCTGGGGATCGTCGTGATCATCCTCGGGATATTCGTGATCCGTCCAATCTTTGCGAGGAAGCCCGAGGATGCCGGCGCGACCGCACTTACCGGGCAGGGAGGGATCGCTGCTTCGTCCAATGACGAGCGACTCCCGGATCCTGTCGATTATCTCAAAGACTATGCACGCGGGCGCCAAGACGAAACGGCAGCTTTGCTCCAGCAGTGGCTGGATGATGACAGCAAGGTCGCGGTGAATGAGTGATGTCCTGTCAGTCAAACTGCCGAGGTTCGACGTTGCGCCTGTCGGCGGGCTATCGCTCAAGGAAGCTCAGGGATCGACGCCCCCCGAGAGCGTCGAAAATGGCACACTCGTGGAGACCTTCAGCGAGCCTGAGCCCGCTGTCAAAGCCAGCGATCGCGCCGCCGCTGCCGAGTTGGAACTCAGCGAGGCGATCCGGGCGTTCGGCAGGGCCATCGAGGAGATTCGCAGCGAGAGCCGCAGGCACACAACCGAGATGGTCGGTGCAATCGCCTCATCGCTCTTTCCTAAGCTGTCTCGCCTGTTTCTCGCCGAAGAGATCGCACGCCATCTGCCTGAACTGATTCCCACCGGACTTGCCGGCGTCGAAATCCATGCCGGGCCCGCGCTTGCCAAAGCATTGCAGCGCGTGTCGGACCGGACAGTTCCGTTACCGGCACAAGTCTCGATCGTACCAGTCGAGAGTCTCCAGACCGGACAGGTGGAGATCACGTGGCATACTGGCGGTTTCGATCTCGATTTCGACGCCCTGCTTGGGAAGTGCTTGGCGCAAATGAACATCTGTGAGCGGCAAAACAAGGAATGAGATGATGGAAAAAGCGAACGAGGCTCGGCAAATCCCAGTGGAGAATGATCGCCGCGACCGCTCGCCCGGAAATTCGATGCGCCGGTCGATCTTCGGCGTGCCCGTAACGGTTACGGTCTCGATCGGTCGGCAGCGGGTCAGCGTCGCTGATTTGCTGGAACTGAGGGAGGAGTCGATTGTACCCCTGGCCGCAAGAATCGACGACCCGATTGAGCTGATGGTCGACAGCAAGGTCATCGCGAAGGGCGAACTGATCGAAACCGAGGATGGCTCGCTCGCCGTCAAGATTACAGACATCATGGATCAAACAGATGGCTAGCTTTACCTCTGTCGCAGGCTCGGGACGTCTAATCCGCGCGTTCCTCCTCGCGCTCGTCGGGCTTGCCATTTGGGTCGCGCCCGCTGCAGCGCAGGTCGTACCGTCCCAGCCCGACCTAGGTCTTTCGGGGCTTCTCGGTCCGACCGAGTCTGGCGGGCTCAGCAGCACCGTCATTCAACTCTTCCTTGTCGTCACGGTTCTGAGTCTCGCCCCTGGCATTGCCATGATGGTCACGTGCCTCCCGTTTATGGTGATCGTTTTCTCGATCATGCGGCAAGCGATTGGCGTTCAACAAGCACCTCCGAACATGATGATCATGGCACTGGCGATGTTCTTGACCTTTTTCATCATGGAGCCCGTTTTTACAGCAGCCTGGACTGACGGTGTATCGCCCTACATGGAGGGAACAATTTCTGAAGAGCAGGCGTGGGCCCTCACTACCGAACCGTTTCGCGCGTTCATGATGAACCGGACAGATCCCGAAACGCTTGCGACTCTTGCCGATGCTGTCAATCGGCCTGTCGAGCCCGGAGGGGAGGCATCCTTTTCCTTGCTGGCGACGAGTTTCATGCTGTCAGAAATCAAGCATGCTTTCCAGATTGGTTTCGTCATCTTCCTCCCGTTCATGGTCATAGACCTTGTTGTTGCGTCTGTTTTGATGGCGGTGGGCATGATGATGGTGCCACCAACCGTTGTGTCCCTGCCGTTCAAGCTTGGTTTTTTCGTTCTGGCCGATGGGTGGCTCAAAATTACTGAAGCCCTGTTGCGGGGCTATGCATAATGGCATCGAAGACTGGCAATGATGCAGCCGAGGGCCGAAGTGCCCGCGGGAGGACTTTCTCGGCGGCACAACGGGCGGCGGTCATAATCGCTGTCCTGGGGGAAGAAGCTGCCCGGCCGATCGTCGAGAAACTTGACGATGTTGCCTTGGCGAAAGTTTCTTCCGCTCTCGAAGACATCTCGCGTCTCTCGAGAGAAGACCTCGCCGAAATCGTCGTCGATTTCGTCGGAGTTCTGCGTGGACCCCAAGGAGGACTCGCAGGTGGCAGGATGCAGGCAAAAGACCTCATCGTCCGCACCGTGAACGCCCGCCGTGGCGAGTCCAGCGGGACGTCCAGTCCGGAATCGGACGAGGGCATGGCGGTATCAGGCGCAGATGTGTGGAGGCGCCTCGAAAAAAGCCCTGCCGATCAACTCGGTCAATATCTGAACAATTTGTCGCCGAGCCTGATCGCTCTCGTCATTCGCAAGTTGAGCCCGACGCTTTCATCTGAGGTTCTTTGCCATATCGAACACGACAAGCTGCTGCCCGTTATGGGTCTCATGGTTGAAGCAGCGGCCAGCGACCCTGGCATTGATGCAATCGTTGCCCGCATGGTCGACATCGAATTCCTTGCGCAAGATGAGGGCGCGAGCGGCGAAGACGAACAGCATCTTGAGTCTCTCGGCGAGATCTTGAGTTTGATCCCGGCAACCAAGCGCGAGAGCCTTGTCGAGTTTCTGAAGAGCCACCATGAAGGCAAGCTGCAAAGCATCCAGAAGTCGCTTTTCACAATCGAGGCGCTGCCTGAGATGTTGCCTCGGGTTGCCGTACCGATCGCCTTCCGGGAGATGGACGCGGCAACAACGGTGCGTTTGATCGGATCGATACAAGCAGCCTACCCGAACGTTGCAGAATTCCTTCTTGCAAACGTTTCAACACGGCTGGCAGCCCAGATCAGGGACGACCTTAAACAGATGCCGCCACTTTCAGAGCGAGATGCGGACATTCTACAGAGGGATTTCCTCTCCTCACTAATGACGCTCAAGCGTTCGGGTGCCATTACCTTGGCCTGATGGTGCGCTAACGCACCACGAGATCGGCATGAATGGCGCCCGCGGCACTCATGGCCCGAATGATGTCTGCCATGTCCTGCGGCGCGACGCCGAGCGTATTGAGGCCTTTCACCAGTCCAGACAGTGTCGTGTTGCTCTTCAGCACGGCAAGGCTGCCCGTGCCGTTTTGCTCGATCGTGATGGTCGAACGCGGTAACGCTATTGTTTCGCCCGCCGCGAACGGATTGGGCTGGGAAACGACGGTCGTCTCACTGACCTTTATAGAAATGTTGCCCTGCGCGATTGCGACGCTCGATATCGTGACATCCTCTCCAATCACGATGGTTCCCGACTTCTCGTCGATCACGATTTTGGCTGGCGACGAGATCGTCACGGGCAGGTTTTCGATGTTTGCTAGAGTCCTCGCGGGTGAAACGGACAGTGATCGCAGATCAAGGTCCACTGTTCCCGGATCACGCATCATCGCAATTGGCGTGCCGATTGCAGCATTGATCGTGTCCTCTATTCGTGCGGCTGTCGAAAAATCCGGGTTATGCAGCGCAAGCGAAACCGACGACCGTTGACTGAAATCGTAAGGAACCTCTCGCTCTACACGCGCGCCGTCAGGTACTGCGCCAGTGGTTGGCGTTCCACGTGTTTCGCGGGCACCTTGCGCTTTGACATCAAGTCCGCTGACAATCACGCTGCCTTGCGCGACGGCGTAGATTTCGTTGTCTGCGCCTTTGAGAGGTGTCAGAATCAAAGTGCCGCCTCTAAGACTTTTGGCGTCACCGATCGAGGAAACTGACACGTCAATTGTCGAGCCATTGCGCGCGAAAGAGGGAAGGGCAGCCGTAACTAGGACAGCAGCGACATTGTTCGGCTTAATCGCCTCGCCTTGCACATTAACGCCGAGTCGCTCAAGCATATTTGTGAGCGTATCTTCAGTAAACGGTGCATTTCGAACGGAGTCACCCGTTCCATTCAGGCCTACGACGATTCCGTAACCGACGAGATCGTTTTGCCGAACGCCTTCGATATCGACGATGTCCCGGATGCGGGTTTGGGCAAAGCTGACTGAAGGAGCCAATACGAGTGCTGCGACAATGGCGAGAAAGAATGAGCGGTTGAACTTCATCGCTCTACCTCAGGAAATTCAGAAGGGTGAGATTTGAGAGGCGTGCAGTCAAGAGGTAGGAGGCTTCGAGGTTCGCCTCAAGTTCGCGCAGTTCGGAAGCGGCCTCGTACTGATCGCGCGTCGTCAGCGCGTTAAAATGGCTCGTCAGGATCGTTTCCTCGAGATCAAGGGCGCTTTGGCGGTTGGTGATCTGCTCCTGGATGACGCCCCGGTCGCTCCGAAGACTCGTCAGGGCTGCTTCACCTGAAGACAATCGAGCCGCCGCTGACTGCAGCACACCAGGATTTGTCGAGAACAGGGAGATCGCCTCGTTTGGCCGCGCGAGCGAAATGGTCGCCAGTCCAGAGACGATCCCCGTGATGGCGGGATCGATTCCCGTCACGCTGTCGGGATCGGAGGCTATCGCATTACCGGCATATATGCTCTGCTGCCAAGGTCCTGCTGGATCGTTGAAGTATGTATTCACGGCCATCTCAAAATCTGCCGCGCTTGTTGCTGTCGTGCCAATCGCACGGATATCGTCGAGAAGGGCGTCATGATCAGGGAAGGGGCGAGTTGCGGTCGAATCACCCGCAAACAGATACCGCTCGCCGAGCCGGGCGTTCAGTGCAGAGAAGACCTGTTCGAGCGCCGCTTCTGCGTCCCGTGACACGAGCGTTTGGCGATTTGTGTCGCCCATTCCGATCGCCGATTGCAGCGCGATGCTTATGCCACTGGATGTATCTTGAATGACAGCCAGGTTTCGTTGGACGATATCGAGCCGGGTTTCCCGAAGCGCCAGAATGGACCGCTGTTGCGCAATATCATCCACGGCTTTCTGGGCGATCATCGCGCGGCCGACTTGGCCATCAAGATGCCGGGTCAGGTCAGCATGGCGCCCGGTGACGGCCTCCTGCGAGGTTTGCGATATGCGCTGACGCATGTTGCCAATGGCATCACTGAGGTGTGGGGTCACGAGCGTCGTGAGTGTCGGAACACGCATCGGCCTAAATTTCCATCAATTGGTTGAGCATCTGAGTGGCGATCTGGATGACACGTGCATTTGCGGCGTACGCCTGCTCGATCAACAACATATCCTGCATTTCAGCATCGATATCGACACCATTCTCGCTCCGTTCAGCTTCGACGAGGAGTCCGTGTTGGGTCGACGAGGACGATAGCACCGCGTCATGTCCGATCCGCGTCTGACCCACAATGCTGCTGAAATGAGCGGCCATCTCGACCGAAGAAAAGCTTCCGATAATGCCGTTCGAATCGATACTGCTGACGGTCGTTAATGCACCACGCAGAGCCGTCAGAATCGATCCGTTGCCGGCAGGTCCAGGCGTCGTGGCACCCAAACCATCGCGGAGCCGCCAGAGTGCGCCGCCTTCTTCGGGATCAACCGCCGTGTTGACTGCGAGCCGGCCAGCAAGGCCAATGCCTGCGGCTGGATCAAGATCGACAAAGAGGCCAGCCGCACCCGGGGTCTTCGTGGGGTCCAGAGCGTCGTCGGACAAGCGGGTCACCAGGTCGCCAGCGAGCGTGTCGAGTTGGTTTGTCAGGTTCGGCAAGTCCCCATCGCGCAACTGGAAGAGGGCGGCGAACATGCCGCTCGACGCCGAACCATATGTTTGGGCTCCAGGTGTCAGGTCGGCGTCGCCGACAGTCAACCCAGAGAGCGCCCCGTTCGCGAGCGTTCGGTTGGGATCGAAGGCAGGGGAGGGGGTAAAGTCGATTTGCCGAGCATTGCCCGACAATAGGAAGATGCCTTCGGGGGTAACGACATCAATCGTTCCGGAATGTCGCTCGATCGCCTGGACCGGAAGGTATTCAGCGATCGTGTCAAGCATGCGCTGGCGTTCGTCGAACAACGCTGCGGCCTGGCTCGTTGTCCGGTTGGAACCCGCAATCTGTCCATTGAGGTCCTCGATCTTTTTAAGCGCGGTGTTGACAACCTCGACGCCGACAGCGATTTCCCGGTCAGTTTCACTGCGTTGGCGCGCAACGAAGTTTGAAAGCGCATTGAACTCAGCACTCACGCCCTTCGCCGCGTTCAGCAAGGAAGCCGCAGTTGCGGTCGATTCGGGTGTCGCCGCCGCGCTGGCCAATGCGCTCTCGAGGTTTGCAAGTGTACGGAAGAGGCCACTGCCATCGGCCGTATCGCCCACGCGGGAGGCAATCGACTGCCAGGTCGAGGACAAGATGGTGCTTTGGGCCAGATCGCTGGAGGCCGCGCGGCGCTCAGCCGACAGTTGCGCGTCCTGTCCACGCGTCACACCGCTTGCCCGCACGCCGTTTGTCTGGCCACCAAGCAAGATTTCGCCCACGCCGAGTGCCCGCCGCACGTAGCCAGGCGTTGAAGCGTTGGCGACGTTGGTTGCGGTTAAGTCGGCGCGCAGCCCCGTAACGTTAAGACCCGACCGGGCTGCACTGATGGCGCTTGAAATACTCACCGAATATCAGCCTTTCACACGCGCGCGCTAGCGCTTGATGTTGGTGGTTTCCTGGAGCATCTCGTCGACTGTCTGCACGATCTTCGCATTCGATGAGTAAGCGCGCTGCGTCTCGATCAAGTCTGTAAGTTCCGTTGCGATATCAGTCGTCGACTCCATCAGCGCGTATCCCGAAACATTTCCGACCGGGCCTGTGCCGGCATCCCAAAGATAAAGATTTCCGCTAGCGGACGAAACGGAAAAGGCCTGCGCATCGAGTGCATTTAGACCGTTTATATTCGGGACGTCGCCGATCGGGATCTGATAGAGTGTCCGCCTGAAACCGTTGTCATAAATGGCCTGAAGGAAGCCATTGTCGTCTATTTCCACAGATTGCAGGTCGCCGATGGGCGAGCCGTCTTTGGTTATGGCCGTTGGTGCGAACGGGGCTGCAAGCTGCGTGATCCCAGAAACCTGACCCGGTCTTCCGATGAAGACGTCAACTGGACCATGGGCAAGCGTCAATGAAACGCGGCCCGTAGCAGGATCATATGTTGCGCCCCCGGTCGCGGTCGTAGCACCAAGTCGTCCGCCAGTCGTTGGTGTATCGTCAAATGTCAGGTCGAGTTCACCGATCACCGCAGCCGGGTCGCCTGCATTGTCGAAAATCTCGACTTGCCATTGGTTGCTCGCGCCCGTCGCCGGCACAACGGGCGTGAAGTTCAATGAAAGCGTCTGCGCGCGTCCGAGGTTGTCAAAATACTCAATCGGCAGTTCGTAGACATCAGCGGCAGCACCCGCGCGCGTTGCGTTGGCGGGCAGATTGATTCCAAGTTCAATGCGGGACGTTGGCGAGGCAGTGAATTGCGATGTCGAAATATTGATAGGCTCAAGATTTGTTCCGCTATTGCGACTGACTGCGCCGATCTGGCCTGTCGAGTCAGCCGGCCAACCGAGAAGGAAAAGGCCGCTCTGAGTCCTCAGGTTTCCATTCTGGTCGGCCGTAAATGATCCTGTAGGGATCAGCATCAAGTCGCGCTCCTGCGCGGGTGTCCGCACACCCGCAACATCCGTAACCGGAATGAGGCCGCGCCCCGCAACAGCGATGTCGGTTGCACTACCAGATGAGACCAAAGATCCCGTGGCGCTAATGTCCTTGAATGTGTTGACCCGAACTCCCCCAGCCGCATACGTAGACGAGCGCTGACGCAGAACCATGCTCGAGAAATCAACTTCACTTCTCTTGTAGCCGTAAGTCGATGAGTTCGCGATATTGTCGGAGATCGTCGATAAACGGGTCGCGTTGGCATTCAATCCCATGACGCCGGCGTTGAGGGAAGAAGAGATGGTCATTGGGCTGCTCCTGCATGGCTCTCGCCCGAGACTCGCTTCGAATCGTTAAAATCCGAATAAGACTTTTCTCCCTATTCGTGAGCAGGCAGAGGCAATTCGAGTTCTCTCAGTCCGTCAGGATAACGATGGAAATTCTCCGGTTCTGTGCGGCCGCCGGATCGTCTTCGATCAGTGGTTCTGTATCAGCCTTGCCAGCGACTTCGAGAATGCGCCCGGTTGCGACGCCATTACGCGAAAGGATGCGACGAGCAGAATTTGCTCTGTCAGCCGAGAGGTTCCAATTGTCATAACCGGCGGCGTTGCGATACCTGCGACTGTCGGTATGCCCGACAATTTTGATATTGTTATCAAAGCCCGCAAATGACTCTGACACGACTTCAAGTAGAGCGTCGAGGAGCGGTGTTGGTTCGCTGAGCCCCAACGCGAACAGGGGTTGATCATCGGAATCGATAAGTTCAAGCACAATACCTTCTGGTGATAGCTTGATCGCCATATGCTCCGACAGTCGGCCATCATTCTCGCTGAGTTCGGCTTTAAGCGTTTCGAGACTGCTGGCGATCGCTTTTTGATCCTCGGCCCTTGCTTTGTCGTCAGGAGAGCCGGCGACGGACTGATCGCGCGTCGCGCCAGTTCCCATCTTCGCATAAGTTTCTTCGGAGAAAATTGACGAACCGTTCAGGCCTTCAGAGCCGCCGCCCGAAATTCTACTGATCGGAATGGTCGGGTTGAAATAATCGGCGATGCCTTTGCGCTGCTCTTCGGTCGTCGCGTTGAGCAACCACATCAGAAGGAAGAAGGCCATCATGGCGGTCACGAAATCGGCGTAGGCGACCTTCCAGGCGCCACCATGGTGTTCATCACCCTTCACAATTTTCTTTCGCTTGATGATTGTCAGCGAAACAGCGCCACCGGCTTCGTCGGTCATTTATCTCACCATTCTGTTCGATGGGAGAACTCTATCAAAACTTGGCGAACAGCAGGCGAAGTTCGAGGCTCGCTTTTTTGCCTGTTCGTAACACTTTATCAACTCGCGGGCTTCTAAGAGTATCGAATTGGTAACCAAATTCTCCCTAAGGATCAGGCGTGTCCGAGGTACTCCGTAAAAAGATCATGTTGGCTACTGGTGTGCCTCAGAATGTCCTTCGAATGGCGTCTCTCTGGCGTCAGTTCCGAACAGCATTTGGTGACTGGACCCTCGCAAACTTCGGAATCGAATGCATTCCGGTGTTCGATATACGCCGCGTAATCTCCGGAAAAGCTGCCCTTGACGTGCTCAAGTCCGAGGTCTCCTACAAGTTTCCGACGGACCGGGTTTCCGGACTGGCAGCAATCGTTTTGGATACCGCGTGTGTCTACCGGTACGCGGCAAGTCGCCTCAACGAAACGGCAAGTGGTCTTCAAGGGGCATCCCCTTTGCTCTTGAAGCTCGTTTGCGAAGAACTTGCGGTCGGACTGCGCAGAGGCTTGTCAACCGGGTTCGGACTCACCAGCCCTGGTCCGTGGCAGTCGCCGACAGAAAGTGTCAAGGCTGTTGCGGGTGAATTCGCGGCCACCACCCGCTATTTGCATGTTGGTGCGCGCATTCCCATCCAGCCAGAGGCGCTTCATGTCTCGCTAATCTTCTTGCTCGACGATATCCAGCTTTTCGCCAGGGCCTCGGGCGCGGCCGAAGCCGACCGAGCCGCTGAATCTCGCCTTCATACGCCTGACTCCTTGCGAGCATCCGTGCGCAAGGCGTCAATCAGCATTGAGGTCGTTCTCGACCAGCTGACGATGTCGGTAGGCGATTGTTCGCGGCTGAGGGTTGGACAGGTGCTTTCCTTGCCAAGTGCTGCCCTCCAGAGGCTTTCGATCGCTGCCGAGACGATTACCGGCAGCATGACGATCGGGCAGGGGGAGATGGGGGTTTGGAAACAGAACCGGGCAATCAAGCTCGCGAGCGCGATCAATCCTGGCTTCGTTCGAAATATCGCAGAACTCTGATGGACGGATTTGCACCGAATACGGATCGAGGGCATCAATCATGAACGCGCTTCTAGGACTCGCCGTGACGATCATCATGGTTTTCGGTGGCTACATACTAGCTGGCGGAAAGCTCGAGATCATCATGCATTCTCTTCCCTTCGAGATGATGATGATCGGTGGCGCTGCTGTCGGCGCATTTTTGGCCGGTAATGATTTCTCGACAGTGAAACACACGCTCAGCGATCTCGTAACCGCCTTCACCGGTCCGAAATGGAAGAAGAGTGACTATCAGGAACTTCTTTGCTTGATGCATGAGCTTCTCGAAGTTTGGAAGAAAAACCCCGTCGATATTGAAGCGCACATCGAGAACCCGGATCAGTCTGAAATATTTGCGCGCTACCCGAAAATATTGAAGGATCATGCCGCTGTCGAAATGATAAGCGATACATTCCGTTCAATGATCATGAACTTCGACAACGTTCATCAGGTGGAGGAATTGCTTTCAAAGCACCTCGATGGCTTGCTGGAAGAGCGCCTTCACGGGGCGCACGCACTACAGAACATGGCGGATGCACTTCCGGCGCTCGGCATCGTCGCCGCCGTTCTCGGTGTGATCAAGACCATGGCGTCGATCGATAAGCCACCTGAGGTGTTGGGCGGCATGATCGGGGGTGCGCTGGTCGGTACATTCCTCGGTGTTTTTCTGGCGTATGGCGTCGTCGGTCCGTTTGCGACCAAGGTGAAGCATACGCGCAAGGAGGAACATTTTTTCTATTCGATGATCGGGGAAGTGCTCGTGTCAAACCTTTACAAGAACCCCGTCAATATATGCGTCGAGGTTGCGCGCCGACACGCGCCCGCACGTGTGCGGCCATCGTTCGATGAGGTCGATCAGGCTATCAGAGGGCTCAAGCGCGCAGCATGAAGCTCCGTATAGCTCTCATTCTGGCTTTGTTGGCGCTGCAGTTCGGCGCTGCAACTGGAGAGGCACCGGCGCCGACTGAGGCCCCGTCCTCGCCTGAGGCGGGTCCATCACGATCACCCGAACCCAAGTCCGAGTTAGCAGAACGGCTCGATACGATTGTCGGCCGCGCGATCGATGCGCGAATTCTGCAGCCTCCGGGCAGCGCCGCCCTAGGACCTGGCGCGCGCCCGGTCGACGCAATGCCCCTCGAGGCGTCTGAGACAGCGCCGGAGAGGCGACAATGCCCTGAAGACGCGCCGCTAGACCTTTCCGCCATGCAGAATATCAGTTGGTATTCAGATCTAAGCGACTTTGCGGCGGACACCAGCAGCTCGTCTGATACGCCGATGCAAGGCTTGCTGACCAAGGCGAAGGCTGAGTTGGCGCTAGGCTTGAATGCCGAGGCATTGGTCACGCTCCGGGAGGTTCCCGCCATCGAGAGCGAACCGCTCGTTCATCTCTTACACCTCATGCAGCGGCGTGAGCCATCGGACATTGCCTATTTCGACTGGTTAGCCCGATGTGAGGCGGCTGGAAATTTGTGGTTGGCTGTGGCCTTGTTGGCTGAGGGGCGGGCTGACGGCGCATCACTGATCGCGCGGGAAATGAATGCCTTTCGTGCCTTACCGTTGCACCTACGCGCTGATGTTGCCATGCTCATTGTGCCATCGCTGAGTGAGAATGGTGAGACAGGGCTGTCGGACAAATTGATTGCCGCGTTTTCCAGAAGCGAGATCGACGAACTTGTGCGGCTTCAATTCATTGAAGCCTTGATCGATCTGTACAAGGGCAAACCGGGGGCTGACGAGTCCATTCGCGCATTCCTCTCGAAGCCCGAGTTTCAAATTGATGCCTTGTCTGCACTTGGCCGGCGCGGAGCTCCTCTTAGCGCGATTCAGCGCGCGGTTCTGGCAGATGAAATGACGAGGGCGATTGCGTCGGGAGCCCGCACCCGAGAGGTTGCCTTTGCACTTGATTTTGCACTCAGCGAAATGGCCGCCACTTCAGACTATGAGCTGGTTCATGCACTTACGACGTTGCCCTCGCTTCAATCCGAACAATCGAGATCTGAAATCCGGCGCAGATTCGCAGAGAGCCTGCGAAAAGACCTCAAAGGTCAAGACCTCGTTCGGAAGCTTTTGGCGCTCGATGCGCTGATTAACGAAAACGGGATACTATCGGCGGATGAGACGTATATTGATGTCTTTAACCTTGGCCAAACCGAGGCTCAGGCGCTTGGACAACTCGTTTTAGCCGAACGTATCGGTGCAAAAATCGGTCGTTCCGATGAGCTCGCGGAACAACGCGCGCGTTCAGCATATGCCGCGCGGGACGACATGACCTTGCATAGCTTGGCGGGGGCTTCTCCGACGAACCAGAAGATAATTCTTCTTGCGGCTCTTCGCGCAGTGGACGCCGGAGCGTCAGATCTCTTGAAGATTTACGAACCAATCCTGAAGCCAGATCAAAACGCAATAACCGCACTGATTGAAGAGGATGCGCTAACAGGGCGTTGGATCGTATCGAGCGAAGTCTACACAGCTGCACGCGCGATCGAGGATGTAGAACTGGCAGCGCGCGTCAAGCGCGTTCTGGAAATCAGGGCGGCAGGGACGGAACTGGCGAAACAACGCCCCGAGGCCATCGCGGATGTTGGGGGTGCCATTTCGAAATCAGGTCAAACTCTCGACGCCCTTCTCTTGGAGGCGCGTTGATGTCTAACGCGGTGTACGCTTCACTCAGCCGCCAGCATGGATTGATACAGGAGATGCAGGTCGTCGCCAACAATCTCGCAAATTCGAGCACGACGGGATACAAGACTGACCGGGCTGTTTTCGCAGAGTATATTGTGCCGACGGGAACGGGTTCGCCATCTCTGTCAATGGGCGGGCTCGCCGGACACGCTTTCGAATTTGAACAAGGTGGACTGAGTTTCACGGGAAGTCAGTTTGACCTCGCCATTCAGGGCGAAGGCTTCTTTGTGGTCCAGACAGAGCAAGGCCCCCGGCTTACCCGCGCGGGGCATTTCCTGCTCTCAGATCAGGGGCTCTTGGTTGATCCAATGGGCAACAACGTGCTGAACCCGGGCGGGGGGCCAATCGCCGTCCCCCCTGAAGCAACGCAAATAGCCATCGGTGCCGATGGAAGTATTTCGGCGAACGGCGAGGCAATCGGTCAGGTTGGCATCGTACTTGCCGCAGGAGATCTATTGCGCGACACGAACACGCATTTTGTCGCGCCAGATGGCTTTGCAGCTTCTGATCGTTCAACCATCGTTCAAGGTGCGCTCGAGCAATCCAATGTCAAGCCAGTGCTCGAAGTCGCCAGAATGATCGACGTACATCGGGCGTATGAGGCAGGACAGAGTTTGCTTGAGCAAGAAGACCGACGCCTCACCCAATTAATTTCATCCGTTCGCGAACGATAGTCGAAGCGCCACAGGAGGTTCGAATGAAGTCCTTGCAGATTGCAGCAACGGGAATGGCGGCACAGCAAATGCGTGTTGACGTCATTTCCAACAATATCGCCAACATGAGCACCGCTGCATACCGCCCTCGCATTGCCGAATTTTCGGATCTCGCCTATCAGCAAATGTTGACGCCCGGAACGATAACTTCTCAAACGGGAAACACTGTGCCAGCGGGTATTCAGCTTGGGACGGGTGTCCGGCCATCGACGGTCTCTATGCAGATTACTCAAGGGGCGCTTCGCGAAACAGGAGCCGAGCTTGATCTTGCAATTGATGGCGCAGGCTTCCTTGAGGTAACGCTGCCATCTGGCGAAACAGCCTATACCCGAGATGGAAAGCTTAACCGGAGCGCTGAAGGGGAGGTCGTCACAATGGATGGATATCCGCTCGCCGACGGGATCGTGATTCCCGCAGATGCGCGTCGCATATCTGTAAGCAGGGATGGAGAAGTGGTCGCATACTTTGACAATGAGACCGAAGGCCAGCAAATTGGCACGATATCGCTTGTTCGCTTCATCAATGAGAAGGGCCTTGAAGCCATCGGCGACAACATGTTCCGGGAAACACAAGCTTCTGGGGCGCCAAACCGGTTGGTACCGGGTACGGACGGAGTTGGAGCGATCCGGCAAGGTTACCTTGAGGACTCCGGGGTCGATGTCGTCAAAGAGATATCCGATCTAATTGAGGCTCAGCGCGGATACGAGCTCAATTCCAAAGTGATTACGGCATCGGACGAGATGCTCGCCGCTACGACACGGTTGAGGTAGCGTCATGCCGGGTATCGCTATACTAGGATTTTGCGCCATCCTTGCCGTTTCAGGTACCTCATCGCTGGTTGCGACAGACGTGATCCGGGCCGGTGATTCCGTGACAGTCTCGAACTCGTCAGCCGGGGAGGGAAATCTGTCGACTGATGATCAAGCTCTTATCGGCCGTGTGGTCAGACGCACGGTATACGTGGGACAGGCAATCCGGCCCGATAACACCGAGTCGCCTCGGCTTGTTGGCCGCAACCAGGTCGTTTCGGTCAGGTATATTGACGGGCCGCTTGAAATCACGATCTCCGGCCGGGCCCTCGGTGAAGGGGGCGAGGGTGACACTGTTGAAGTCATGAACCTAAAAACGCGCCAGTTGATCCAGGGCGTGGTCACCAAAGATGGATGGATACTCGCACGATGAAACCGATCTTGACGACGTCTCTGTTGGCGGCCTCCTTAGCGGCGTGTGCCACGCACCCGGCACCTCTGCCGACGATGGTGCACATTTCTCATGATAGCTCGCCATCCACACCACCGTTAACTGGAGATGGCCGTACTGACGGAAATCCGTCTCTATGGGCGACAACACCGAATGCTCTACTCAGCATGCGAAGAGCCAAGGATGTTGGCGACCTTCTAACGGTCGTGGTTGAGATGAACGACAAAGCAAGCCTACAGAACTCGCTGACACGCTCTCGCAGCCAGAGTGAGGAGCTAAACATCGATGCGCTGTTCGGGCTGCCTGAATGGGCCAATGGGGTCTTGCCAGGCGGCGCGTCTGTTTCGCCCGGAATAGACACCGAACGAAGTTCGGATCTGTCGGGGAGCGGCGCCGTCAATCGCGCAGAGAAGGTGACATTCCGTCTGGCCACGCGTGTTGTTGGCGTTGAGCCGAATGGTAATCTCATAATTGAGGGATATCAGCAGACTCGTGTCAGCAATGAAGTCCGTTATCTGACCGTTTCCGGCGTTATACGATCTCAGGACGTTACACGCATGAATACTGTTTCCTACGAGAAAATTGCCGATGCCCGTCTCGCCTACGTCAGCAGTGGTGAGGCGACTGCCCCGACCACGCGCAGTGCGGTTTCGAAATTTCTCGGCAGTGTTGTTCCGTTCTGAGGGCGTGTCATGAACCAGATCATCCCGGCCATCTTGGTTGCCCTTTGCATCGTTGCGGGTGGCGTAGGAGGCCACCTCCTCAAATCCCAGGCTGCGGGATCAACCGAAGCCGGAGCCCACAGCGATAAGGACCAACCGAAGGATGAAGGATCCCATGACGCCGCGACCGATGATCATGGCGGGTCTGATCACGGGGAAAAGTCCACGAAAAGCCAAAAGCAAGGCGGTCACGGCGATGAGTCGGGCGCGAATTCATCCGACGTCATCTACTACAAATTCACGCGAGAATTTGTTGTGCCAATCATGGAAGGTGGCCGGGTAAAGAGTCTCGTCATCATCAACATCAATCTTGAAGCCGATAGCGCGATCTCACAGACGCTATTCTCGATGGACCCGAAATTGCGGGACAACATAATGACGACACTGATTGCCCTCTCTAATGACGGGGTGACATTCGAAAGCTTCACAGACGTCGATTCTTACGAGACCCTTCGAAGCATGATCCTCAAAAATCTCGCGAACGTCGTATCGTCGGGAATAAGAAACGTACTGATCGTGGATATCGCGAAGCAGGATCTTTAACGCCTGAATTCTCGGATATTGTTAGTGTACGGACACAGCCGCCCACCGGCAACACGCGACGTTAACTTATGTCGCGTCCGGCTTAAACATTGGCGTCGAAGCGGGGCGCGACTGATCCAGCATATTGTCCCTGTTTGTAGAGATCGATGCTGAACTTCAGCAGGCCGCTGGCAGTTGACGGGTCTACAGAGACTGTCGATCCGTCCCAAAAGCCGGACCGTGAAGACAGATCGAGCACTTCGCTTGAGAGGGGCAAGCCAGCCGCGTCGATCACGGTTAGAACCGCAGTGTCGATGTCTACGGGCGCATCAAAATCGAACTGCAATGGTGTTCCGGAATAGGGAAGCCAGGTCGACTCGATGGACAGCGGCTGCCCCAGCCGTTGCCCGGCCAGCATGGAGTGAAGGTTGTTGATGGTCGCCGCGATTGAATCGAGACTACTGTTGGATCGCACTTGTTGTTCGAGCGATGAAAATGTCGCGAGTTGTTCAACGAACTGAGTCGAGTCGAGAGGGGAAAGAGGGTCCTGATTTTTTACTTGTGCTGTCAACAGACGCAAAAAGCTATCATATTGCGCACTCGCATTTGCCTGGGCTGTAGAGGTGCTGGTGATGTTGGTTGGACCGATGTTGGTGGAGGTGATCGAATTCATAGCTTTTCTCCTAAACCTTGATATCGAGACGAGCCACCGAATGTGGCAGGGGCCTAGCTGACTGCAAAGCGCGGCGCTCATAAGTCGCAAGCGGAGCCTGCATGCTTGTCGTTTGCAGGTCTGGGTGAACTGAGTACTGAGGTTCGCGTTCTCGGGACTGTTGTTGACTGAAAGTAAGATTCTCGCTCGGCAGCCCCTGTTGTTGGAGCGCTTGCACCAGATCGGCATGCATCGAGCGCAAGCGGCGCATCGCTTCTGACGTCTCGCCACTTACCGTGACAGTCTGCAAACCCTGCGCATCGAACTTGAACTCCACTGACACGCGCCCGAGTTCCGGTGGGTCCAGTTGAACAAGGATTCGATCTTGCCGATCATCATCGGCTCCCAGATGATCGGCAATAATCTCCGGTAACCGGGCCGGGCTTGCGATATGCACGACAGGTGTTGGTAGGGTCGTTGCCGAGTTCGCCGCTGGTGGTGTCACGGACGATGGTGACGTTGAGGAGGAAGGCGCTTGTGAGACCGACAAGCCGGACGGCGAGGCATTTTGGTCACCCTTTCCGGCTTCTGGGGTGAGAATGAAATCGGGTGCGGTCGGGCCAGTGACTTGATCGGACGACCCCAAACCAGGTTTCTTGGCTGGATTGACGTCGGCGACGCTTGGACGCTGATCGATCGGTTCAACATAGCCGCCAGAAATTGCTTCGCCAGAACTGTTGACGCCGGCCGCCACAGAGGGGCCGACACTTTGGACGCTCGTGGCATCTTTTTTGGCTTCGGTTTCGATATCTTCGGTTGGAATGAGGGCTGGGTTAGTCAGAACGCCGCTCTGAGGCGTCGCTCGGACCTCGTCCAAAGGCGGTTCAAGCGTCATCGCAGCGGATGAGTTCTCTCCCGGCGTCAGTGGCTGTGAAATGGAGGAGGGCGATGGGTCTGTCACAAGAATTGAGGGGGGCGGGACTGAACCGTCAGCGATCGAGGTGTGATGTTTCGGATCGGCGGCAACGACAGGGGCAAAAGGATCAAGGATGACGATGGAGCCTTCTGGAACAGTCTCCGCTTTAGGCGTTTCGTCAGTCATCACCATGAAGGATTGATCCTCTACAGGTCGCGACACTAAGATTGATTCTTTGGATGGCTGATAAGCGGCTGCTTCGGGCGCAAATGCCGAATTAAACTCCGTAGGCAGATCTTCAGATTCGCCAGATAAAAGCGCGCTGAAACGTTCGCCACCCTGACTCCGGTCGTCTTCGACAAGGCTGGAATTCTGTGAGCGGACCGCTGACGAGGAAGGCGGGCTCGATAGATCGGGTCGATTGATCATGCATTTTCGCCTCGGAACCGTACAACAGTCTATTGACGCGGAAGGTAAAATCTAAATTAACGGTTTGTAGCGGAAATTCTCCCTAGACTCAGTCAGTCAGAGGAGGCGCTGAAATGGCGGTCGTTTTTCCAGAATATGTTCAAGAGAGTGCATCCCAGCCATCCCAGCCATCTCGGCCACCGCGGGTTCGTCCTCAAGTTGATCAGCCTTCGGCAGATATCGGACAACGCTTTGAACAGATGCTTTGGAGCGAAATGCTATCCCACGCTGGGCTTGAGAAAGCCTTCACGCAGAGCGGTGGGGAAGGGGCCGCAGCATTCTCTCGATATATTGTTGAGGCAATAGCAAAAGATATTGCCCTGACGCACCCGCTTGGGCTGGGGCCATCTTCCCTACCGAAAGCACCGGGAGGACAATGACGTGACGGAACGTTCGATCTCGGCCGTGACGAACGGACTAATGCAGTTGCTCACCGAGGAACGGGCCTTGTTGCGTGCGGGCAGGGCCCGCGAGACAACTGCGCTTTCAGTCGAAAAATTGCGCCTGTTGACCGAGTTGGAAGCGGTCGTGCTTGGCAACTCAGGTGGCCGCATCAGCCATGCAGATGTCAGGGCCATCGAAGCCGTTAAAGGGATGGCGAGCGAAAACGCGGTTCACATCGAAGCCGTTCAACATGGCGTCCGCGCACTTGCGGTTCGTCTGGAAAGCCTAACCGGAAGCGAATCGGTGGGAGCCTATGACAAACGGGGCGCGCGGCTTCCCTTCAGTGGCGGAAATGGCCAGTACAGCAACAAAGTCTGATCTGATTTACTCAATAGAAAGATATTTCTCCTAAGCCAGCATCACAAACCAGGAATGGTTGCTCGGGGTTTCCCGATTGTCAGGATGACGCGACAAAACATGCAGCGCCCGGCGAGAGCCGGCGCACAGAAAAAACAGGAACTCAAATGTCAAGCATTCTAACGAACAACGGCGCGATGGTCGCGTTGGAAACCCTTCGGAACATCAACAAGGACCTGACGATGGTCCAATCCGAGATCTCGACTGGAAAGAAGATTTCCAACGCGAAGGACAACGCCGCGATCTGGGCGATTTCCACCGTCATGTCATCGGATGTCGACAGCTTCAAGCAAATCACGGATTCACTGAACCTTGGATCCTCGACGGTCGGCGTGGCGCGCGGCGCTGCCGAAAAGGTCACCAAGATGCTGACCGACATGAAGGCTCTGATTGTTTCGGCGCAGGAATCGAACGTCGACCGCTCAAAGATCCAGACAGATGTCGCCGCTCTTCGCGAACAAATCGGTGCGATCGTTGGCGGCGCTCAATTCAACGGGCTGAATCTTCTGGACGGTTCGAATGCGACTGTGAACGTGCTGGCTTCGCTCAATCGGTCCGCGTCGGGTGATGTGACGACATCAAACATCTCCGTTGCTGCTCAAAACCTGTCGACAGGCGGCTATGTTGCCAAAGCAGCCTTCACGGGGTCCACCAACGGTACTGTTTCGACGGACGGGGATACGTTTGTCCTGTCTCTGGATAAAGCAACAGGCGCGGGTGACTTTACGATCAGCGCCGCAGCAACCTTTGCTGCTGGTGACACAGTGTCACTGCGCATCGGCGACAAGACAGCGTCTTACACGTTCTCTGCAGATGACGTCGCTGGCACGGTCAACACTCCTGCAGACCTCGCTGCTACCGGTTTGAAGAAGGCAATTGACGGGTTGGGTATTGCAGGTCTGACGGTCGACTATTCGAGCGGGACGGTTGGTACCCTTGCCTTCACAAACGCCGGCACGACAGACCTGGCGGTGACCGGCCAATTCTCTAACGCTGGTTCGGGTGGTCTTGGTGCGCTTGCTGGGATCAACGTGGAAACGAACGCAGTCGGAGCACTCGCTGCAATCGAAGGCTTGATCGACACAGCCGTCGACGCCGCCGCCTCGTTCGGTTCGTCACAAAAGCGGATTGAAAACCAGTCCGAGTTCGTCTCGACACTGATCGACTCGCTGACGACCGGAATCGGCGGCCTGACGGACGCTGATATGGAAGCCGCATCCGCAAAACTTCAGGCCCTCCAGGTCCAGCAACAGCTTGGCACGCAGGCTCTCTCGATCGCCAACCAGGCGCCGCAGAGCCTTCTGTCCCTGTTCCGATAAGTCTCCACCAACTCCGGCCCGGACGTTGTTGTTCGGGCCGGCTTTTTAACCCTTCCGGGAGTGCAGTATGCAAACGCTGGCCGCTAAAACATATGGACAGGTTCAGCATCGCACAGCCGGAAATAGGGATATCGAGTATGCGGTTTTCGATCAGATTACCGTGGACCTCGAGGGCGTTGCCCAGGCTAACGACGCGGACCCTGCAACGCGAATCGACGCGATCAGCCGCAATCTCCGCTTATGGTCTTTGCTGGCTGCCGACCTTCTCTCCGAAGCCAATGCGTTACCCCCAGAGACCAAAAAGAGCTTGCTAACCCTTTCCGAATTTGTACGCCGCGAAGGCATGAAACGCCTGTCTGATGACGGCGATCTCGCTGACCTCATTGCGATCAACCGCACGATCATGTCCGGGCTTGGCGCTGTACGCGCGATGAAAACTGATTCTGTGCAGGGAAATGTGTAATGGCTGGCTTACTATTGAAACTCGCGCCTGGGGAGCGCTTCATTGTAAATGGCGCCGTTCTCGAGAACGGTGACAAATATGCGAGAATTCGCGTAAAGGATGGTAATGCGCGCGTCCTTCGCTGCTCAGACGCCATCCTCCCAGAGGATGTAAATACACCCGTCAAACAAGTCTATTTTGCTGTGCAACTCTTGATCACCGGCGATCTCGACGAAGCAACAACCCTGCCCGCCATCTATTCGGCTTGCCAGAAGCTGGCAGAGGCGTTCTTGCCCATCGATCAGACCTTGATCCCGATTCTCAGCGCGATGGTTGAACGAGGGAACTATTACTCCGCGCTCTGCCATATGAAGCCGATCCTTGAACTCGAAGCAAAGCTCTTGGCAATCACGACGACAGTTGCATCATCGCCGCCAGATCTGAAGGTCGCCTGAGAATGTTTCGGCCGGTCATTCCTGCATCGGGGCTTGCCGGCTGGAACTTCTTGCAGGCGACGTATGACCGTCAGCTGAAATCGTTCACCGAGTCGGCACAAACTCGAAGTGATCAGGCGTACCTGTCAGAAAAGCTCTCGGAACCGATTACCGTCGACGCCTTCCTGAATGATCGGCGTCTTCTACGGACAGCCCTCACGGCTTTTGGCCTTGAAGGGGAGGAATGGAAGCGCGGCTTCATAAAGAAGATCCTGACGGAAGCCGCCGATCCACAGAGTACGTTTCTCGCGCGTCTCAACAATAATCAGTATACACGGTTCGCCGAAGCCTTTCGACCCTCGGGAAACGTAATCTCGGTTTCAGAGGCAACGCGAGAAAGTGTAGGCGCGAGGTTCGCGACTGAGTCATTTGAATCGGCTGTAGGTCAAATCGACAACTCATTACGCCTTAGTCTCAACTTCAAGTCTGAAATCGACTCCCTGGTCGGTAACGGATCTTCAGATAACGCAGTTCTCTATCGCTTGCTGGGAAATGTTCCGGTACGGACGGTTCTTGAGCGCGCCTTGAACTTGCCGAGTGATATCAGAAATTTGCCGATTGAGCGTCAAGCAGACATGCTGAAAGATGCCCTGAGTAAGCGATTGGGTATCCGTGACCTCGACACTCTCAAATCCGCAGAAACGGTGTCAAAAATTGTCGAACGCTACAATGCGCTTGAGGCCTTGGCACAGGGCGCGAGCTCTGGGCGCAACCCATCTGTTGTCACATTGCTCAGCGGCATCGGTAGTTCCGCCGCAGAGAACCTCTTTCGCAGCCGCCAGTCGTGACGGCGCGTTAACTCGGCGAGCGCACAACCGTCTCGTCCAGGAGTCTCGCCATGACCGCAAAAGCGTCGGCATTGTTGCCAACGTTCGGTTCGCCCGCGAACGCATCGAGCGCTGGGAAGAGCCGGATTGCGCGGTCGGACATCGGGTCGATTCCAAAGCCGTAAAGGTTGGCTCTGACCATTGGCGACACTTCGCCGTAGAGTGCGATCATTCGCCGATAGTCTCGGATCATTTCATTTTCTGTGTCAGATGCGGCGTTTGGCAGGGCGCGGGAGACGCTTTTCAGCACATCGATTGCCGGATATCGCCCGCGTTCGGCGATCTCCCGCGAGAGAATAATGTGTCCATCGAGAATGCCCCGAATCATGTCTGCCACGGGCTCCTCGAAATCTGAGCCAGCGACCAGTACTGTGTAAACAGCGGTAATGTCGCCAGTCCCGGTAATGCCCGGACCTGAGCGTTCGGCAAGTTCGGCAACCACCCGAACGGTCGATGGCGGAAAGGCGTTCAGCGCTGGCGTTTCGCCAGCAACCAGCGCGGTCTCTCGGTGTGCTTCAGCAAAGCGCGTGACGGAGTCGAAGAGGAAGAGCACGTGATGTCCTTCGTCGCGGAAATGTTCTGCGGCTGCCATGGCGCAATAGGCGGCCCGCTTTTTCGCACCGGGCGGCTCGCCTGATGTTGCCGCGACAATGACTGTCTTTTCAAGAAGGTGGGCGGGGAGGGCCGAGCGCACGAATTCGTTTACTTCTCTGCTGCGCTCTCCGATTAGCGCGATGACGACGCGATCGGCAGCGAGGCCGCTCGCCAGAGCCGCTAGAAGCCTGGATTTGCCGACCCCCGAGCCGGCAAAAAGTCCCATCCGCTGGCCCGCGCAGATGGGCAAAAGTGTATCCGTGGCCATGAGTCCGGTGGGCAAGCGTGCACCGAGTTCACGCCGCGCATGGGCGGGCGGGGCGGCGACGTGAAGTTGGCGGCGGGTGACGCGGCGTGGTTTGCCATTTTGAGATTGTCCCGTCGCTTCTCCGCGAAAATTGACAATTGAGCCAAGCCAGTGATCACCGATATCGACCGTCGCCTCATCTTCGACGTGGACAATGTCGCCTATTCTCAGATTCTTGCCGGATGAAAACAGCAGGGCTGTGACCGTCTCGCCTGAGATTTCGAGGATTTCGCCATAGGTCGTGTCCCCGTCTTTCTCGATCGAGATCTCTCCTCCAATACCCGCAAAGGCGCTGATGCCCGCGATGGAGATCCGTCCCGAGGCAATCTCGGTGATCGTACCCCATAGTCTGAATAACGCTCCGCGTGCTGTCGTCTGCGGCCTGGCCATCCGTCGCTCCGCTGCTTTGAGATTAAGACTTTGTTCAGCATATTCTCCCATCTTTGCCCAAAGGTTAACCAAAGCGGTCATTTCAGTCATGATTTCCGAGTTGCCAATCTTCAAGATCTATGAGGCGATGGCGCGCCATGCCGCCGAAAGCCAGAAGGTCAGTGCTGGAAACATCTCGCGCGCGGGCGAGCCCGGCTATCGGGCCGTCGAAATTGAATCATTTCCGGAATTTCTCGCACGCACGCAAGCCGGCGGTTCATCTGGAACCACCTCTGCAGAGTTTCAGACGCGTCTATCAGACGCGCCTGCAGCGCCGAACGGCAACACCGTTAGCGTTGAACGGGAGGTCTTCAATTCCGCAGCGTCCATGGGACAACACAACATGGCGTTGACTGTCTATGCCAAGACACTCGATCTGATGCGCACCGCAATTGGCAAACGTGGTTGAGGAGAGTTGAGATGAACGCGCTGACATCAACCATGCAACAAGCTGTCGCGGGGATGGAACTGCAGTCACGCCGGCTTGGTCTGACGTCGGAAAACATTTCGAACGCCGATACGCCGGGTTACAAAAAGAAAATACTTGTGCCCGAAGCGGCGCAGCCTGAGCCTGGCCAATTCCGAAATGCTCTGATTGTGTTGGACGATACCGAAGGCCAAACCCGCTTCGATCCCTCCCACCCGATGGCCGATCCAGATGGATATGTCACCGGCTCGAATGTCTCGCTTGTTATGGAAATGGCCGATATGCGCGACGCCAATCGAACATACGAGGCGAATCTGAATGCCTTTCAGCAGGCACGATCAATGTACCGCTCACTGTTGGATATACTACGTCGATAAGGAGACAATGAATGGCGATCGGACCAATTAATCCGTACTCCGCTTTTCAAGCGGTCCGTACGACAGATGCCGCCGGCGCGGCAGCAAAACCGGAGAATGCCGGAAACGTTGTTGCAGAGACTGTTACCGACTTTCGCTCGGCGATGCAGCAGGCAGAAAAAACGGCAATGAATACGGCCGTTTCCGGAGCCGACCCGCATGCAATGGTCGCGGCGCTCGCAAATGCCGAGTTGGTTCTCGATACAGCTGTGACTATCCGCAACAAAGTCGTTGAGGCGTACCAGGAACTCTTGCGGATGCCGGTTTGACAGGCGGCGCGGAGAATGGCTGAAGCGGATGTCTTCGAAGTGCTACGTGCCGCCCTATGGGCAGCCGTTCTCATGGGCGCGCCCATCCTTGCTGTAACGCTAATCCTTGGCTTCGTCATCGGTCTTGGTCAGGCGCTTACATCCATCCAGGAAATGACACTCACTTTCATCCCGAAGATCCTTGCGGTTGTCGTTGTCTTCTTCCTGACGCTTGGGTTCATGACGCGTGTGTGTCTCGACTTTTTCAATAATGCGGTACTGCCGCTAATTGCAGGCTAAGCTGATCCATGGACTCGTCCCGCCTGTTTGACTTGGCTAAGCCCACATCTGTCCTCGCCATCGGCTTGATGGTGATTATCCTCGTGATGATCCTGCCTGCGCCTGGCTGGGTCATTGATACGGGGCTCACATTATCATTCGCCTTCGCAATCTTGATTTTTACAACTGCGATTTTCATTGAGAAACCGCTCGATTTTTCATCTTTCCCGAGCGTTCTTTTGGCCTCCCTGATCCTCCGTCTGGCGCTGAACGTATCGTCCACAAAGTTGATCATTTCCAATGGCCATCAGGGCACAGATGCTGCCGGTCATGTGATCGAAGGTTTCGCCATGTTCATCATGGGCGGTAACCTTTTTGTTGGTCTGGTGATCTTTGCGGTTCTGATCATCGTCAATTTCATGGTGATCACAAAAGGTGCAGGCCGCATGGCGGAGGTGGGTGCCCGCTTTGCCCTCGATGCCATGCCCGGCAAGCAACTTGCGATCGACTCCGATCTTGCGGTCGGCGCCATCACCCATGAAGAAGCCAAAGCCCGCCGCCAGCGCGAACAAGCCGAGGCATCGTTCTTGGGGTCGCTTGATGGCGCCTCAAAATTCGTGAAGGGCGACGCAATTGCCGGCCTTATCATAACAGCGTTGAATCTCGTCGCCGGCATCGGTGTCGGGTTGATGGTTCATCAACTTAGCTTGGGCGAGGCCGTCAGTAACTATTCCATCCTGACTGTCGGTGATGGCCTTGTCACGCAGATCCCAGCATTGATCGTGTCGGTGGCCGCAGGTCTCTTGCTCTCAAAGGGAAAAGACGAGGGCGCGATTGATCGTGCACTTGTTGCCCAGTTGGCGGGTAATTCGACAGCTCTGATGATTGTCTCTGGTATACTCGCGGCTTTTGCGCTGCTGCCCGGACTGCCTTTCATACCTTTCATGCTTGCCGCCGCGGGCGTCGGGGTAGGTTCCCATTTTGCCCGGAAGAAGGAGCAAGCGGCGAAAGCTGCCGCGGTCGCTGGAACCGCCGAAGATACAAAACCGAAGGCCGCGCGCATCGGAGACGCCATTTATGCCGATGAGATTCACCTTGAGGTCGCGCCCGATCTTGTTCGCGTCGTACTGCAAGGGGAGAACGGGGTCGAAAGCCGGATCGACAAGATCCGCCGCTACATTGCCGAGGAGTATGGCTTCGTTCTGCCGCCGATCCGGATGACAGATAATCCGGGCCTGAAAAAGAACGAGTATCGGCTTCGCATCCAAGGCGTCCGGCTCGATTCGGGAATTTTGCGGCCGGGCTCGGTTTTGGCCCTGATCGAAGACGACCAACTACCCCACCTCATCGGAGAGAAGGTCAAGGAGCCGGTTTACAAGGCAGCCGCCCGCTGGTTACCGTCCTCACGCAAACAGGAACTCGCTGCTGCCGGGATTCCGGCTGTTGAGCCGATCGAGGTTCTCGCAACCCACCTGCTCGAGGTTATTCAGGCGAATTTCTCCCTCGTCTTTACCCGAACTGTAATGTTCGAAACGCTTGATGCGCTGACCAAGATAAGTGACGGCGAGCGAGCTGCCACAAACCAGCGCCTCCTCGATGAATATATTCCCGGGAAAGTCACGCCCGAACTTCTCTTGCCGGTGCTCCGCGCCCTGCTTGAAGAGCGCGTCTCCGTCCGGAATCTGTTCCTGATCTTGGAGACGATGGCTGAGGCCAAAGCGTCAAATATCGGCTTGGCTCGCACCGTCGAAATCGTTCGTCAGCGACTATCCTTCCAGATTGTTGATCGTTTGCAGGATGATAACGGGCGTTTGCCTCTCGTCCAGCTCTCGACGCAATGGGAACAGCGCTTTGCCGAATACGAAATAAAGAATGATTCCGGTGGATCGGATATCGCCTTGCCGCCGGAAATGTTCAGCGAGCTCATCCAAGGCGTTCAATCAAAGTTGAACGAGTTGGCACAAAAGGGCGTCATGGCATCGGTCGCGACATCGTCACGCCGCCGGCGATTTCTTCAGACTGTGCTTGCCAGCAAGGGCATCCGCAATGCGGTGCTTGCTTATGAGGAAATCAGCCCGAAGACAAAGCCGCAGATTATCGGGGTGGTCTGATGTTCGGCGATACGCTTGGCGGCCCGGCGCTAGGCGCTTGGGTCGCGCAATTCGGTCTCATCGTCGCCCGGCTGTCGTTTGTCATATTCCTCATGCCTGGTATTGGCGAGCAGGTCGTTCCTGCGCGCGTGCGCTTGTTCCTTCTTCTCGGCATCTCAGCCGCAATTGCCAGTTCCGGGAGTGTCGCCGCAACGCGGACATCAAGTGTGGATGATTTTTTCCTGCTGTTGCTCAACGAGATTACAGTTGGGCTAGTGCTTGGCTTTAGTCTGCGTCTTGTGATCTGGATTCTCTCGATTGCAGGGTCCATCATTGCGCAAACGATTGGGCTTTCGCAGTTTCTCGGTGTTGCCATCGAACAGGAAGCTCAGACAATTATTGCAAACATGCTCTCAATGGCCGGTGTTGTGGTCCTTCTTACAGCCGATTTTCATGTCACCGCATTCGTCTCGCTAATAAATCTCTACACGGACGTTCCGACCGGCTTTGCGGCTGACCTCGACAAGGTTTTCCTTATTAACGCAATGGTTTCAGCTTTTAGTTTTGCGATCCTGCTTGCGTGGCCTTTCGTGGCTGTGAACCTCATCTACAACATTTGCCTCGGCTTCATAAACAAGGCTCTCCCGCAGATGATGGTCGCGTTTGTCGGTGCGCCCTTCATGGTCGGCGCAGGCATTATTCTGCTCACGGTTTCGGTCACAAGTTTGCTCATCATGTGGATGGACCGCGTTCCCGAGTACTCTGGGTGGTTGTGATTTAAGCAATGGTAGAACAAGAGCCTGAAAGCGGCGAAAAGGAGTTTGATGCCACCGAGCAGCGCCAGCAGCAGGCGCGCGATGAGGGGAATATTCCTCAGTCTAAGGAGCTCAACGGCCTTGCGATCATCATCGGCATATTGTTGGCTGCAGCACTTTGGAGCGGCTTTACCGGTCAAGCGCTATTTGTCCGTTTGTCTAGCCTTCTCTATCATGCAGACACGCTGTCTTCGGATGCGCTTGCGGCTGGCGGGCAGAAGATGGAAGGTGCCTTGCACGACATTCTTCTCTGGACGGCACCGCTATTTTTGATTCTCGCGGCAATTACAATTTTGATCCTGGTCCTTACACGCGGCGTCGCCTTCTCGGCCAAGAAGATCAAGCCTGATCTGAAGAAGCTATCAGTCGTCGAGAACCTGAAGAAAAAATATGGCCCTCAGGGCCTTCTTGAGTTCCTGAAAGATACACTCAAGATGCTTTTCGCGGGAATTATCGCAATCGCCTTCTTGCTCGACTTTGCACGGGACTATTACGCAAGCAGCGCAATTCAGCAGGCAGATTTTGCGGCATTCACATTTGAACGTTGCCTGCAGCTAATTTTTGCCTTCGCTATCTTCCAGCTCGCCTTGGCAGTTCTTGATTTTCCTCTCCAGCAGTTGCTTCACGCAAACCGACTTCGGATGACCCGCGAAGAGATGAAGAAGGAGAACAAGGAAAGCGAGGGCGATCCCCACTTCAAGCAGGCCCGGCGAGCCAAGGCGGCAAAAATCTCGAGCGGCAAGATGTTGCAAAATGTAAAGACGGCAACGGTCGTGATGGTCAATCCTGAGCATTATGCCGTCGCCCTGACATGGGATCCCGAGAGCAAGAAGGCGCCTGTCTGTGTCGCGAAGGGCGTCGATCATATGGCCGCGCGGATTCGCGAAGTGGCGCTTGCCAACAAGGTGCTTATCTTCCGAGACCCTCCGAGCACTCGGTCGATTTACCGGTTGGTTGAGATCGATGAGGAAATCCGGCCTGAACACTTCGCGGCTGTCGCTGCCGCAATCCAATTTGTCGAACGTGTGCGTCAAACGACCTCTACAGAACAGGGTAGCAGATGATACAGTACGACCAGCACATAAAGGCACTGATTCGGCTAAAACGTCAGGGTGCAGAACAGCGCCTCCAACGTTTGGGACTTGCGCGGGCTGCTCTGCAGGCGGAACGTACGCGGCTGCTTGATGAACTGGCTGCGCTGGATCGCAGCGCGTCAGACTTCGGCATTTGCCATCTTTCCCATGAACATGGATCTATCGACCGGCTTCTTGAGAGAATTGCCAACATCGACCGGCAAAACGTCTCCCTCGAGTTTGACATCAAGGAATCCCGCGACACCCTCAAACAGTCCATCTTCGCCGAGTCTCAAGTCGCGGGGTTCCTTCAGCGGCGCTAGATCGAAACGGCTCGCCTTTTCATGACATCGGTCCGGAATACTTGCCAGATCGCCTCGCCTGGGGCATCGCCGACGCCATGAATATCCATCGTTTCTCGGTCGCGCCGATGATGGACTGGAAGGAAAAGATAATAATATCAGGGGGTTAGGCGCTTTGGGACACACTGGGGACACAACGAAAAAGGGATGAGCACGGCAACACCCGGAAACCTTCGGCAACGGAACGCAAAGGTGCGCGGAGGAGGACTATTCGATCGAAAGGAAACGGATGGTCGCGACCCGGAGCGGATGTCTGCACCGCCCGCACTGACTGGCAGCAATGTTGGAACCCGTGTTGTGCCATTCTGCGAACGCCAAGCTCGGCCATGGACGAAGCGCAAACTCTTTCGCGCGCCCCGAAATTCGGGGTCGACCTCTCCGTTGTTCTTGTAGGCCGGTGCCAGGAAAACCGGCGGCAATCCGGCTTTCTAATCGGCTCTTGTTTGGCTATCAATCGACTGTTGCCTGGACAGCGGCGGAGTAAGCAGATGGCTGATGCGTTCAGATCCCTCCTCTTCTTGCTGCTTGTGGTCGGTCTGTCTGCGTGCGGCTGGTTCAGCGGTGATGACCGCATCAGTCATGACGGGGCCAGCGAGCGGTCTCTTGCAGATGTCTCAGCCGCCACTATCGCGGGACCCCGGCTTGCCCTCATCATCGCACAGACCAACTACTCGAATTCGGCCGAGTTCTCGCGGGTCAATGCTGCCGAAAGCGAAGCCGATCATCTCTTTCAAGCGCTCACAGCGACGGGCTTCTCCGTTCGTCGGGAGCGCAACCTGTCGCGGGACGATCTCGAGCGCGTGCTCGGCGAGTTTCGTGTTGAGCTTGATGGCGCAGGCCCGGACGCAGTTGGTTTTGTCTATTACACCGGTCACGGCGCACAGCACCCTGATGGCGACAGCTATCTTCTGGGTGTCGACGCCCGACTTCGAGTCAAATCTGATTACGCCGCTTACGGCGTGTCGATGGTCAATCTGCGGAACGCGTTCGGCGCGACCGGCTCGCGGGCGGTGTTTCTGGTCTTTGATGCGTGCCGCAATGTGCCGCAGCTCGCGCAGGAGAAGTCGGGATCAAAAGGCATTGGCCGACTGGACGCTAGCGCCAACATGCTCATCGCCTATTCGACAGATGCTGACGATACCGCAAAGGAAGGAATCTACGCGCCCGTGCTCGCCGAGGAAATCCGGCGCGAAGGTCAGATTGCGGTGGCGGCTTTCTCAGAGGCGCAGCGCCGTGTAGCAGAACTGACAGGCGGCGATCAGCGTCCATGGTTTGATCCCCGAATATATAACAAGATCTGCTTTGCGAGCTGCGAACCATCGAAAATCGTCGAGACCAGCTCAAGTCGCTTCGACATCTTGCTCTCGAATTCTGAAACTCATGAAATTCGGACGACGGCACGCGAACTCGCAAGACGTGCAATCGTGGATGAGTATGGCGACGGACTTTGCTTTGAAGAAGCGTGCCGGGATTCAGACGCGATCACAGGCTTCGTCGATATAAGAACAGAATTTGTTGTCCGTTTCGATTCGGGCCGGTCGGCCGTGGTGTTATCGACAGACTTCACACAAAGTGGCGCCAATAACTGTCACGCGTGTTCCGGGACGAGTTCGGTAGTCTATTTCGATAGTCTGCAGGAAGGAAAGCCAGTGTCGACATTCATTGATTTTACGTATGGAACATCGTGGGGAGGCGCGCCTGAATTCGAGCTCCGGTCGGGCCTCACGCCATATCCGGCGATGATCCTGAGAGGCGGCGGAATGTGGCAGGGCTGCGGCGTAACGACTTCCGATATCTTTGAGATAACGCCCTCAGGTCCGAAAGCACGCGGCACATTCGTGACCGCCTACCATGCAGGCCATCTCGGCAATTTTAGGCCGGGAGAGGATGAAGCCGTAATACAGCGCGAGATCGACGCCGAGAGTTTCACCTCTGAGATAAAGTCAACGGATGATCCATCGAGATTGCGCGTCTTTTATGAGTTCGGTGATCGCAAGACCGCTTTTAGAGATCTGGTTTTCAATGGCGAGGTTTTCGAGCCTGTCCATGGCAAAGATCTGCCTGGCGGATGCTAAAGGCTGACCTCGCCCGCCCAGTGCGCGCTCCGAATTCACTGACCTGCACTTCGCTGTCGCCTTTCAAGGCGGACTATCAGCTCTCTTATGATCGAACCGGTGACGAAAACGCCGCCCACGGGTAGGGGCTAACAGCAGAAACTCTTGGGGAGGCGAAAGCATGAGATCACATGACCTCAGCTTGTTAGCGTTCCGAGCCTCGCTGTACATTCTGTTGCGGTACTTGAGACCTTACAATTTTTGGATGCCTTCGGCGGTTAAACCCACTGGCGCCAAGATGGCAGACAAGCGGGACATGCGCGCGAGCGCACGGCAACCGGCGAGGACGCTGATCAGACGGAGACCATTGTTGCGTTCTCCCAATGACAGCCTGGCAAGGTCACAACATGCGCCCGGTTTGACGCATGATCGAAGACCATACTATGAATTCGGTTCGGTAGAGCATGTTCTGCTCCGCTGGCTGGGTGAGGGTGTTTTTCGGGAGGCAGGTGGTGCTGAAAGTGTGGTCGATATTGGCCGGCCTCGCTCTGGGCGCGATTCTGTCGGCGGGTTCAGCCGAGGCCCAACAGAAACGTCTTGCCCTACTGATCGGAAACGAATCGTACAACACATCGGGCCTCGCCGAGCTCAGCAATCCCCACGAGGACGCCGACCGCGTCCGTGATGCGTTGATTGTTGCGGGGTTCAAGTCCTCCGATATTGTCGTCCTGAAGGACCGCAACCGGGCACAGACGATCCGAGCCATTAATGACTTCGCAAGCCGCCTCAGCGCGGCTGGCGAAGACACAATGGGTTTTTTCTATTATTCGGGTCATGGTGGCTCGACCGAGCGCGGCTTGCGCCGGGAGAACTATATCGTTCCGGTGCGCGAACCCATCGATTTTGCCGATGATCTCGAAGCGTTCGGCGTGTCATTGCCTGACCAGGTCAACAAGTTGCAAGCCAGCGGTGCCAGCAGCGTCTTCGTCGTGATTGATGCATGCCGAAACACGCTGTCATGGCGAAACACCATGGCTGGCGCCGTGACCAAGGGGGTAAGGCGAGAAGACTTTAACCCGACAGGGATGATGATGCTCTTTTCGGCAGGTGATGGTGCGTTTGCTGACGATGATCGGGTTTTTTCGACAATCCTCAGCGAGGAGCTCGAAAGGGGCGGTCAGGATGCCCTTCGCGCTTTCACCCGCGTCTCTCAGAGAGTCAGTGAGATCAAGGGATTTGGCAACAAGACGCCGGTCATCATCCCGGCGCTCAAAGGCGACGTCTGCTTCATTTCGTGCCAGACGGCACCTGCCGCCGCCGATGCCGAAACGCAGGCCTGGCTTGAGATTGCCTCGCTTCGCGACGATTCAGCGCTTTGTTCAGCATATGCTGCCCACGAACGTCAGTATCCAGCCGGCCGATACACCGCATCGGCGCGGCTGCAGCGTTCCCGGTTGTGCGATAGGTCGGTACCTGAGAGCGTGTCTGCGCGTCCGCCGCCACCGACGGACCTTTCGCCTGCGATGGACGAGACCCGTCTTCTCGACGGGCTAGCTTTTTATTGGAATGATCGAACGAGCTCA
The DNA here is from genome assembly GCA_041752715.1 of Hyphomonas sp. Taxonomy (GTDB): domain Bacteria; phylum Pseudomonadota; class Alphaproteobacteria; order Caulobacterales; family Hyphomonadaceae; genus Hyphomonas. The sequence goes on from JBGSVY010000028.1 coordinate 44,753, forward strand.
GGATCCACCAACCCGGATTTTCTCAACGAACAGGCTAACTGGCTGATCAGCAATAAGGATGCCCGGATCATATTCGTTGGACACGCGGAGAGAGTGACCCGAGACTACGCCATCGCTCTCGGCGAGGTTCGCGCAAACGCGGCCCGGACAGTTTTGATTGGCAAATCCTCTTTTGCAGACAGGGTGGATGTTGTGTCATTCGGCAATGAGAGACCATCAAACCCCAGTTCAAGAGCCAACCCCGACGGGCGAACTCGAGTCATCGAGGTGCGCGCTCGCGAGTGACGGAAGTTCAGATCACAACTGGGCGCCGCGGCCAGCCGAGCAGCTCAATTTGAGCCCATGTAGACTTCTCTTGTCATTTGCTCCGCCTCACTTTTCATTCGTGGTTGACTGATTTCTTGCTCAAAGCGAGATTGGAGGCCTCATAGATGGTGGGAGGACACGTCGATGAAGCGGACGCTGCTGGCAATGATCGCGGGGGTGTGCGTCGGCTCGCTCCTTCTCGCATATGGCGATGAAGAGGTCCGCCCGCGGGGCGGCGGCTCACCGGGCGCGAAAGTCATCGGCGGGTTGCCGACGCCGATCGATGACTGGCCCGGCATGTCATCGCTGCAAGTCGTCTATCGCGACGGCTCCACATCGCATTTTTGTGGCGGGACCATGGTCACGCCTGAATGGTTGCTCACGGCGGCGCACTGTGTCGAGTATGCAAGACGTCAACACGGCAAATGGATCCTGCGCCAATGGACCCGAAACTATGCCGGCATGGCAAACGTCGGTATCGGAATTCAGGTCGTTCCGGGCCAGGCCGACCTCACCCGGGCCGATCGCGCCGCGGCGCTTCAGGTGGCCGACATCATCCTTCATCCGGACTACAAGCCCTGGAACCCTGACGTCACGCCTGATGGTGGCCCAATGGGCAGTGATATCGCCCTGATCAGGCTCGAGACGGCCTATGCCGGTCCTGTCATGCGTCTCTCCCTGTCGGACGCAACCGACCGGCTCGAAGCCGGCGGCGATATTGTGGAAGTGGCGGGCTTCGGGGACACCTACGAAACGCAGAGCGATCGGCGCGAGTGGACCTATGGCGTTACGCCGGGCGGCGCCCGCGTCGGGGCGTCTTCCCTGCAATTGCTCGATGCGGCGCTCGGCCTCGTCGATATCCGGACGTGCAACCAGCGCATCGATACTGTCATGCGGGGGCGCGAGCGCTTTTCTTATGCCTTGGGCGCCCAGCAGCTCTGTGCCGGACAGCCGCCACAGGCCCTCGCACCGGTCGATTCCTGCCAGGGCGACAGCGGCGGTCCCCTGATCAAGACCGACCGCGACGTCACGCCTTACCAGGTCGGCATTGTGAGCTGGGGGGTGGGATGCGGGCGGAAGGATGCGCCCGGCGTCTACACACGCGTCTCGGCCTTTGCCGACTGGATACGTGAGCATATCGGCGAAGACGGCGGACAGGACAGCACCAGACTGGCGCCCATAACATCAGGCGCGCGCGGCCTCTTTGAGGCCGTGACGAATGAAGTCAGCGCAGGCAATGTTGCGGCATCCCCCGAGCTGCTGGACCTTTCCGGCGCTCCTACAAGCCGCCTTGTGGTCGGCGATCCGGTGCGCGTCCGTCTGACCATGCCTCTGCGCGGAAAACTCGTGCTCTTCGACTATGATGCGGATGGCAAGCTCACGCAGCTCTTTCCTTCTGTCAGCGGGGCAACGGGACGAGTCGATCAGTGGCAGGTCTTCGAAGCCGGGCGGCTGATCGAGGGACCGGGCGATCTCTTCCGCGGGCAGTTCAGGGCGCAGCCCCCGCTCGGCCGGCAGGCCTTGCTGGCCCTGGTCGTGCCGGAGCACACCCCGATACCGGTCGATCCGGCAAAGGGTCTCACGACCATATCCAACCCCGCAGACTATCTGGTCAGCCTCATCCGTTCGGCCATGATCGAAACGGGCTATGCAAAAGGTGTCGGCAGGTTCGATGAACCGACGCCAATCGATATTGCTCCGGATGGATCGCGATCGGAGCCAGGTCCCGAGGAGGCGCAGTTTGCGATGGGCTATCTTGAGTATGAAGTTGTGGCCCGGTGACGGGCGAAATTGCGGAGGGACAATTGTGATCCAGGTGAGAACATGAAGCTTCGTCAAGCGATGCGTTTCATCGCGGCCTGTCTTGCCGCGATGATCTGCGGTCTATGGGCGTCTGCTGAGACCCGCCTTGCGCTGGTGATAGACCAGACCGATTACGCGCATCCGGCTGAACTGCCGCGGGTGGCACTGGCAGCTTCGGAGGCGAACGTCATCGAGACAGCGTTGAACGAGACGGGTTTCGTTGTCACACGAAAGCCCAATCTGAAGGGCAAGGACCTCATCGACGCGCTCGACGCCTTCCGGCTGCAGGTCGAGGCGGCCGCGAGGCGCGATCAAACCATCGCAGTCGTCTATTATACCGGCCACGGGGCGCAACATCCGCAATCGCGCGCGTCCTACCTGCTCGGCACGGATGCCCGGCTGCGCGGCGCGTCAGACCTTGCAAGCTATGGCGTGGCGATGGAGGACCAGCGCGATGGCTTTGCCGCCACCGGGGCGGCAGCCGTCGTCCTGATCTTCGATGCCTGCCGCAATATTCCCGGCGGGTCCGGCTGGAAGTCAGGCACCAAGGGGATCGGCCGCGTCGATGCGGCGACCGACATGCTCATCGCTTACTCCACGAGCCTTGATGATGTCGCCAAGGAGGGCGTCTATGCACCGATCCTTGCCGAAGAAATCCGCCGCCCGGGCGTCTCGGTCGCCGCCCTGTTCGACAATGTGCAAGTCCGGGTCGCAGAAGTCACCGGACGAGTTCAGAAGCCATGGTACAATTCGCAGCTTTACAACCAGGTCTGCCTCGCGGGCTGCACGCCTGCTGCATCAAGTGTAGCCACTGTTTCGAGCCGCCCGGCGCCGACGCCCGTGCCGGTTGTGTCGGCATCGCGGCGCGCCGGAGAGACGTTCCGGGACGTGTTCACTTCAGGCGGCGGGCAGGGGCCGGAGATGATGGTGATCCCCGCTGGAGAGTTCCGGATGGGTTCGCCTTCTGGAGAGATAGGCCGGGATGATGATGAAGGCCCGCAGCGGACTGTGCGGATCGAATACGAGTTTGCGGTTGGCAAGTACGAGGTGACGTGGGCAGAATGGAACGCCTGCGTCGCCAATGGCGGGTGTGACAATGGTCCGGTCATCGCGGCGGGCGGCGAAAATGGCTTCGGGCCCGGCAGTCGACCTGTGATCGAGGTAAGTTGGGAGGATGCAACGGGGTATGCGTCCTGGTTGGGCGGCCAGACGGGGCAGACGTATAGACTACTGACGGAAGCGGAATGGGAATATGCTGCCCGGGCCGGTAGCGACGCCCGCTGGAGCTTTGGCGATGACGAAAGCCTCCTCGGTCTTTTTGGTTGGTACGACTCAAATTCCGACAGTCGCACCCAACCGGTCGGCGGCAAGCTTCCCAACGCGTTTGGCCTACATGACATGCACGGCAATGTCTGGGAATGGGTTGAGGACTGTTACGAAGCGGGCAATACAGTGCAGCCATCGAACGGCTCGGCCTACACAAATCTAGGCTGCTCGACTCGCGTGATCCGCGGCGGTTCGTGGCACTTTAACTCGCGGAACCTACGGTCCGCCAACCGAAATAGGAACTCGCCCGACAACCGAATAAACAATTTAGGGTTCAGACTCGCTAGGGCGCTGCCTTAGGAAGCTGAAATGTTGACTTCTTTACGTGTATATATGTTGGGACGTCGATACCGTGTGCGGTTCATGCGCTTGTCTCTTCTCACCCTGCATCGAGCTCGCGCAGCTGGCCGGTGAAGTCTTCCAAATTATCCTGCGTTGATTGAATCACCAAACGCGGCATTTGGACCTCCCCGAAGGCTGACACCCCACAAAAATGCCGGGCTGGATTCACGTTTGGACCTCAGACGGATGATCAGCATACGGAATCAGATTGAGCGATGACGTGGCACCGCTCAGTCCGGCTCCCCGGCAACCGAGACCGGCGTTGCATACTCGCCATAGTCAGATTTCGATGCTGCCAGCACGCCAAACGCCGTCCGCGGGCCGAAGTCGCCATCGGCGCGGGTGATGATGCCCGTCGCCGGACCCTTCATGAGATCGGCCTGCAGCTCGGCGACACGCGGGCCCCGGCTGCCGATCCGGAGGGGACGATAGGCGCTGATGTACGTTGGTGAACCCTGATGGGCGAGCGCCGCCTCAAGCCCGGTCAGCAGAATGTAGCGGAACCGCGTCTGTGCGCCTGCTGATGGGGCGGCGCCGTCCGGTCCGGCTGTTCCGGCGAGCTGCCGGAAGATGTCCCAGGCGCCGGTCGTGCGGGTGCGGGCGGGTTTCACATAGTTGCCGTGCACAACCTGGCATCCCGCAGAATTGAAGATATCGCCATGGCCAGCCGCGTGGATGTTGTGCGCGGCGCCCAGCGTCCAGGCGGTGGTCGGAAGGAACGGATCATAGACGAGTGAAGCCGCCGTGCGCAGAACAGGATACTGCCCGGAGATGAGCATCGCGCCGCGCTGCGCGCTCGCCGGCTTTGACGCCTTATGCGTTCCGCGATTGTAGGTATAGAAGCCGGTCGGCAGGAGGCTTGTGCCATTGCCCTGCACGAAGAGGCTCGTGAAGATGTTGTGTGCAGCTGGCACCGTCGAGCCGCGGAAGACGGCGACGACATTATCTGAGCGGCGCCAGAGGCCAAGCACACACTTCTGGGCAAGATGGGTTGGCGGGTCGGCGATGAGCGCCTGCTCGCTCGCCCAGTCCTTGTGTGTTTCGCCGCCGGCGATCCTGCAACCCCGCAGCCCGAACACCACGATGTCGCCGGACGAAGCGAGCGGAAAATCATTGCGATCGGCGAGGAAGGCGAGGAGCGCGCCGGAAACGCTGAACGCTTCGGGAGGCGGTGAATAGGCATTGAGATGAAGATAGTCGGGCGCGCGCGATGCCGGCCATTCAGGTTGCGGGCGGTCTGCAAGGGGCGTGTCCCAATAAGGCTTTGCCGACAGGCTGGCGATGAGCTCGGGTGAAAGGGGCGGCACCTCGAAGGACGCCTTCAGTGCCGACACGAGCATGATGGCCTTGTCCGGCCGTTCGATGCTCTCCGTCAGGAGTTGGCCGACGGGCTGGCCGGCCAGCGCTTCCATTTCATTGAGCACCGCGTCAAGGAGCTCTTCGTTGGTGAACTCAGGATCGGCCCTGCCGATATCGGCCTGCGCGCGCGCTGCGAGTGTGGCCGCAGCGAGACCTGCGAAAAACTGGCGCCTGTCCATCTGGTCGCGTTCCTCTTGCTATCAACTCACGGGAAAAAACAGTCACAACACGGCGGAAACTGGGCCAGCGGACAAAAAACTGCGCTCAGAAGGTCCGCAGCACGTAGGCCTTGCCGCGGGCAAAATAGTCATCGAAGGCGAGATCCTGCGCCTTTGCCAGGACAAAACCGGCATCGACGCTGGCATAGCGTTCCTCCGGGGTGCCGTGATGATGCTCGGAGGAAAAATTGGTATCGCCGATCGCTTCCATGAACTGACCTGCGAGGCGGACGCTCACGCGTGGCTCGTTGCGCTTGACCCAGCCAAGGTAGCAGCCGGTCAGGTAGTCGGCGTGCAGCTCGCTGCGCCGCACACTGGTCTGCCCGCCATTGAGCTCGCCCATGACATTCCGGCGATATTGGGCAATGTGTCCGAACTCGTGGGCGACAATCGCCATGATCGCCATGCCGGACGCATCAAACTTGCGTAACTTTTCGAGCATGGTCGATCCGAATCCGACCGTCCCGAAGGTCGCGCCGGGCGGCGTCTGGTCCATGGCCCAGGCATTGTCATGATGCTCGTCATTGACGATCCCGAAGGCTGGCTGCTCTCCAAAGAAGCCCGCGAGCTTGATGATGGCGCGTCCAAGCGCCCGGTCGAAGTCCGGGTCGCCGGTCGTCTCCGCAAAATCCAGCCTGCCGATCCCTCTCGACCGGAACGCATCGAGCTGGTGGCTCTGCGAAGGGGCATTCAGGAAGCATCCGCCGCTGCCGGGCACCGTCTGCGCCCTGACGGGCTGGACGAGTCCGCAGGCGAGGCATCCGCACATGAAGCCCCGGCGTGAGAGATCGCTCATGGTGCCGGCTCCTTATTGCTGCGGGACGATCTGGCCGATCGCGTTGCCGAAGAACGCGTTGGAACACCAGCAGGACGAGCCGACCGGCCAGGCGCCGTTGGCGGTGGCGCACCAATAGGCCGGCGTCTGGCAGATCCAGCTGTATTGAACAGGCTGGACCATAGGTTGCTGCGGATTGCCAGTTCCGGGCCGAGGCGAGGGGGCAGGTGTGGAAACGGGTTCGTCGCCCGGGCATTCGCCAAGGTAACAGCCATTGCCCTGCGCCAGCGAGGGACGAGACGGCGACGCGGCGCTCGAGCGTGAGGAGGACGACCGGCTCTCGCAGGCGACCTGATCGCTGTCGCAGGTCGCCAGCGCGCGGTCATAGCGCCCATCGCAGCGCGTGTAGCAGGCGTCGCTCTCGCAGCGGTCATAGCAGCTGCTGAACGAGTTTTCTGCCCGGTCGATGCAGGCATCGGACGCAATGGCGCAGCGATCCTGAGCGAGGGCGGGCGCAAGCCCGATCAGGCCGATGCCAAACACGATCGCAAGGATGGCGCAGCGCGCCGCATTCAGGATCGATTGCATTGTCGTCTCCCCGACTTCCCTAGGGTACGATACCTCAGCCCCTTTCGTGATCAAGTAGAATTTCCAGACGGCGGACGCGTGTAGAGAGGTAGCGGCAGGCAAGCGCGAGAGGCCATGACTATCAGGCGTTGAGGTTGGTCCCAACTTGTGGAATCGTCCCTGCCATCGGGGAGACGACCATGCTGCGCCAGTTCCTTGTCCTCATCCTGCTGCTGGTCTTCGCCGCGCCGTTGGCACGTGCACAAGCCGATGGCCCGCGCCTCGCACTGGTGATCGAGCAGACCAATTACGGCAACGAGCTGACGCGGATTGCGCTTGCAAAATCCGAGGCTGACCAGATCGAGACGGCCCTCAAGGAGACCGGCTTCGCTGTCACCCGCCACCGCGACCTGAAAAAGAAGGATCTCGCGGACGCGCTCGACAGCTTCCGCGGCCGGCTGGAGCGGGCCGGGCCCTCGGCGATCGGGTTCGTGTACTATACCGGGCACGGCTCGCAGCATCCGCAATCGGAAGACAGCTACCTGCTGGGCGTTGATGCGCGGCTGCAGTCAGCTTCAGACCTTGCGGTTTACGGTATCGACATGCAGTCACAGCGCGACGGGTTTGCGGCGACCGGGGCTGCGGCCGTGTTCCTGATCTTCGATGCCTGCCGCA
>JBGSVY010000029.1:0-2675 GCA_041752715.1 Hyphomonas sp.
GACGATCCAACGCCGCTGCGCTGGACCAAGTCAGCAGATGACATCCTGGCTTCAATCGAACGCTATTGTCAGCGCACTCTCGATGTTCAAACCGACACCAAAGCCGGTGGATAGAAACTTCCGAATCGGGACACTAGTCCGATATCGTGAGTCTCGCAAGATGATCCGGGCCGCGCCCGGCAAGAACGGAGACGACCATGCAGATTCCCATGCCCCCGCCGATCCGGCTGTATTTCCAGTCCGAGACCGAAGACGACACCCAGCGCCTCGCCGACTGTTTCGCACCAGACGCCGTCGTGACCGATGAGCAGCGCACGCATCGAGGGCTGGACGCGATCCGCGCCTGGAAGGCCGAGACCAAGGCGGCCACGAAGTACCAGGTGACGCCGGTGAGCGCCGCGCCGGAAGGCGGGCGCGTGTTGGTCGTCGGCCGGGTCGAGGGTGACTTTCCCGGCAGCCCGGTGATGCTGCGCTACCACTTCGATCTCGACGGTGACCGGATTTCGGCGCTTGAGATTCGCGCCTGAGCTTGGAATCGGGTCTCGCGCGCGAGCCGACGCAGCGATTGTCCAAGACCCGCTGACGAACCTGAATGCGTTCCCTATATGGAGCTGATGGGCGGCTATCCTCCTTATTCCGGGTTCACAGAGTTCGCGGTGGTGCTGACCGTCGGGCTGTCAGCATTGATCAGCCTGATCGGCACATCGGGCCGCAAGCGCAACATCGCCCTCGGCGAGGCGAGGCTGCAGGATCTCGCAGAGATGACCGGCATCCTCGACCCGAAGCACGTGCTCGCCGTGTTCGGGCCGCCGGACATGGGCCGGGTCTGGCGCAGCGTGACGCTGTTTGATGTGCGCCGGGCGCGCGGGCCGCTTGGATGGCTGATGTCGAGCGACATCGTCGACTATCTCTGCATGGCGGCCGCCGTGACGGCGCTGGTGTTCGATCACCGGCTGATGCCGCTGCTGCTCGGCGCAGCGCTTTGCACGCAGGTTGCCGGATGGGTGGTCGCCGCCCGCGTTCCGAAATAGGCGGCCTGACCGCACGCTTTGCGCGGGCCTGAAAAGCGACTAGAGACAGCGCCATGAAACTCTGGAAAATGAACGGTGCAGGAAACTCGTTCGCCATCTTCGATGCGCGCTCGACGCCGTTTTCGCCGAATGCCGCCCAGATACGCCAGATTGCGGCCGATCTTTCGGCCGACCAGGTGATCGCGCTGGAGCGCGATGCCAGCAAGGACGTGTTCATGCGGATCTGGAACGCCGATGGCGGCGAGGTGTCGGCCTGCGGCAATGCCTCGCGCTGTGTCGGCAAGTTGGTTCTGGACGAGACCGGCAAGGACCGGATTACCATCCAGACCGAAGCCGACATGCTGAAGGCCTTCCGGGCTGAGGGCGGCCTGATCACGGTCGACATGGGCTCCCCGCTGATGGGCTGGGCGGATATCCCGCTCTCGGAAAAGATGGATGTGCGCGGCGTGGACCTCAAAGTCGGCCCGATCGACAATCCGATACTGGCGCGCCCGGCAGTCGTCTCGATGGGCAATCCGCATGCGGTGTTCTTTGTCGAGGACGTGGGCGCCTATGACATCCCGGCGATCGGTCCGCTGGTCGAGTGGCATCCGCTGTTTCCGCAGGGCACCAATGTCGGCTTCGCGCAGGTGCTGGCGCCGGACCGCATCCGCCTGCGCGTCTGGGAGCGCGGAGCAGGCCTCACCAAGGCCTGCGGGACCGGGGCCTGTGCGGCGCTGGTGTGTGCGGCGCGGGCGAAGCTGACGGGCCGGAAAGCCACGCTGGTGCTGGATGGCGGGGAGCTGCAGATCGACTGGCGCGAGACCGACGACCATGTCTATATGACCGGGCCGGTCGAGCTCGAGTTCGAGACCGAGATCTGAAACGAGGTCCGCGTTCGGTCGTTTCGTCCGCAACAGTCAAGTCAGGGCTCGCCCGCGAGCTGCAATGACGAGGTGTGGCGGGCCATGGCCTGCTTCGTCATCGGCAGGCCGTTCACGAGACCGAAGATGACGAGAGCCAACGCCCAGATGAAGAACGTCCAGGCGACGATATAGGTCGCCCACGGACGGGTGCCATGTGGCGGGGGGTTTTCCGAAATCTGAACGGCGCCGCCGGTTAGCGTCAGCATCCACTCGACCTGATCGCGCGGCATGATCATGCGCATCTGCGGCGTCTTGCGGAAGGAGAGTTCGGCAGACTTGGCATCAAGGTACCATTCCTGCTTCCAGCCCTGAATGTCTGTATAGGGAATGAAGATGGCCTTCTGGAAGGGAACGAGGATAGGGTTCGGGCGCAGCGCGATGCCGTCGTCGAGCAGGCCGATCTCGATGATGCCCTTGTAGGACTTGGCTGGCCGGCCCTCGCTATAGAGAATCATGTTCGCAAACCGCTTGCGCAGGCGCGGGGGCTGCCAGGCCCGGCCATAGACGCTGACCAGCTGGTCCCAGTCGATCGCATCCCGCTTGTAAATGAAGGACATCAGCACGACGACGAAAACGATGCCGAACGCGTATCCGAATACGAGGTTCAGGGTTTCCATCATTGGCCAGCTTCTTTCATCGCAGTTTCTATGAAGGCCTTCAGCGTCGGTGGCTGTTCGCTGGACGCATTGCGCCGCCCGGAGGCATACTGGTTGAACATCCCCGACCTGTCCTCGACGGT
>JBGSVY010000030.1:0-11290 GCA_041752715.1 Hyphomonas sp.
GGACCACCGGGGCGGCCGCGCGAGACAGGCGGCGCACCGCGTGTCGAGGCCGGCGTCAAATGGAACGGGCGCGCCGCACGCATCACAAACCGGATCGGTAATGAAAGACAGGGAGGCGAACTCTCCGCTCGTCAATGGCCATTTGCCGAGGCCACGCTCACCGCTCACGAGTGAGCGGGGTGGCCACAGCAGGTCCGCCGTTTCACGCAAAAACGCCTTGGTGCGCCGTCCGAGCTGGTTCATATCCCCAGGCATGCCTCCCCCTGCCCCGCCCCGCCTGTTCGACCGCGCCCGTCTTCAGGCCCGGCGCGACCGGGTGGCTGCGGGATTTGCAGACTATGCCTTCCTTCATCAGCGGGTGTCGAGCGACATCGAAAGCCGGCTTGACGATACGACGCGCCAGTTCGCCTCCGGCCTCGAACTCGGCGCCGCCGGCGGCGCCCTCTCAGCTCGTTTGACGACGCGCGGCAGGGCGATCGCCATGCTCGCCGCCGACCTGTCGGGCGCCTTCTGTGCAGCAGCGGCCGCGAAAGGCCTCCCGGTAGAGCAGGTCGATGAGGAGACGTTACCCTTCCCACCGGCAAAGTTCGATCTCGTCGTCGCGCCGCTGGGGCTCCATTGGATCAACGATCTGCCCGGCGCGCTCGTGCAAGTGAGCCGCGTCCTGCAGCCGGACGGCCTTTTCCTCGGCGCGCTGTTCGGCGCAGGCACGCTGGCCGAACTTCGCAGCTGCCTGACGGACGCTGAAATCGAGCTGACCGGCGGTCTCAGTCCACGTCTATCGCCGCTCCCCAGCCTGCAGGACATGGCAGGCCTGATGCAACGGGCGGGCTTTGCTCTGCCTGTCGCCGATCGCGACCGCGTCACCGTCCGCTATGGCGATCTTGCGGCGTTGTTGCGCGATCTGAAAGGTATGGGGGAACGCTCCTGCTTCGCACCGGGGCTGACGCGGCCATTGCCGCGGCGCGTTCTTGCGCGCACGGCGTCCCTTTACGCGGAGCGGTTTTCAGGCACCGATGGCAGGATCAGCGCAAGTTTCGAGATCCTTCACGTCAGCGGATGGGCGCCCGGGCCTGGCCAGCCGCAACCCCTGAAGCCCGGCAGCGCAACGGCCAGTCTCGAGGCGGCGGTCAGGGGCGGTCGTCCGCTTGACGATCCTGCTTGACGCGAACCCGGCTCAGACGACGATGCTGTCTTCGATCAGCTTGTAGTTGGCGGCGTTCGCATCGGCAACAGCCGTCAGGGACGCAAGGATCGCGATAACCATCAACACGAGGATCAAGCCGTACTCAACGACCGTGGCACCGCACTCATCGGCGAGAAACTCTGCAATAAGACGGCGCGTGCCAGACATGATCACTCCAAATCGCGTTTGCCCGCCAGCCAATCGAACAGAGGCAAGTCTGCCGCGGGCGCCGGGTAGTCTCTCAAGTCTGCCGGTCTCACCCACGCGATGGCTTGGCCCTCGCGTGGACTGATCTTACCGGTCCAGTTTTGACACCTGTAAAGTGGCATCAAAAGGTGAAAGCTTGGATAAGCAAAACTCGCAAATGTGAGGGGTTCAAGGTCTTCCGGTGCGACATCTATGGACAATTCTTCCTGTAGCTCTCGCTGCAGGGCCAGTTCCGGGGTCTCACCTATTTCCAGCTTGCCGCCAGGAAACTCCCAGAGCCCTGCCAGAGATTTGCCCTCCGGGCGCTGTGCGAGCAAGATCTTGCCATCTGCATCAGAAAGCGCCGCCGCAACCACGAGCAGGAGCGGTCGGGTCATGTCCTATAGGCGCCATTGATATCGACATAGCCGTGCGTGAGATCGCAGGTCCACACAGTCGCCGTCCCGTCGCCCTTGCCAAGATCGACCCGGATGGTGAACGCGGGCTTGGCAAAAACGGCGCTCGCCGCCGCTTCGCTATAATCGGGATTGCGCCCACCTTCGCGAGCCACCTGCACCTCATCAAACCATATCGCGAGACGGCCCACATCGACCGGTTCCATCGACTTGCCGACGGCCATCACGATGCGGCCCCAATTCGCATCGCCGGCCGCCATCGCCGTCTTGATCAGCGGCGAGTTGGCGATTGCGCAGGCGACGGTCTTGGCCGATCGCACCGAGACGGCCCCATCGACCCGCACAGTCACGAACTTGCTTGCGCCCTCACCGTCCTTCACCATCTGAAACGCAAGGCTGCGAGCGACATCCCGTAACGCGTTGGCAAAAGCCGGAAAGCGCGGATCCTCTGCAGATTCAATCGGCGCCATGCCCCCCGCGCCCGTCGCGACGACCATGAACGTGTCGGACGTTGAGGTATCGCCATCAACTGTGATGCAATTGAATGTCTCGTCCGCCGTGGAAACCAGTAAGTTCTGCAGGAGTGGCTGGGCGATCGCCGCATCGGTGAAAATATAGGCAAGCATCGTCGCCATATTTGGCGCGATCATGCCCGAACCTTTGGCAATTCCGGCGAGGTTCACGATGTCGGCGCCAATCCTGACGCTCGCGCCGGCGCCCTTCGGATACGTGTCAGTCGTCATAAAGGCGCGCGCGCAGGCTTCCCAGTCGGGCGGGCCAAGCCGCGCGGCAAGCTCTGGCACGAAACTGCCGACATAGTTCGGATCGCCGAGCGGTTCGCCGATCACACCGGTCGCGGCAAGGAAGTAGTGCTCGCGCGGTCCGCCAAACGCATCGCACAGGGCGTTCAGTGATGCCTCGTTCTTGAGAACCCCCCGCGCGCCGGTAAACGCGTTGGAGTTGCCGGAATTCACCAGCAGCGCCCGGACGGTTCCGTTGCCCCGCGCCAGCGCTTCCCGGCACCACAAAACATCCGCCGACGCGGTGTTCGATACAGTGAAGACGCCCGCTGCCACGCTGCCTTCGCCAGCGACGAACAGGAAGACGTCATCGCGGGTAACACCCCGGCGTGCATAAAACCCGCGTGACCCGGCCGCGGCGCGCAGGCCCGCCACGACAGGCAATTGCGCAAACGCAGCGGGCGCGAAGGGTGAAGGCGCAAGGTTCACAGGTCGTCTCCCCTGTCAGTGGTCTCGACCGGTTCCCCTGCAGGTGCAGGCTTTTCGTCCGGCAAGCGCACCAGCGGATCACGGGTCGGCACATAAGCCCGTCCCTCGCCCTGTTCGATCGTCGCTTCGGCCCTCAGGCGCCGCAGGATCGTGCTGACCTCGTTGAGCGTCAGAAAGGTCGCGATCTCGGGCCGCATCTCCTCGCGCGTCTTCGGTGCCTGCGTGCGGCGATCCTTGACCTTCAGGATGTGCCAGCCGCGCTCGGTTTCGAAGGGGTCGGACACCTCGCCTTGAGGCGTATTGGCAATCACGATCGGAAACGGTTCGGGCTGGTCGTTTGGCACGACATAGCCCAGGCTGCCGCTTTCAAGTCGCGTTGCCGAATCGCGCGAATTGCTGACGACAAGGCTTTCGAAGCTCGTGCCCCGCCGGATCCGGGCGACCAGGGCTTCGGCCTCCTCGCGCGTGTCGACAAGGATATGCGCGATCGATACTTCATCGTTCGATTGCTGCAGGCGCACCTGCTCTTCGTACATCCGGTCAATGCTCTCGTCAGTCACTTGCTCCGCAACAAGCGATTCCACGAGCAGGTTGCCGAGGATTCGCTCCCGCGCCATCTCGAGCCGGCGAGCCGAGGCCGGATCGCTTTCGAGCCCGCGCCTGCGCGCCTCCTGCGCCATCAACTTCTGGTCAATCAGTTCGTCCAGCACGATCCGGTAGGCTTCGTGCCCGGGCCCGATCGGCTCGCCGGGCGTCACCAGTCCGCGCGCCACCGCCTCCAGCTCGACATCGTCGACGAATATTTTCTCGCCGTTTACCAGCGCCGCCGCTGCCGGATCGATAGGCACCGGCAGTTCTGGGGCGGCCGCCGGAGCTCCACAGGCCACCAGACCGCCGAGCCACAGCGCCGCTACGCCTGCCCGCAAGACACCGGCCATCGGGTCGTTCATGCTGCGTTTGCCCTCTCGCCGGAGTGAGGGCGCCGCATTGACACCCATTTGCCGCGTTCTTAAGTCTCCGGAGCGCGCTGGTCGAGAGCCTTCAGCCGGTGAACGCGCGGTGGGAGAACCCGGTCCATATCCTGAGACTGTTCAGGCGCTTTGGCCGATTGCCCGTTTTTGTTTGGTGCTGCCTCATATGCTTAGTGTCGCTCGGAAGATTTTCGGAACCGCAAATGACCGAAAGCTGAAGCCCCTGCGCAACCGGGTCAACCGGATCAACGCGCTCGAACCGATCATGGAGGCCCTGTCCGACCAATCGCTAAAGGGCAAGACCATCGAGTTCCGCAAACGCCTCGCCGATGGCGCGAGCCTCGACAGCCTGCTGGAAGAAGCCTTCGCCGTCGTTCGCGAAGCCGCCAAGCGGGCCAATAACATGCGCCACTTCGATGTGCAGCTGATGGGCGGCATGGTGCTGCATTCAGGCGCCATCGCCGAAATGCGCACAGGCGAAGGCAAGACGCTCGTCGCCACCCTGGCGGCCTACCTGAACGCGCTTGAAGGCAAGGGCGTCCACGTCATCACCGTCAACGACTATCTTGCCCGGCGCGACGCCGAATGGATGGGCCGTATCTATGGCGCGCTGGGCATGACCACCGGCGTCATCGTGCACGGCATCTCCGACGAACAGCGCAAGGCCGGCTATGCTGCCGACATCACCTACGGCACGAACAACGAGTTTGGCTTCGACTACCTGCGCGACAACATGAAATACGCCCTCGACCAGATGGCGCAGCGCGGGCACCACTTTGCCATCGTCGACGAGGTCGACTCGATCCTGATTGACGAAGCGCGCACGCCGCTGATCATTTCCGGCCCAACCGACGACCGGTCGGAACTCTATATCGCGCTCGACAGCCTCATACCGCGCCTCGTCGAGGGCGACTACGAACTCGACGAAAAGCAGCGCTCGGTGACCTATACCGAAGGCGGCACGGAGAAAATCGAGGGCTGGCTGGCCGAGATGGGCCTGCTCGAAGGCTCCATGTGGGAGCCGGCAAACATCTCGCTCGTCCACCACGCCAACCAGGCGCTGCGCGCCCACAAACTCTATGCCCGGGACAAGGACTATATCGTCAAGGACGATACAGTCATGCTGATCGATGAATATACAGGCCGCATGATGGAAGGCCGCCGCTTGTCGGAAGGCCTGCACCAGGCCATCGAAGCCAAAGAGCGTGTCGACATCAAGCCCGAGAACCAGACGCTCGCCTCGATCACCTTCCAGAATTATTTCCGGCTCTATCGAAAACTGTCCGGCATGACCGGCACCGCGCTGACCGAAGCCTCCGAGTTCGCAGATATCTACAAGCTCGAAGTCATCGACCTGCCGACCAACAAGCCCATCCTGCGCCAGGATGAGGACGATGTCGTCTACCGGACGGCCAAGGCGAAATATGCCGAGATCGTCAAGGAAGTTCGCGAGTGCAATGCCAAGGGCCAGCCGATCCTGCTCGGCACCGCCTCGATCGAGAAATCCGAGATCCTGTCAAACCTGCTGACCGCGCAACGCATTCCCCACAAGGTTTTGAACGCGCGCCACCACGAACAGGAAGCCTTCATCGTGGCCAATGCCGGCGTGCCAGGCGCGGTGACAGTGGCCACCAACATGGCAGGACGGGGCACCGACATCCAGCTCGGCGGCAATCTCGACATGCGCATCGAGCAAGAGCGCGCAGAGAAGGAAAAGGCCCTTGGCCGGGCTTTGTCGGAGGGAGAGCTGATGCTGCTCACCTCGCAGATCCGGGCCGATATCGAGGTCAAAAAGAAGCGCGCGCTCGATGCTGGCGGGCTCTATGTTCTGGGTACGGAGCGGCACGAGAGCCGCCGCATCGACAATCAGCTGCGCGGCCGCACCGGCCGTCAGGGAGACCCAGGCAAATCGAAATTCTATATCTCCATCGAAGACGACCTGATGCGGATCTTCGCGGCCGAAAGAATGGACACGGTGATGCGCCGCCTCGGCATCAAGGAAGATGAGGGCATCACCCATCCCTGGATGAACAAGGCGATGGAAACCTCGCAGCGCAAGATCGAGGAGCGCAACTTCGAGATCCGCAAGAACGTCCTCAAGTATGACGATGTCATCAACGACCAGCGCAAGGCGATGTTCGAGCAGCGGATGGACTTCCTGCGTTCGGATGATGTGTCGGAAACGATTACCGAAATGCGCGAGAATGTCATTGATGCGCTCGTCGCCCGCACGATGCCGGAAAAGGCTTATGCGGAGCAATGGGACATTGACGGCCTCAAGACCGCGCTGGCCGAGGAGTTCGCGCTCGACCTTCCGGTTGCGGAATGGGCGGCCGAAGAAGGCGTCGCCAACGAAGAGATCAAGACCCGCATCCGCGACGCGGTTGCCGCAAACTATGCCGCGATCGCCGCACAGGTGGGCCCGCTCCAGATGCGCCGGATCGAAAAGCAGGTGCTCCTCCAGGTCCTCGACCTGCGCTGGCGCGAGCACCTCCAGCAGATCGACCAGCTGCGCTCGGTCATTCACCTGCGCTCGTATGGCCAGCGTGACCCCCTGAACGAGTTCAAAAGCGAGGCGTTCAATCTCTTTTTTGGCCTGCTCACCGACCTTCGCGCCACAGTGACACGGTCATTGATGCATATCCGCGTCCAGCCCGCGCCGGCGGCCCGGCCTGTACCACCGCTTCAGGCCGTGCGCGAAACCAAGCTCGATCCCGATAGCGGCATCAATGAGATGAACCCGGCCGACCGCACCCCGCCGCCCGGACCTCCCCTGCATCAGGCGGAGGACGACTGGTCCAACACCGCCCGCAATTCGGCCTGTCCTTGCGGATCTGGCAAGAAATACAAGCATTGTCACGGCGCGATCGAAACACAAAAAGCCTGAAGCGCCGATTCAGCCCCGCCCTTTGCGGCGGTTGCAAGCGGCGTGCGCCAGTTGAAGGTTTTCTGCTGCGTCAGATCCCCCGCGTGTACGCGCCAGGACGTGATCAAAGGTTGGTCGCTGCGCCTTCCACAGGGTTGAGTGGGCAACCTCGAAACGGCTCGCAGGCATGGCCTTGCCGCAGAGCTGGCACACGCCCTTCTGTTTTGCCCAGAGCGCTCTAAAAAGCTCCGTATCCGGAGGGGTATGGGGTTGACTCAAAGTCCCTCTGGCACACGCCATCCTCGCCGGGCGCAAGCCGCCAGCACCGTGTTGCGCAGAAGGCAAGCAATCGTCATCGGCCCGACCCCGCCCGGGACCGGTGTGATGAAGCCCGCCACGTCGGCGCAGCTCTCAAAATGCGCATCGCCCACAAGTTTTGTCTTGCCCTCACCTTTTTCCGGTGCAGGCACCCGGTTGATGCCGACATCGATGACGGCTGCGCCCGGCTTTACCCAATCGCCGCGCACCATCTCTGGCCGGCCGGCTGCTGGCACGAGAATATCCGCCGTCCGGCACAGCGCTGGCAAGTCCGCCGTGCGGCTGTGGGCAATCGTGACCGTGCAATTCTCGGCGAGAAATAAAAGCGCGGCCGGCTTGCCGACCAGGATCGACCGGCCGATGACGACGACATGCCGGCCTGAAAGATCACTTCCAAGCGCGCGCTTAGCAAGGATCACCGACCCGACAGGCGTGCACGGACGAAGTCCCGGCTTGCCGAGGCTCAGCCGCCCGGCTGACACGTCCGTTAGTCCGTCCACATCCTTTTCGGGATCGATCCGCGCAATGGCGGCGTCAGCATTAAGCCCCGCTGGCAATGGCAATTGCAGCAAGATGCCGTCGACCGACGGGTCTGTATTGAGGGACGCGATCAGCGTTTCGACCTCATTCTGTGTAGCGGTCGATGCCAGCCGGTGATGGCGCGACACCATGCCCGCCTCCCCGGTTGCCTTCACCTTGTTGCGGACATAAACCTCGCTTGCGGCGTTATCGCCGACGAGCACGACCGCCAGCGCCGGCGCCTCGGGCAACCGGCTCACCGCCCGCGCCACAGCAGCGCGCATCTCGGCGGCGATTGCCACGCCATCAATCCGGACTGCACCCATCGCCCATCAACCCCTCTATGCGCCCGGCAAGTTCCGGCGGGCCGTCGATCTCGAGGCCTTTTAGCCGGGCTTTCCCGCCGCTCACAACCTTCACCGCAGATTTGGCAAGGCCAAGCGCCTTGGCGATCGTTGCCTCAACCGCCGCATTCGCCTCGCCATCGGCCGGCAGGGCCCGGACCCGCACCCGCAGGAATGGACGCCCTGCATCGTCCCGGCCGGCCCCGTCGATACAATTTGCGGAGGCCTTCGGCTGCACGCGGACGTGAAGCCGGTGGATCATCAGAACGGCACGATGCTGTAGCCATACCGGGCAATGAGCTGGCGGATGAAGAAGATGATCAGCAAAACGACCAGCGGTGTGAGGTCGAGCCCGCTCATTTGCGGCAGCATGTTTCGAATGGGGCGATAGACGGGTTCTGTCAGGCGCTCGAGCCCGGACCAGATTGACCTTACGGTCGGGTTCTGCACGCTCAGAACGTTGAAGGTGATCAACCAGGACAGGATGGCCTGGATGATGATGATCCAGGTGACGAGGTTCAGGATGACGAGGATCACGTCAAGAATGGCAGCCATTTCTGGATGTCTCCGGTCAGGTGTCACAAAATGTGTTGTGCCACATACGGTGCTTCCAGCGTGTCAGGCAAGCGCCGCGCGCCGCGCCTTTCCGCCGCGTGAGGGTTTGGCAAGGCCGCGCAACCGCCCTAGCCTCTCGCTCTGCTCCCGGGATAGGCTGCATGGACGACACTGAACCACCGCTGCACCCGCTCTCGCCGTTCCAGCGGAACATGCTGATGCTTGCAACCATTGCGATGGGCGCCGGCATGAGCATCAATTTCGTGGTGGTCGCCCCGCTGACGCGCAAGGCCGGCCTCGGCGAAATCGAGGTGGCGGGCATCCTCACGTTGTCCACGCTGCTCTACGCGCTCATGATTCCACGCTGGGGACGGATTGCCGACCGGGTCGGCCGCAAGCGGGTCATGGTCTTCTCGCTGTGCGCCATGGGCCTCACCAATATGGCCTTCCTGTTTGCGCTTGACGCGGGTCTAAAGGGCTTCATCGCGGGCACTTCCCTGATCGTGCTCCTCGTCTTCGTGCGCCTGTGGTTCGGCCTGCTCTCGCCAGGCCTCCAACCGGCCTCGATGGCAGCGATGACCGACGCGACGACCATGCACAATCGCGCGGCGGGCCTCGGCATGCTCGGCGCTGGCATGAGCATCGGCTCGATCCTCGGTCCCGCAGGCGCAGCGGCGCTTGCCCCCCTTGGCGCCCTTGCCCCACTCTGGGGATCGATCGTGCTGTGTCTCGTGGTCGCCGTGCTTATCGGCTTCAGTCTGCCCAAAACCGTACCGCGTCCGCGCGATTCCGTCCGGCCAAAGCCGCTTGCCATGACCGACCCGCGGGTGCGGCCGCATCTTCTTTTCCTCGTCTCCTATTTCATCGGCGTCGGCATGGTACAGCAGACGCTCGCCTGGTTCATCGAAGACCGCTACCGCCTCAGCGAGACCCATCCCGACAATGCCGGGCAGACCGCCGTGCTTTACACCGGCATAGCCTTTGCGTGCATGGCGATTGCCACAATCGCCGTCCAGTTCGGCTACATCGCACGCCAGAAGCCCGATCCGCGGCGCATCCTGCCCGTCGGCCTTGCACTCGTCTGCGCAGGCTATCTGGCGGCGGATGCCTTCCATGCCTTCTCTGTTCTCTGCCTCAGCTTCCTGACGGTCGGCGTCGGCTCAGCCCTCGCGATACCATCTGCAAATGCCCTGGGCAGCTTGTCGGTTGGCCGCGCAGAGCAGGGATCTGCTGCCGCGCTCATGTCAGCGGCGCCGCCCGCGGGTTTCATTTTCGGCCCGCTGATCGGCGCAGGACTCTACCAGCTGAACCATGCCCTCCCCCTGATCGCCTCGGCCGTGGTTGTCGGCGCCCTCGCGATTTATGCCTTCCTTGTCACGGGCAAACAGCCCTTGCCGAACGGCTGATCACATCGCGCTGATCCCGCCATCCACTTTCAGTTCGGCGCCGGTCACGAGTTTGGACTCGTCTGACGCGAGGTAGAGGACGGCGTAGGCAATATCGTCCGGTTCGCCGACCTTGCCGAGCGGAATCTGGCGGCCGAGTTTCTCGAGCGCTTTCGCTTCGCCGAACATTTCTTTCGTGCGATCGAGGATCGGTGTGTTGATGAACACGGGGTGCACTGAGTTTGAGCGGATCTGCCCGCCTGTCTTGGCGCAATGCAGCGCGACCGATTTTGACAGATGGCGCACGGCGGCCTTTGCCGTGTTGTAGCTGACATAGTTTCCGCTCGCGATGATGCCCGCAATCGACGAAATATTGACGATCGATCCGAGGCCATGCGCCCTCATCAGCGGGATCGCGTACTTGCAGCCAAGGAAGATCGAATCGACATCCACGGCCTGCACTTTGCGGAACATCTCGTAGCTCTCGTCCTCGACCGAGCCAAGCGAGCCGATCCCCGCATTGTTGACCAGCACGTTGAGCCCGCCCATCGCATCATGCGCGGCCTGGACAACCTCTTGCCAGCGCATCTCGTCGGTCACGTCGTGCTGGAAGGCAAACGCCGTCCCTGCCCCGTACGCGGCATTTATCGATGCGGCGACCGTTTCGGCGCCGGCGCCGTTGATGTCGGTCAGGGTCACCTTCGCGCCTTCCTTGGCCAGCATCCGTGCGATGGCCTCGCCAAGCCCCTGCGCGCCGCCCGTGACCAACGCCTTCTTGCCTTCAACCCGTCCCATCTGCGTCTCTCCCATGTTTTACCGTTTCAGAAACGCTAGAGGGGGCGGCAAGATCGGTCAAATTTCACAGGTGCGGTTCAGCCCGGCGTCACCACGCCCATGTTAACCCTCGCGGATGCTGCGACGTCTCATTGCGACCCTGATTACGGTCTATGCCATCGCTTTCGCGTTCGGCGCGCTGTCAGCCGTGAGGTGGCCGTCGATTATGATGATCCTCGGCTGGCTCGTCACCGACGATGTCGCCGGCGGCCTCGAACGGGTCAACTGGCGAGCGCTCGGCATTGCCCATGGCGGCCCATACCTCGTTGCCGCCTTCTGCTTTTATGCGTCTTCGGCGATGATTGCGGCTCGCCGCCGGGGGGCCGTTATCTGGTATCTCATGGGCCTGGCCGCCGCAATTCCATGTGTTTTCCTTGTGCACTTCGCCCCCGAATGGTGGCGTGACCCGAGCGCTGGCGAAGGCGCCCTCGCGGGCGGCGCGGCCGGCGCCATCCTGCTCCTGTCGGCCGTCTGGGAACTG
>JBGSVY010000031.1:0-7481 GCA_041752715.1 Hyphomonas sp.
TGGCGGCGACGACAAGCGTAACGCGGCCATCGGCGCGGCCGTTGGTGCCATCGCCGGCGGCGCTGTCGGCGGCTATATGGACAAGCAGGAGCGCGAACTGCGCGAAGCCACCGCCGGGACCGGCATCGAAGTCGAACGCGACGGCGACCAGATCTCGCTGTCCTTGCCGGCCAATGTGACCTTCCCGGTTAACAGCTCGACGATCCAGCCCAGCTTCTACACGGCGCTGAACGATGTTGCGACCACGCTGGTCGAGTATCCTTCGACTGCCGTCGACATCATCGGCCACGCAAGTTCGGATGGCGCCGATGACTACAACCTCGCCCTCTCGCAGCGCCGGGCTGACGCCGTCCGGTCCTACCTGCTCGGCCGTGGCATGCAGGCGGTCCGCGTCCAGGCCATCGGCATGGGCGAGACCCAGCCGATTGCTGACAACGCAACGGAAGCCGGCCGCGCGGCTAACCGCCGTGTGGAAATCATCCTGACCCCGATCACCGAAGGCTGAACCGGGCCACGCCCGGACTGAAAAGGCGGGCGGCGGTCATCTGGTGATCGCCGCCCGCATCGCTTCGAGCGGTGATGCATAGCGTGTTGCCATCGCGGCGAGCAGGGTCTCGGGTGCCTTCGAAGGATGGCCGGTCCCGGTCGGCGGGGCGGGATCATACTCGATGGCCAGCTGGATCGCCTCGGCGACGCGGCTGCCGGCGACTTCTGCAACAATCGTGAATGCAAAGTCGATCCCGGCGGTCACGCCGCCGCCTGTGAAGACGTTGCCATCCCGCACGCAGCGTCCCGGCGTGTAGGTCGCGCCGACCAGCGGCAGGAGGCCGGTGTAAGCCCAATGGGTGGTTGCCTTCCGGCCTTCGAGATGGCCGGCCGCGCCAATCAGGAAGGCGCCCGTGCAGACGGAGGTGACGTAGGTTGCGGCTGCACCGGCCTCGCGGACGAAGGCGAGCGTCTCGGCGTCCCGGATGGCGGCCGCCACGCCGAAGCCGCCGGGCACGACCAGCATGTCGAGCGAAGGCGCGCTCGCAAAGGTCGCCGTCGGCACGAGGCCTAGCCCGCAATCGCTTGGTACCGGGTCGAGCGATGCCGCGATCAAATGTGTCTGTGCGCCCGGTAGCCGGTGCAACACCTGCAGGGGACCGGTAAAGTCCAGCTGCGTGACGTCCGGAAACAATAGAAACCCGATCTTCATTCGATACGCCTTGTGTGATGGTTCTGCCTTGTCGCAGCGGTACGCTTCGACAGGCGCAGCCGCTCAGTGGTAATCTGCAGTCAACTGTGGAATCTACCCCGATGGATTTTGAGTCGGACACACGCCATCGCGCAAGGGGCTTCGGGAGCAGCGCGCCGTCTCGCGGCCTTGCGTCCGAGGTCTTCAAATGGCTCTCATGGGTCTACCTGAAGGCGACAGGCTGGCGGGTCGGCAGCGACTGGCCGGCGATCCCCAAATCAGTGATCGTCGCGGCGCCTCATACGTCGAACTGGGATGGCTTGACGATGCTGGCGATCGCCGGCTGGTACCGGATAAAGCTCAATTGGATGGGCAAGGCGGCGCTCGTGAAAGGGCCGTTTGGCGGTCTCGTTCGCTGGGCAGGGTGTGTACCTGTCGAGCGGTCGAGTTCAAACGATGTCGTCGCCCAGATGTGCGCCGCCTTCGCAAACCGCTCGACGATGCACCTTGCCGTGGCACCGGAAGGCACGCGTAATCCCAATCCAGACTGGAAAACAGGGTTCTATCATATCGCCCACCGGTCAGGGGTCCCGTTGCTGATGGCCGTCATGGACTACGGCACAAAGACGCTGCGGATTGACGGGCCGATGGCCACGACGGGCGACCTCGAGGCGGACCTCAAGCGCGTGCTGACCAGTTACGCAACCGCCACTGGCAAGTTTCCCGACAGGTTCGTCAAGCCGGGCGGCTGAACGCGCCCGCGGCTATTTGCAGGTCTTCTCAGCTTCGTCGATCGCGGCGGCCGAACCGCTGAGGGAGAAGGTGTAGGAAACCGACGTCCCGCGTGCCGACATCGCCTCGACTTTCAGGTCGGCGCCCTTCCGGATGGCATCGATGATGCGCGGATCATCGGCATCCTCGGCAAAGCCTTCGCGGCCGGATGCAAACATGGTCCAGGACGAGCGGCCGACGATCGTCTTGGGCGAGCGCTCCGGCTTGAGATCATAGCCGACCTTGAGGCTCGGCTGGGCCGGCGAGCTGCCCGTCTTCCAATAGGTCACGTAATACCAGACATCGCCATGATCGGCTGATCGCGGCGACTTTTTTGTCGCTGCGGTCGCAGCATAGCAAATCGTCTCACCGTCCTTTGTGTCGGTGTAGACCGACCAGTTCTTGAATTTGCCCACAGCCTTCGGTGCCGCATGCGCAGCGAAAGGGATCAGCCCTGCCAACACGAGAACGTGAAGCGCCCGAAAGAGGCTATGTGTTTTATGTCGCATATTGTATAAACAATCTTGCATTTGGCGGATCGCTGGTCCTTATTGGTCACAGAGTTGCGGCCAGACTACGGCAAACACCTCATACGGGTGTTCAGAGGAGACATGAAGCGCAATGGTTGCTTTGGACCTAATCACCGCCAAGCCTGAGGCGTCGGCGCTGCGCAAATCCGCGCGCCTCGTTGCCAATGGTGTGCCAACAGCCGACCTTGCACAACGCGAACGTCATGCCGATTGCATGGCAGCAATCGCCCGGGACAAGTCCCGCCCGGCTTTTGCCGAATTGTTCGCGTTCTTCGCGCCGCGATTGAAAAACTACATGATGCGCCTTGGCGCGAGTGATTCAGAGGCGGAGGATCTTGCTCAGGACGTCATGGTCACGGTTTGGCAGAAGGCAGCGTTGTACGACCGGTCGCAGGCCTCAGTCTCGACCTGGATATTCCGCGTGGCGCGAAACCGCCGGATTGATGCCCAGCGGCGCACGCGAAAGCCCGATCTCGCGCCCGATGAGCCGATGCTCCTCCCGCCGGAGATAGAACAGCCCGATTCGGCGGTCGCGCGTGGCCAGATGGAAGGCAAGGTCCAGGCAGAGCTCCTGAAACTGCCTCACGACCAGCTCATGCTGCTTCGTGCGGCGTTTTATGATGGCTTGTCGCATTCAGAAATCGCAAAGGCGTTCAACCTTCCGCTTGGGACGGTCAAATCGCGGATCCGCCTTGCCTTTCTTCGCCTGCGGGGCGAGTTGGACAGCGCACTCTGATAATCAATCGCATTTTGCGGCCCGTCATGCTTGACCTTGGCGCGATTAGATCAATCTTGCGGCCAAGAGCAGAATAAAGAATGCAACCCCGTATGATGCCGCATCCCACTCCCGTGTTCAGCGATCTTTACGCAAGTTATGCGGCGGGCTGTCTTGATCCGGCCTTCGCGTTGATGCTCGAAACACAAGCCGAGCTGCGCCCCGATCTCAGTCGCACGCTGCGGGCCCACGAAGCGATTTCTGGCATCTGCCTCGAAACGGCAGAACAAACCCGTCTCAGGGGCGGCGCGCTGAACGAAGTGCTTGCGGTCATTGACGAAATTGACCTCGCCGGCGCCTGCTCCTGCACGGCGGCGCGTGCTGCCAGCGCTGCGATGGATGAAATCCTTGCCCTGCCAGAGCCGCTGCGGGCCGCTGCCATCGATGCGATCGGGCAGAAAGGATGGGACCCCATGGGGCGCGGCCTGAAGCGGCTAGCCCTCAGCACCAGCTCGCGGATGGAGGTCGAACTCTACCGGATTTCGCCGGGCGCCAGCATTCCCCGGCACAGCCATAAGGGCAGCGAATACACCCTTGTCGTGGCGGGCGGCTTTTCCGACGAGCGAGGCAGCTATGGTCCTGGCGACGTGGTGATCAATGGACCGGAAGACACCCACCAACCTATCGGCGACGAGGGGGACATTTGCTATGCCCTCGCGATCCGCGATGGCGGACTTCGCTTTACGGGTGTCATGGGACTGATCCAGCGGCTCGTCGGGGCGCGCTGAACCGTCCAGAAACCGTCCAGAAGGTTCTGGACGGTTTTTACGTCCTGTCTGGCCCCGACACATGCTTGCGCCGTGCCGAACCGTCAGGTCCGCCGGGCATGATCGGGCGGGGCGCATGGCCGCCAAATGACAGATGGCGGTCATACATCACGAGCGCGCCGGCGAGGCTCACGTTGATGCAGAAGCGCGTGGGTATCTTCACCACATGCGCGCAGCGTTCGAGGATCGCGGGCGAGAGGTTGCCTTTTTCCGGCCCGAGGATGTAGGCGGCCTGCGGCGGATGGCGGAAGCTCGGCAACATCACTGCATCATCGGTCAGTTCGATGCCAACAAGCTGGCAGCCGCGTGGCAGCTGCATCTCGTCGATCGAGTCCCACTGGTAGAAGGGAATCTGGCCGTCGCTCTTGGAGGTATCCGCCGAATAGGCCTCCTTGATGTCGCTCGCGGCCTTGATCGAGAAGACAAAGCTGGCGCCGAAGGCATGGCCCGTGCGCATCAGGGCGCCAAGGTTCATGGGCTTTGAAATACGCTCGGCGCCAATTGCGAAATAGCCCCGCATCAGCCGCCACCGAAGACGCCAAGGCGCGCAAGCGCGGTCACGGCCAGCATCACCAAGGGCAACACGAGGCTCGCTTTCCGCGCCAGGCTGAGGTGTTGGAGGGGCAGGGGATAGATGGCCTCGAGGTGTCGGACGAGATCGGTGTCCGCCAGCTGGCGGCCGGCCGACTGGATCGCCGCATGGTAGGCGGGGTCGCGGGCGTCTCCGCCAAACTGTGCCGCCAGTGCCCGGCGCAGGGACAGGGCGATCAACAGTCGCATCTGCATGGCGAGCAGGAGCGCGAAAGCGGCCAGGGTGAGCAGGATCCAAGCGAAGACCGTCACAGGAAAGTTGCGACCTCGAAGCGGCCCTGCCAGTCGGCGAGGCCGCGCTTCAGACCGCCCGAGTTGAAGCCGAAAGCAAGCTCGCCCGCCGCCGAGACCGCGATCATCCCGCCATTGCCGCCGAGGCGTTTCACGTCATCCAGCGCGCCCTGCACGGACGCGGCGAAGGGCTGGCCACCGTACCGGATGCGAGCCGAGACATCCGCCGCCGCGTTCGCCCGGATAAAATACTCCCCAAGCCCGGTGCAGCTGACGGCGCAGCGCTCGTCGGCCCAGGTGCCGGCGCCGATGATCGGCGTGTCGCCAATCCGGCCTGGCGTCTTGGACAGTACCCCGCCGGTGGACGTTGCTGCAGCAAGGTCGCCATACTGGTCGAGGGCGACGGCGCCGACCGTGCCCGTCTGCGGCGCGGGTTCCTGCACGGTGTCTTCGTCGACTGCGCCATAATAGCGTGCCGGATCGCCGACCCTCGCAAGGCCGGCCGAGGCCGCGAGCGCAGCGGCCCCCTCTGCCACTAGCATCACGTTGGGGGTACGCTCCATCACGGCGCGCGCCGCCTGGACTGGGCTTTCAAAGCCCTGCAGCGCGCCGACCGCGCCGGCCCGGCGGGTGCGCCCGTCCATGATCGCGGCATCGAGTTCCCAATGCCCGGCCGTATTGGGGCTTGCGCCCTTGCCGGCCACATAGAGGCCCGAGGCTTCGAGTGCGGCAACCATGGCCTCGACGACGTCGAGCGCCGCATCGCCTGATGCGAGGCGCGCGGCGCCGCTGCGCAGGAGGCCTGCGATATGCGCCTCCTCGCGCGAATAATCGCGGCCAAAGATGGGGCCGGCGCCGCCATGCAGGGCCAGCGCCCAGATCTTCGTCACGTTTCGGGCCCTTTCACTCAAGGTCATGCTTGGCGCGTGCGCCTGCCACCGCTACCGTCTGGCGAGGCAAACAACAAGACTGAGGAGGACTGCGTGCCATGAAGGCCATTCTGTCAAAGACCACCGGAGGCCCGGAGACGCTGGTGCTGGAAGAGATCGCGACCCCTGTGCCGGGGAAGGGACAGGTGCTGATCGAGGTCAAGGCCTGCGGGGTGAACTTCCCCGATTCCCTGATGCTGCTCGACATGTACCAGTTCAAGCCGGCGCGCCCGTTTGCGCCGGGCGGCGAAGTGGCCGGCATCGTGTCGGCGCTCGGCGACGGGGTCACCCATGTGAAACCCGGCGACCGGGTGCTCGCCTCCATCGGCACGGGCGGAATGGCGCAATATGCGCTGGCCGCCGGGCCGAGCGTCATGCCGATCCCTGACACGATGCCGTTCGATGAAGCGGCGGCGCTGATGATGACCTATGGCACGTCATACTACGCGCTGAAGGACCGGGCCGACCCGAAGCCCGGCGAGAAGCTGCTGGTGCTTGGCGCGGCCGGCGGCGTCGGCATCGCGGCGGTCGAGCTTGGCAAGGCGATGGGCCTTGAAGTGATCGCGGCGGCCTCCAGCCAGGAGAAAGTGGATTTCTGCCTCTCGAAAGGCGCCGACAAGGGCCTCGTCTATGCGACCGAACTCGACCGCGATGGCCAGAAGAAATTTGCTGACGACATCAAGGCCATTTCCGGCGGCGGCGTCGATATCGTCTATGACGGCGTCGGCGGCAATTATGCCGAACCTGCCGTCCGGTCGCTCAACTGGGAAGGCCGCTTCCTCGTGATCGGCTTCCCGGCCGGCATTCCGAAACTGCCGCTGAACCTGACTCTGCTGAAAAGCTGCGATGTGCGCGGCGTATTCTGGGGCGCCGCGGTGGCCCGTGATCCGAAGGCTCACCAGCAGAACGTCAAGGAACTGTTTGCGCTCTGTGCAGACGGCAAGATCCGCCCGCATATCTCGAACAGCTATCCGCTGGAGCGTGGCGGCGAAGCCATTCGTGAGCTGATGGATCGCAAGGCGACTGGCAAAGTGGTTGTGATGATGTGACCCGCTCATCCCCGCGAAGGCGGGGATCGGGTCCGACATCGCCTTTCGGGATCCCCGCCTTCGCGGGGATGAGCGGAAACCGGAAAGCAAAACCCCGCCGGATCGCTCCGGCGGGGTTTGTGCGTAGGGGGATTAAAGCCGCTTACGCGCGCTTTGCGTCGTCGACTTCCTCGAAGTCGGCGTCGACCACACCGTCATCCTCCTTGGCGCCATCGGCTTGCGCCGCAGCGGTGCCGGCGGCGGCGTAAATGGCCTCGCCGAGCTTCATCGCGGCGGTCATCAGGGCCTGATGCTTGGCCTGGATGTCGGCAAGGTTGTCGCCTTCACGGGCAGTCTTCAGGTCAGCGATGGCGCCTTCGATTTCGCCCTTCACGGCGTCGGACACCTTGCTGCCATGCTCGGCCATCTGCTTCTCGGTCTGATGGACCAGGGCTTCGGCGTGGTTCTTGGCTTCAACCAGTTCGCGGCGGGCCTTGTCGGTGCCGGCATTGGCTTCGGCATCCGCCATCATCTTCTTGATGTCGGCGTCGGTCAGGCCGCCATCCGCCTGGATGGTGATCTGCTGTTCCTTGCCGGTGGCCTTGTCCTTGGCCGAGACCGAGACGATGCCGTTGGCGTCGATGTCGAACGTGACCTCGATCTGCGGCAGGCCGCGCGGGGC
>JBGSVY010000032.1:0-6499 GCA_041752715.1 Hyphomonas sp.
CGGCTGCCGAGGCTGCCGGTCGCCCCTTCGCCCTGTGGCTTGCCATCCCCCGGCTGGGCCATCGAGGAGAGGTCAAGCCCCGCGCAGAAGGCCCGGCCCTCGCCCGACAGCACCACGACGCGCAAGCCCTTCATCTCCCGCAAGGTCGCAATCGCCTCGGCGATGCCGGCAAACATCAGATTGTCGAGGGCGTTCATCTTGTCGGCACGGATCAGGCGGACATCCGCGATGCCGTCCTCCAGCATCTGGATCGAAACGCGGTCTTTCATGGCTTTTCCTCCGGGGTATGGCCCCAAGCTGGCGCGCTTACCTTGCGTCCGTCAAGCAAGGTGGAGGCGACGAACCAGCCCGTCTCAGTGCGGCTCGGTTTGCTAACAAGTTCTCTTCCGTCGTTAACCATAGTTCCCGTCACGTTAAAATAGAATTATGGAATGCGCGATATCGTTCAGAGGTTACCAATCTTCGCAAAGGATTCTCGCCATGCTCCGTTCATTTGTTTGCCTAGCCGGAATAGCTGCCCTGGCCGCGTGTACGTCCACACCTCAAGTCGCGGTTATCGAGCCGCGGGATGCACTCAGGACCTGCGCCGAACTTCATCAGGAGGCCGATGTCTTGGAGGCCGTCATGGAGGAAGCTCGTCACAACAAGAGCTTCAACCTTGCCAACTTTTTCGCGGTTGGCTTCTTCAAGATCGCTTACCACAACAATGTTCAGGAAGCCGATACAGCCGAAGAATGGGCTCAACTTCGGCGTCTCGAACTGACGAATCTCTTCATCGAAAAGGGGTGTGCGCCAGACATTGCGCCTCGTGGAGCCGCCGCGGCTGGCCATCCCGTCGCGAGCCGTCAGGCGGTGATCGAAAAAGCGCTTCGCGATCACAGATAACAGCTCCCTTTTCGTGTTTTGAGGGCCCGCCGGCACGTTCCGGTGGGCCTTTGCCCATTTGACGGACACACCGATTGCGCTACTGAGACTCCGATGCCCCCCCTCGCCTCCCCTGCCCGGCTCAGCGCAGCCCTTGGCCATCTCGCCGCAACCATCGATACGCGCGCAGAGGCGGGCAATGCCGGTGCCAGCTGGACGGCAAAACTATTGGCTCAGGGGCCGGAGGCCTGCGCCGCCAAGGTCGCCGAAGAGGGCGGGGAACTCGCCGAAGCGGTGCGCCGCGAATCAGACGTCCGGGTCGCCAGCGAAGCGGCGGACGTGCTCTATCATGTGCTGGTCGCGCTACGGTCCAGGGGCGTGCGCCTCGATGATGTGGCGGCGGCGCTGGAAGCCCGTCAGGGCACGAGCGGGATAGACGAGAAGGCACGGCGAACCGGAGGTTGACCCCTCAACTCTCCTCGCCATCGTAGTAGTCGACGTCTGCCTCGCGCCGGAACATCATCCGCAGCGTCCGGGCGCCGCGCGGGCCAGACACGATCGAGACCTTTCCGGAATCGGGATATTCGCACGTTTCAATGTCGGTGAGGGTCGAGATGGCGAGGTAGCGCAGCTCGACACTGCCGGTATTGATGATCTGGTGGGCCACCTCCGCCCCGCCGGTCGGGCAGGCGATCACGTCATGCTTGCGCAGCGGATAACGCTGGTCACCAAACCGGAGCTCGCCTTCCCCTTCGAGGATGAAGAACATCTCTTCCTCGCCATGATGGCTATGGAACGGGCACTGCACCTTGCCGGGCGGCAGCACGGTGAGATTGTAACCAAGGTCCCGCGCGCCGATATGCTCACCGATCGTCGCCCGCCTAGACGTGAAACGCCCATTGTCCTCGATATCATCGAACACGGCCTCATCGAGATTCATGACGGGTTTTTGCATGTGTGTTCCCCCTAGACCCAATTCTTCGGGGCCTTCAGCCGGCGTTTGGTCTGGTGGGTTTCGGCCTTGTCGCCGGTCGGCTTCTCGCCCTTCATGTAGTGGCGTTGCCAGCGCTCCTTCATGGCGCCCTCCTCGCCAGTCTTGAGGCGGGCGTTGAAGTCGGCGCGGCTTTCGTTCCAGGCTGAGTATTCATGCACCAGCACCGGATTGGTGCTGAGCAGCTTGCGTTCCGGCTGGATCTCCTCGAGGCGCTTGTGTTCCATCAGGGTGAAGAAGGCGAACGGCTCACCCTTCCTGAAGATTACTTCACCGGGCCGGGTCATCTGCCAGTTCATCGTGAACGGAAAGGGCAGCCAGTCGGTCTCCACAAGGCCGGTCAAGGGCGCGATGCCGTCCTTCGGCCAGTTCGGCGGGCCGGTGACCCAGACGCCCCAGCCGGGCGGGGTGCGGAACAGGTGGCCGGTATGGAAAGTGACGATGCCGCGCATGAAATGGCTGTCGGCGAAGCTCGCGATGGCGGCGGGGTTACCGGTGGTCTTGAGGTCGATGTCCTCGATCCGCGGGCCGCCATTCCAGGTGATCTTGATGTCCATCGGGCAGAGGATTTCCCAGCCCGTGGCATTCGCCATCGTCAGCGGCAGGCAGCGGTAGGGGTGGCGGTCAGTGAAGGCATCCATCCATTGGCGGTCGCTGCGGCCCGGCACGATCTCGGGGGCGACATCATAAATCTTGTAGCAATCGAGCTTCATGGGCCGGGTCACTTCTCGCTGGGTGCTTGACGATCCGGGAGAGTGTTGGCCCAGATGAGGGGATGACCGCAAGCCCGCAGGACCTGTTTGCCTATCTCGATGCCCTCGGCATCGCCCATGAGACGCACTGGCATGCGCCGGTGTTCACCGTCGGCGAGAGCACCGAACTGAAAGCCAGCCTGCCGGGCGGGCACACCAAGAACCTGTTCCTCAAGGACAAGGACGGCAAGCTCGTGCTGATCGCTGCCGAAGCGCACACCGAGATCCGCCTCAACCAGCTGCACAAGGCGGTCGGCGCGGCGCGTTTCTCGTTCGGGCCGGCTGACCTGATGGAAGAGGTGCTCGGCGTCACGCCGGGATCGGTGACGGCCTTCGCGCTGATGAACGATACCAGCGGGCGTGTGCGCTTCCTCGTCGATGCGGCCCTGCTCAGGCACGATCCGGTGAACTTCCACCCGCTGACCAATACCGGCACAACCGCTATCTCCCGCGCCGACTTCGAACGTTTCGTGGCCGCCACCGGCCATGCCTTCGAGATTATTGATTTCGCCGCCCTCGCCCGGCCCGGCGCGGAGGGCTGACCCGGCGGGGCGGCTGGCGTCCCGGCGATTTGCCGCTAGGGTGCGCGGGTTCAGTTCCCGGAGTGACACCATGAAATCCCGCCGCCTTGGCAAGAGCGCCATTTATGTTTCCGACATCTGCATGGGCACGATGACCTTCGGCTCGCAGACCAACGAAGCCGAATCCCTGCGCATTCTCGATGCCTGCTTCGACGCGGGCATCACCTTCTATGACACGGCCGAGAATTATCCCGTGCCGCCGGACCCCAAATGGGCGGGGCGCAGCGAGGAGATCTTCGGCCGCTGGATGAAGACCAAGGACCGCGACGCGATCATCCTTGCCACCAAGGTGAGCGGGCCCTCGCATGGCTGGATCAAGTCGTCCCAGCGCGCCGGCATGACGGCGATGGACCGGCACAATATCCGCCGCGCCGTTGAGGCGAGCCTCATGCGCCTGCAGACCGACTATATCGACCTTTACCAGACCCATTGGCCCGACCATGGCACCGGCTTTGACGAGACGATGGAAACCCTCGACGAACTCTGCCGCGAAGGCCTGGTGCGGATCGTCGGCTGTTCAAATGAAGATCCGTGGGGGCTGATGACATCGCTTGCCACGTCCGACCGGATCGGCGCCGTGCGCTACCAGACCATCCAGAACAATTTCTCGCTCAACAATCGCCGCTTCGAGGATGCGCTCGCCAAGATCTGCCAGCGCGAGGGCGTGAGCCTCATCCCCTACTCCCCGATCGGCGGCGGCGTGCTCTCGGGCAAGTACCAGGACGGGGCAACGCCGCAGGGCGCGCGCTTCTCAGACTATATCAATCGCGGCGGCCGGCACACGCTGATGGCGCAGCGTTTCGTCAACGAGAAATCCCTCGCGGCGACGGCGCGTTACATGACGATCGCGAAGGAGGCCGGGATCAGCCCGGTAACGCTCGCGACCGCGTGGTCAAAGCAGCACGACTTTGTGGCCTCGACGATTGTCGGCGTCTCGCAGTTCGATCAGCTGGCTGATATTCTTGCCGCCAGCGATCTTGTACTCAGCGATGACGTGATGAAGGCCTGCGACGCGGTGTCGAAGGACATCCTCTATCCGATGGGGTGAAGTCCGGCGCGGCGGACGGCCGACGCCTGCCCCGAACGACCGGGCTCCCGCCTCCATCTTCGGGAGGTCGGGAGCCTTTCCTTTGTTTCCCACCAAAGCTGGTATCGTCAGGCGGCGGAGGATTTCCCGCTGGCCAGCACTTCGCGCTTGCCGGCATGGTTGGGCGCCGAGATAACGCCTTCCTCCTCGAGCCGGTCAATCAGCCCGGCCGCCTTGTTATAGCCGACCTTGAGGCGGCGCTGGAGATAGGAGGTCGAGGCGCGCTGGTCGCGCACGACGATGGCAATCGACTGGGCGAAGAGGTCTTCATCATCATCGCCGGTCGAGGTGCCGAGCATCGCGTCCATCACCGCCGAGCCGGTCGAGCCATCTTCCGGTGCCTCGAGGATGTCCATCACATAGTCCGGCTCGCCCTGGTCGCGCAGCCAGTCGGCGACAGCGCTGACCTCTTCATCCGACACGAACGGACCATGCAGGCGCTGGGATTTCTTGCCGGGGGCCTGGTAGAGCAGGTCGCCCATGCCGAGCAGCTGTTCGGCGCCGGTCTCGTTGAGGATCGTGCGGCTGTCGATCTTGGTGGTGACCATATAAGAGATGCGGGTCGGGAAGTTCGCCTTGATCGTGCCGGTGATGACGTCCACGGATGGACGCTGGGTGGCGGTGATCAGATGGATGCCAGCGGCCCGGGCCATCTGGGCGAGGCGCTGGACGCAGCTTTCAACATCCTTGCCCGCGACCAGCATCAGGTCGGCCATCTCGTCGATCACCACGACGATGTGCGGAATATGATCGCTCGGCAGGACCTCCGTCTCGTAGAGCGGCTTGCCGCGCTCGTCGAAGCCGTTCTGGAACTTGCGCGTCAGGGGTTCACCGGCTGCGCGGTATTTCGCAGCCTTCTCGTTGAAGCCGCCGAGATTGCGCACGCCCGCCTTTGACATGAGCTCATAGCGGCATTCCATTTCGCGCACGGTCCACTTGAGCGCGTTGACGGCCTTGTCGGGCTCGGTGACCACCGGGGCGAGGAGGTGCGGGATGCCCTCATAGATCGACAGTTCGAGCTTCTTCGGGTCGATCATGATGAAGCGGCACTGTTCCGGCGTGTGGCGGTAGAGCAGCGACAGGATCATCGCGTTGACGCCGACCGACTTGCCGGAGCCCGTGGTACCGGCGATCAGCAGGTGGGGCATCTTGGCAAGGTCGACGACCGTCGGGATGCCGCCAATGTCTTCGCCGAGCGCCATCGGCAGGGTGGCCCTTGCGCCGCCATAGGCCTCGGCCTGGAGGAGCGAGCGCAGGTAGACCGTGTCGCGGGTGTCGTTGGGCAATTCGATGCCGATCGCGTTCTTGCCCGGCACGACCGCAACGCGGGCGGAGATGGCGCTCATCGAGCGGGCGATGTCATCGGCCAGCGAGATCACGCGGGCAGACTTGACGCCGGGCGCGGGCTCCATCTCGAACAAGGTGATCACCGGGCCGGGGCGAACTTCCTTGATCCGTCCGCGGATGCCGAACTCCTTCAGCACTTCGGTAAGGCGTGCGGCCTTGGCGATCAGCGCTTCCTCGTCGACTGTGTCGCCCCGCTCTTCAGGCACCTGCAAGAGATCAAGTGAGGGCAGACGCGTCGATGTGCGGCGGCGTTCAGGTTTGGCGACGGCCGGAACAGCGCGTGACGCCGGCGCAGCGGTGGCACGCGAGAACAGGGGACGCGGCGCAGCGCGGCCATCAACTTCTGCGTCCTCGTCCTGCTCGCCGTCGTCCTCGTCATCCCAGTCCCGGCCCTCATCGTCATCGAGGTCATAGCCATCATCATCGGCCAGCGCGGTGGTGTAGCGTGCCCCCGGCACATAGTCGTCATCGGTCTTGATGACCCGGGCCCGGTCCTCTGGAACGCGGGCGACCGCCGGTTTGGCCCCCGGACGCAGCCTCTGAACGATCGCCAGCAACAGGCCGCCAAAGCCCTGCGCCTGACGGGCGGCCTGGCGGCTCGACAGGGCGGCTGTCGATTGCAGGAGTTCTGCATCGCGGCGGCGGAAGCCGAGCGCTGCAAGCGCCGAAACGAGCGCGAGGCCGCCAAGCAGGATGCCGGCCCAGGTTTCCGGCGAGGGCAGCAACAACGCCCTGAAGGGAATGGCCGCAAGGTTGAACAGCCCATCACCGACCATGCCGCCAAGACCGGCGCTGAGTGGCCAGGAATCCGGCACCGGCCAGCCGGCGAACGCTGCGGCCGACAAGGGCACCGAGGCGGCGCCATAGGCCCAGCGGC
>JBGSVY010000033.1:0-2998 GCA_041752715.1 Hyphomonas sp.
CGCGCGGATGCCGATGGCTTTGAGCGCCTCGCGCTGGTCGGCTTCGATGCGCACGGTCTGTTCATCCTGGCGCAAATCGACGGCTGCACCACTTTCGAGCACCCGGAACGCGAGGCCCCGCGCCGGCCCGGCGAGCGCCTCGCCAGCCTTGTCCTGCGCAAGACGCCAATGTGTCGTCAGCAAACGTGCGATCTCGGTGCGCAGCCAGGCGTCGATCCGCTCCAGGGCGGGCTGGCGTTCAGCGGGCTCCGCTTCGCTTGCGCCGATCAGTTCTGCGCGCGGCTGGATCCAGGAGGCGCCCTTCGCGAGGCGGGCAATCGCAGCGCCCTGATAGGCAATCTCTGCCCCATCGGCGAGACTGAAGGCCGCTGCCGGCGCCGCTGTGATCTGCACGAGCCGCTCGGTCAACATCGGCCGGATGGCAGCAAGCGCAGCCCCGCGCACCGCCTTTCCTTCGAGCGTGCGCGTGTCGAGCACCGGCTCGAACAACAGGCCCTTCAGCCGGCCAACGATATGACCCTCGACCGTCACATCCCCTTCTGGCGTCAAATCGATCAAGCGGGCATCTTCTTTCCTCAAGCTGGCGAGCAGGGCCGTGGTCCGCCGGTCAACAAAACGGGCCGTCAGGGCCTCATGTAACGCGTCTGACAGGGAGTCTTCAATCTCCCGTGTTCGCTCCTGCCAGAGAAGCGGATTCTCCAGCCAGTCGGGACGATGCGCGGCGTAGGTCCAGGTCCGGATGCTGGCGAGGCGCTGTTGCAATCCGGCAATGTCGCCGCGCGTCGAGACAAGGTCAGCAAGCCGGTGACGCAAGCCGTCATCGCCGATGCGCGCATCGGGATCGGCGAGCGTTGCAGCAAGCCCCAGCACGAGGCGGGCGTGTCCCTCAGGCCCGGCCTTGCGAAAGTCCGGCAGGCGCGCAAGATCCCACAACCGTTTGACCCGGCGCTCGCCGGTGACATCGGGTCCGATGGCGCCGTCTTCGCTCATCCGGCGCAGCACCCATTCATCGAGCGCATGCGGATTATGGATCAGTGCCGGATGCCCGGACGGCGTCTCGAGGCTGCGGATCAGCGCCTTCAGGCTGGAGAAATCGAGCGCTGAAGACCGCCACTGGACGACATCGACCGGATCGAACCGGTGCGTCTCGATCGCCTTCCAGACCGCCTCCTCGAAGGGCGGGCAATCGCCGGTCTCGCCGAACTCGCCATCATTGCGGAACCGCCCCGCCCGGCCAGCGATCTGCCCGCACTCGGCGGGCGTCAGCTGGCGATGCCGGCGGCCATCAAACTTCTGGCGCGCGGCAAACACCACACGGTCGACATCAAGGTTCAGCCCCATCCCGATCGCGTCGGTCGCCACGATGTAGTCAACCTCGCCCGACTGGTAGAGCGCGACCTGTGCATTGCGCGTGCGCGGGCTGAGCGCGCCCATCACCACTGCAGCGCCACCCTTCTGCCTACGGAGGAGTTCAGCAATTGCGTAGACATCCTCGGTGCTGAACGCGACGATGGCCGTGCGCTTCGGCAGCTTGGTGATTTTGGCGTGGCCGGCATAGCGCAGTTCGGAAAAACGCTCGCGCGGTTCGGTCTCCGCGCCGAGTTTCAGGTAACGCAGCAACGGCCGCATCGTATCGGCGCCAAGCAGCAGCGTCTCGTAATTGCCGCGCATGTGCAGGATCCGGTCCGTGAACACATGGCCACGATCCTCGTCTGCCGCCAGCTGGATTTCGTCGATCGCGACGAAGTCGGTGCGCATCGCCGCCGGCATCGATTCCACCGTGCAGACGAAATAGCGCGCCGTCGGCGGGGCGATGCGTTCCTCGCCGGTCAGCAGCGCCGCATGCGCCGCGCCCTTTTCGGCGACGACCCGGTCATACACTTCCCGCGCCAGCAGGCGCAGCGGCAGACCGATCATCCCGGTGCCGTGGGCCAGCATCCGCTCGATGGCGTAATGTGTCTTGCCGGTATTGGTCGGACCGAGAATGGCCCTGAGGGAGGATTGCATGCCGTTTGCGTGCGGGGGGGACCGGGCGATGTCAAGCCGGGAGAGCGGCATGGATTAGCGGCGCGGATCAGCGCAGCGCTATTCGTGATGGCTGATGGCATCCAGTGAGGCGATCAGACGGCGGGCCCGGGCGTGCCTTGCCCGCTTCGATTGACCGTCACCTCGCAGGCAGCATCCCGGCAAGGGCAGGCTTGAATCCGGGCGGAAACAGGCTTGCGCCATCGTAGACGGCGCCCTTGAACGTCGCCCGCTCGGTGCTGTTCCAGAGGCAAATCGCACCGCACAGGTTAGCGCCGGTCAAATTCGCTGCGTCGAGATTTGCGCCCGTCAGGTCAGCCTCGATCAGACAGGCGCCGGAGAGGTTTGCCCCCCGCATGCTGGCATTGCGCAGCCGCGCGCCGCGCAAGTGGGCGCAGCGCATTGAGGCGGACAGGAGCCGTTCATGCTCGAAATCGGCGCCCGCAAGATTTGCCCAGTCAAGGAAGGCGCCGCGCAATTCGCAATCCCGGAATACGGCGCCGGCCAGGTCCTTGTGCCGCAGGTCAGCGGCATGGAAATCACGGGCCCTGAAATGCGCTCCTGCGAGCGCGCCCACGGGAAGGTCAATCACACGGTCATAGCCCAAGCACCCGATCCGGATCACCGCAATTTTCCTCATTGCCCTAGTTTATTCTGACGTGATTATTTTTGGGGGACAAGCCGGTCTCTATTCCTCAATGTCCAGGCAGGCTGTCCCTGCATCCTATGCAGGCAGGCCGGTATTTCAGCCGGCCGAATCCGACCGGGTATGCGGCCGGTCTAGAGTCGCGGCTGCCGGAAAGGGTTCCGGCAGGTCCAGGCTGCTGCCGTGATAGAAAGGCGAAGCAGGCACAGCCGCCAAATAAGCCGGATGGGAGCGAGGCGCCGCCGATCACGGGGCCGGACTGCCAGTAGAGTAGAATATGATTGCAAGTCCTCGTGTATCCGGAGCCCCGCTCCCATCCGCAGGACC
>JBGSVY010000034.1:0-4212 GCA_041752715.1 Hyphomonas sp.
CGCCGGATCGTCCAGACCGTGCAGAAGGGCGAGCGCGAAGCCCGCATCGCGAAGAAGGAGATGGTGGAAGCCAACCTCCGTCTCGTGATCTCGATTGCGAAGAAATATACGAACCGCGGCCTGCAATTCCTGGATCTCATCCAGGAGGGCAACATCGGCCTCATGAAAGCGGTCGATAAGTTCGAATACCGCCGCGGCTACAAGTTCTCGACCTATGCCACCTGGTGGATGCGTCAGGCGTTCACCCGGTCCATCGCGGACCAGGCCCGCACGATCCGTATTCCGGTGCACATGATCGAGACGATCAACAAGATCATCCGTACACAGCGCCAGATGCTGCACGAGATCGGCCGCGAGCCGACCCCGGAAGAGCTGGCCGAGAAACTAGGCCTGCCGCTCGAGAAGATCCGCAAGGTTCTCAAGATTGCCAAGGAACCGATCTCGCTGGAAACCCCGATTGGCGACGACGAGGATTCAAACCTCGGCGACTTCATCGAGGACAAGATGGCGCTGCTTCCGGTGGACGCGGCCATCCAGTCGAACCTGCGCGAGACGACCACCCGCGTCCTCGCCTCGCTCACCCCGCGTGAGGAACGTGTCCTGCGCATGCGCTTCGGCATAGGCATGAACACCGACCACACACTCGAAGAAGTCGGCCAGCAGTTCTCGGTCACCCGCGAACGCATCCGCCAGATCGAGGCGAAGGCTTTGCGCAAGCTGAAACACCCGAGCCGGTCACGGAAGCTGCGAAGCTTTTTGGATACCTGATTCTCATCGGAGCATTTTGAGATGGGCGGCTTTTACTCAAACGTGTCGGTCAAAACGACTGATACAAATAGCCTGCTTGAAATGCTTCGTGAAATCGGTGCGCCATTCAGCGCGGCTGCCGATGGGGAGTACATCGTCGTTGCCGACGAGAGGCTCGACAATCAAGACGAGGAATGGCTGGAGCAGTTGACGGTGCTTCTGTCGCAGAAGCTGAAGACCGCAGCGCTCGGGGTTCTGGTTCACGACGATTCTGTTTTGCTGATGGTCTTGGCAGATGCAAACCCATCGCCGCTTCGATACAATTCGTGCCCGGATTATTTTGACGGCGTCGGAGGGAGCGCACCGTCCGGCGCTGACGCCTCGCGATTTGTCACAGCATTTGACCGCATATCGGGGTTAGAGGGACTTCAGGGCATTCTATCTGCAGAACTCCCAGTCGATCCGGAGGCGGACTACAAGTACGCTTTCGAATCTGATCGGCACGCCGACATTTGCCGGGTACTCGGATTTCCTGCTTGGGCCGTTTTCTTCACGCATGCCGGATTGGCGGAACATCCGCCCGAAAGCTTTGATTCAAAGTTTGTTATTAGTAACAATTCGGATTGACAAACTTTGCCATAAACGCGATTCTCCCCCCAAAGGAGGCCCGCCATGGCCACGATGAACATCTCCCTGCCGGACCAGATGAAGGCCTGGGTCGAGGCGCAAACCGAAGATGGCAAATACGCCAATTCCTCCGACCTGATCCGCGACCTCATCCGCCGCGAGCAGATCAAGCAGGAGAAGATCGCGGCGTTGAACGAGAAGATTGAGGAAGGCTTGGCGAGCGGCATAATCGACAAGTCGCTCGACCAGATCATGGCGGAGATTCTCGCTGAGCCACCGAGGTGAGGCTTCGGCTGACCCCTGCCGCCCGAGACGACCTACGGTCTATTTTTCGCGATAGCGTGCGCTTGTTCGGCGACCTTCAGGCGCGCCGGTATCTTGAGGAACTGGTCAGCGAACTGCGCTTCGTCGGAGAATTCCCGCAAGCCGCCCGGCTTCGCGAAGAGTTCTTCCGGCCAGTCCGAGTACACCGCCACAAGGCGCACATCATCATCTTTGATATCATCGGGGACGAAATTGTCGTTGCCCGCATCCGCCACGGCCACGAAGACTGGCAAGGAGATATCTGATCCCATGCGCCTCGACCAGGTGACCCTGCCGTGTACGGATTATGACGCCAGCGTAGCCTGGTGGCAGCGGTTTGGCCTGACGCTGATCGTCGACTCGCCGCCCAAGTATGCGCGGTTCGAGTGCCCCGCCGAGGCGGGCGAGGAACCCGCCACGCTGTCGCTGCATCTGACCGATGCGCTCGCGCCCGCGGACTGGCCAGCGGTCTATTTCGAAGTCAGCGATGTGTTCACAGAGGTGGGCAAGCGGTGCATGGCGGGGATCCATCCGGTCGAAGAACCGGAGCGCAAGGACTGGCTGTGGACGGAAGCCTGGTTCCGCGACCCTGCCGGCAATCGTGTGTGTCTCTATTCCGCCGGCACGAACCGGCGCTTCCCGCCCTGGCGGGTTGGTGCGGCCAGCACCTGAAGCCGGACAGGGGCGGACCCTTCCGGTTCTCTCGTCAGTCTGGGGGTCCGGCGGATGGGAGCGGTGGGCTCCGGGCATACGAAGGACTTGGTGGTCTAAGGTTACTCTACTGGGTCGTCCGGCCTCCGCGTGCACCGGAGCCTTCCGTCCCATCCGCAACTGGGGCAGCGGCTGCATAACCTTTCCGTCACGCGGCTGCCTGGACCTGCCGGCACCATCGCCGGCCCGCGAAACCTAACCCCACGCGGACCCCGGTCGGATAAATTTGCTGAACTTTGTCTGGCGCTGTTGCAGGCGCGCGGCGCAGGCCCCGAAACTTGAGGGACAGGCCTCAGTCTATCCCCGCCTTGCGCCAGGCCTCCTTCGGCCAGCGCCGGTGCTGCCAGAACCATTGGCCGGGATGGGCGCGCACCTGCGCCTCAAGGAACGCATTGATGCGGGCGACGGTCGCGGAGATGTCGGCAGCCTCGTCGCCGGTCGCCTCTGGTAAGAAGGGCGTATGGATCTCGACGCGGAAGCGCGACGGCCCGGTGCGCACGGTGGAGACCGGCACCAGCGGCACGCCATATTTCATCGCGAGCCGCGTCGGCCCTGGCGCAGTCATGGCGACATGGCCGAAGAAGGGCACGGGGATGCCCTCGTTGAACTTCTGGTCATTCATCAGCGCGACCGGCGCACCACGGGCGAGGGCGCGCATCAGTTCGCGCGTGCCGATGCCCTTGGGCGCATTGATCTCGGTGCCATAGGCGCGGCGCAGGTTGCTGATGCGCCGGTCGATATGTGGATTGTTGAGGGCCCGGTAGGTCATCACGGCGCGCGGGATGCGCTTGACGATCACTGGCGCCATGATCTCCCAATTGGCAAAGTGACCGGAGATGAACACCGCGCCCTTGCCACTGGCGGCGATCGCATCAAGGTGTTCCACCCCGACAACCTCCACCCGGCCGCTCGTGTACGGATCAATAGCCGGAAGGTGAGGCAGCTCGCCCGCCGTGCGGCCTGCATTTTCCCAGGCGTCCAGCGCGGCCGCGTTGATCCGGGCAGCGTCCCAATCCGGGAAGGCGAGGCGCAGGTTGCGCTTTGTTGTCTTGTGCTGGGAGAAAGCCGGACCGATGCGGCGCATGAGCCAGCCCCCGAAATCGGAGGCGCGATCCGGCCCGAGCGCTTTCATCGGCGCCCAGTAGA
The DNA here is from genome assembly GCA_041752715.1 of Hyphomonas sp. GTDB lineage: Bacteria > Pseudomonadota > Alphaproteobacteria > Caulobacterales > Hyphomonadaceae > Hyphomonas. The sequence continues at coordinate 3,535 of JBGSVY010000034.1, forward strand.
TGACATCCCACGCGACCGTCTCGAGGCGCCAGATCACGCGTTGCCAGACGCTGGCGCGCTGGTCGACATCCTTGGGGCGGACATAGGGTGCGGGCGGCTCGCTCATTCCTCGCCCTGCTTGAAGAGCGGCGCGAGGAGGGCGTCAAGCGCGTCCGGCGCATCGAATTGCACATGGACCGCGAACACCTCCGCACTGGCCTTCATGTCAGCCGGCAGGCGGACATGGTCTTTCGACGTGGTGACAAGGCGGGCGCCGTGATCGCGGGCGAGTCTGCCGAGATAGTCGAAGTCGCGGCGCGTATAGGCGTGATGATCGCCGAAGGGGACCGCGTCGCGCAGGTCGGCGCCGGCGGCGGTGAGCGCATCAAAAAACTTCACCGGGCGGCCGATCCCGGCAAAGGCAACCAGGGGTCCGGAGGGCGGCGCAGCTGACGGCACCAGCCGGGCGCGCAACACAGACTTGCCGCTCGCGATGACTGCTGCCGGAACCGGGCCCTCGCCCATCAGGATGACGCCGCCGGCGCGGGCAAGCCCGGACGCAACCGGCTCGCGCAGGGGGCCTTTCGGCAGCAGGTACCCGTTTCCGAAAGGGGCTTCGGCGTCGATGACCACCAGCGACAGGTCCTTGTGAAGCGAGGGGTTCTGGTGGCCGTCATCCATGACGATCACCCGCACGCC
>JBGSVY010000035.1:0-4224 GCA_041752715.1 Hyphomonas sp.
GCGGGGTGGCTTCGCGCAACGGGCGGGCAGGCGCCGCGCGGGTTTCGATGACAGCAGCCGGCGCGGGACGTGGACGCGGCTCGATAAACTCGCCGCGGCTGCGCAACATATTGTGCACAGCCGTCAGGCCATACTCAATCGCGGTAAGCCGGTTCTCGAGTGCCTCAAGGTCCATACGCCCGGCGAGCGCGCGCAAGGAATAGCTGATCTCGTCGAAGTTCGGCTGGGGCAGGCTCAGGATCGTCTCCTGCAACGTTGCGATACGCCGCTCCAGTCCGTCCGTACGCGTTGTGTTGCGCAGGTCTGTGCGGATGCCTGCAAGGGCTGCGTCGAGCGCAGACAGCTGGCTGGACAGGGGCTCCAGATCGTTACGCCGTCTGGCGAGCGTGTCGAGATCACCTTCAAGTCCCGCGAGCATCGCGATCAGGTCATCGTTGACGGGGGCAGGTTGGGCGAGGCGGCTCTCAATCTGGTTCAGGCGGTCAGAGAGGGGCGCAAGGTCTGTTTCAGGCACGCTGAACTGGCTCACCGCGTCTTCGATGGCGGCGAGGCGGCGGTTGACCGGATCGAGATCCGGTCCGCGCGCGGCCCCGACCGTCATCACCAGCGTATCGACAGAGCCTGAGACGCGATCGACGTCTCCTTTGCTCGGGATGGCGGCGAAGCGCTGATCTATCGCGGCAAGCCGCGCCAGTACGGGTTCAAGATCTGTCTCCGGGAAGGTGAGGTCGCCGAGTGTCAGGTCAATTCTTGCAAGCGCGCTATGCAGCGGGCCGAGATCTGGTTCTGGAAAGTCGAGTGTTTCGATGGCGCGTTCGAGCCGCTCAAGCCGCGACTCCAGGGGGCGCAGGTCAGGTGGCCGGTTCGCCGCGACGGTGGTTTCGATCGCGCCAAGACGTGTCGAGACAGGGCTGAGATCAGGAATTTGGAAGGCTTCGACACGGGATGCCACGTTCAAGAGCCGTTGGTTGATGGAGTCGAGATGCGTGGTGCGCAGCGTTGCAAAGGCTGCCGAGATCGCCGAGATCGCTTGTTCGAGGCCGCCGACACGATCGTGCAGCGCGTCCATATCCTGATTTGGCGCCATCATGTGGGCTTCGATGTTGGACAGGCGCTCCAGAAGCGGCAGGAAATTGGGTTGTGGCGGCGCGTAAAGACTGAGGGTTCGCTCCATCCCCGCTTCGATGTCTTCCCGGGTCAGGGAGGGCCCAAGGGCCGAGAGCGCGTTGGCCTGGCGCGTCAGTTCGGAATGACTTTCGGTCACGTCGACCATGCGCCGATGAAGCCACCACCAGGCCAGCGCCGCGCCAAACAGGGCTGCCAGACAGAGCAGGAAAAAAATCTTCAGGAGGAGGAACCACATGGTCAGGACTCTCGGGTCTGGGCGTGAAAGGGTGCAGCGGCGGGGTTAGTCATCAGACTGCGCCGCCACTCGGATTTCGATCCTGCGATTGCGCGCGCGGCCTTCGGCGGTTGCGTTGGTGTCGAGCGGGCGGCCTGCGCCATATCCGTTTGCCAGTAGTCTTTCGCCGCTCAGTCCACGGTCGATCAGGGCGGCGCGCACCGCTTCGGCCCGTGCGAGGCTGAGAGCGAGATTATCGCGTGCGGCGCCGGTGCTGTCTGTATGCCCCTCGATGCGAAGCCTGCCGGGGCAGGTCGCGGCGGTTGCTGAAATTTGGCTGAGGATCGCGGCGCTGGATGGCGAGATGACTGCACTGCCTGAGTCAAATTCAATGCGTGTATTCTCGAGGAGCGCTGCAAGGGCCGCATCGCATGTGCCGACGGCTTCGGCTTCCAGCAGTTCGATTTCTCCCACACGACCATACGGCAGCGGCGCGCGAGCAATCGCATCGATGGTCGTCCGTTCGGAGGCGGGGACCGTGCAGCGAACTGAAAATACTGCCTTCGAGAAGCTCGCGAGCCCGTCATTGCATTTCGAGATGATGGTTATTCCGCGCAACGCAATATTGGAGAAGCCTTCGGGGCCTTCGCCCGGATCGACAACCAACTGGTTGATGATCTCTGTGGTTTTCGGCGGTGCCAACGCCGCGGCGGCGGCCTCGGCGATGAGGCCCCGCGTTGCGTCGCTCGGGACGCGGCCCTGGAGCGTTAGCGTTTTGCCTGCCAGTCGATGGGTCCATTCGTAGCGCTCATTCGCCTGGCCGGAGCGCGTTGGCCCCGCAGGCGTCTCCACGGGGACGCCGCTTTGGTATGCGGCGCGCACACGCGTTGCCGGTCGGGCACGGCCAAGCCACGTCTGGGCGCTCGCCTTGCGCACCTCCGCGATTGCAAGGTCTCGCGCCTCGAGGGACGGCGGCGTGCCTTCGAGCACCACCCATTGACCGGACACAGCCGGGGTTGCCCAGTTTGCGCCCGCCTCTGCCAATGCGCGCCGCGCGGTTTCAAGCGTTGTGTCTTCGATGCTGCGCGCGAGGCTTCCGAAGCCGCTGAGCAGGACGAGCGCGAGGCCGATCGCCGGAATGAGGCCCCACGGCGCGAAGGCCAGACCATCCCCCTCGGCGCGCCGATACAGCCGCCGGCTTTCTGAGGTTCGGGCTTCGGGCCGGATACCGGCCGCAATTGGCGCGTCACTGGCCGGCATCTTGTCGTCCTCGTTTGTCCGGTCGGGCCAGCGGGAGACCCCTGTTCAAGTAAATCCATAATACAATCTGGGCACCATTGTAGCGGGAAATCATTCGTAGGGCGAAATGAATTTGGGCTTGCGAAGAGGAGGCCGAGGCCTTCCATAGGTCAGCGATCACCTCTAATGGGTTGAAAAATCGGGACTAAATCCCCAATCTGATCCGGTGCTGCACGCGCGGGCTGTTCACGGATTAGGCAGCAGGGGGCCGGCGGTGTTGCGCGGTTTCCAAGTATAGTCGCGTGTGACGAGATTCACTCACCCAATATTCCCTCATGATAAGATGTCTGTGTTTGGTGTGCGCGAGGCCACGTCGACGTGAACTGCGACGCGGGTTATGAGCTTCGCGGTATGCATGGCGCGTTCCCCCTCGAGAGCCAGGATCCGTTTCGCGGCCGGTTGCCGGAAATCTTCGGGCGGGTGCGGATTGCCGATCATCGCGCTGCTAGCGGTGGCGCGCCTGCATGTGACGCCCTGATCAGCACAAGGGAACGCGAGCTTGCTTTGCGATTGCGGGAGCCTGAGCTGCAGTCAGACCGGCTTGCCCATTACGCGGCACGGCGGCTGATGCTGGCGGAGCTTACCGGCTTGGTGCCGCAAGGATTGCAAATCACGCATTCAGACAAGGGCGAACCGGCACTCGTTGGCGACAGTGCACCGTCAATTTCGATATCGCGGTCCGGCACGATGACCTGCGTGGCAGCCGCGACCGGGGGCCGGGTTGGTGTGGATATTGAAGTCGTCAGTCCACGAAATTGGCGTCCGATGCTCGGTATGCTGAGTATTGCCGCCGAAGCGCAAACCTGGGCAGCGTTCCTTGAACAACACGACAATCCGGCGCTTGCCTTTCTCTGGCTCTGGACCGCCAAGGAAGCCGTTCTCAAAGCCGATGGAACTGGATTGAGGGCGGGGCCAAAGTCCGTCCCCATCTATCCGGAACTATTCCTGGAGGCGAGACGATCCTTTTGCGTGGAGGCCTTCTCACGTGTGTTTCAGGTCTGGACGACCGACGCCGATGGCGTGGTGGTCAGCTTTGCGCGTCTGCCTGACAGGTACGACTGAGCTCTGGTTAGTCGGCTGGACGGAAGGCGATCGAAATCGGGTTTGCCTCGTATATTCTGAGGCCGTCACACCAAAGCACACCGCGAGCCGTGACGATCAAGCGCTCGCCTTTGCGATCGATCGAGAGGATTTCCGCGAAGGTCGTGACCTCGGACTTTTCTGGCGTGACTTGTCCGCGATAGGACCATTTCACAGGTTCGCCAGCAGCGATGGTTTCCGCCGTCCAGTCACCGTTTGGCGGGTTGAGGCCCTTGAAGAGGCTGGCCCGCAGGATGAGCTGGACCAGGGCGTCGAGGCCGAGAGAGCCAGGTTGGACGGGGTCTTCAAAGAAGTGGGCCTTGAAATACCATGCGTACGGATCAACCGATTGCCGTGCGCGGATAAGGCCGAGGCCAGCGCTGCCGCCATCGGGATCGAAATAGTCGACGCCGTCGAGCATCCGCAGGCGGCCGGACGGCAGGCGCGCGGCAAAGGCGTCGACCGGCATTGGCACGCGCGGCAGGTCCAGTCGTGCGCGGTCG
>JBGSVY010000036.1:0-16492 GCA_041752715.1 Hyphomonas sp.
ATCGGCTTGTTCGGTTCGCGCAGGCCAGCCCGGGCGAGCTTGATCGAGGCAGCCAGCGCCATGATGGCTTCGTCCTGGCCGAACACGACCCGCTTCAGATCGCTCTCGAGCGACTTGAGCGAAGCGGCGTCATCCGAGGTAACCTGCTTGGGCGGAATGCGCGCGATCTTGGCGACGACCGCTTCGATATCGCGGATGCCGACCTGTTTCTTGCGCTTCGGCGCGGGCAGCAGCCACTGGGCGGCGCCGGCTTCGTCGATCACGTCGATCGCCTTGTCCGGCAGCTTGCGGTCCGTGATGTAACGGTCCGACAGCTCCACCGCCGCCTTGATGGCGTCGTTCGTGTACTTGAGCCCGTGGAAGTCCTCGAACTTAGATTTGAGACCCGTGAGGATCTTGATCGTATCCGGCACCGTGGGCTCCACCACATCGATCTTGCGGAACCGGCGCGACAACGCGCGGTCTTTCTCGAAGTGCTGCTTGTATTCCTTGAAGGTGGTCGAGCCCATGCAGCGCAGGCCGCCGGACTGGAGCGCAGGCTTCAGCAGGTTCGACGCATCCATCGCGCCGCCGGAGGTCGCCCCGGCGCCAATGATGGTGTGGATCTCGTCAATGAACAGGATCGCCTTTTCCTGCTGCTCGAGTTCCTTCATCACGGATTTCAGGCGCTCCTCGAAGTCGCCGCGATAGCGCGTGCCGGCGAGCAACGCGCCCATGTCGAGCGACCAGATGATCGCCTCGTCAAGGATTTCGGGCGCTTCGCCATCGACGATTTTCTTGGCGAGGCCTTCAGCGATGGCTGTCTTGCCGACGCCCGGGTCCCCGACGAGGATCGGGTTGTTCTTGTTGCGGCGGCAGAGCACCTCGATGCAGCGGTTGATCTCGGTCTCGCGCCCGATCAGCGGATCAATCTTGCCGGCGCGTGCCCGCGCATTGAGGTTCACGCAATAGGTATCGAGCGCTTCATGGCCCTGCTTCACAGGTTCTTCCTCGGACGATTCTGCTCCGCGCGGTGTTGACGGCCGGGACATGCCCGGCTGCTTGGCCACGCCATGGGATATGTAGTTCACGGCGTCATACCGCGTCATGTCCTGCTCCTGCAGGAAGTACGCGGCATGGCTTTCGCGCTCGGAGAAGATCGAGACGAGCACGTTGGCGCCGGTCACCTCTTCGCGGCCCGAACTTTCGACATGCAGGATGGCGCGCTGGACGACGCGCTGGAAGGCGGCCGTCGGCTGGACCCGGCTTTCGCTGTCATCGACGATCAGGCTCGAAAGCTCCTCGTCAATGTAGCGGGTAAGATCGGCGCGCAACTCGTCGATATTGACCTTGCAGGCGCCCATCACTTCGCGTGCGTGTTCGTCCTCGGTGAGGGCGAGCAACAGATGCTCGAGCGTGGCGTACTCATGGTCGCGGTCCGCCGCGAGCGTGAGGGCCTTTTCGAGGGCCGTTTCGAGAGAGGGGGACAAACGTGGCAAAGGAAGAGCCTTCCGGGATTATTGTAAAAGGTGCGGGTCGTCTTGTTTCTGACTAGTCTTCTTTTTCCATGACGCATTGGAGCGGGTGTTCGTGGCGCCGGGCGAGGTCCAGCACCTGCGCTACCTTGGTCTCGGCAACTTCATAAGTATAGACCCCACAGAGGCCGACACCCTTCTGGTGCACATGCAGCATGATCCGGGTCGCCTGTTCACGCGAGCGATTGAAAAAGCGTTCGAGAACGAAAACCACGAACTCCATCGGAGTGTAGTCATCGTTGAGCAGGAGTACGCGGTAGAGCGACGGCTTCTTCGTCTTGATGCGGGTTTCCGTGACGAGATCGAGGTTCAGCCCGTCATCGCCGCCGGGTTGGCCGCCGCCCGCCTGGCCGGGGCGGCCAGGCTGGTTCATCACGATGGGTTGGATTTGGCCGCGCATGAATGGCAAGATATACGTTCCTGACCGAGATTGAAGATGCCGGAACTGCCAAATTCCGTGTTCGACTGTTTTCAAGGCAGATGGAGCGCCCCGATTAGTTCCGCGAGACGCTTCGCGTTGGCGCCCATATCCGAATAACCGACACGTGACCTTGAGTAAGCCATCAAGGTCGACTGGCCGTTGCCGTGCGGCATGAAGGCCAGATCCACATCGTCCTTGAACTTGAGCAGCGGCGTCACGGCGACGAATCGGATCCGCCGGGCACGCGCGTCGGCCGCAACGAGACGCCAATCCTTGCGCGCTTCGATGTAGGTTCGCGCACGCTCGAACAGTTCGGCAACGGGAAAGGTGAAAACGGGCGCCACGCTGTCGGGCGTCGCAAAGGGGGTCATGCCATCCGGCGCGATCAACGCGGTGTTCGGACTTGACGGGCGTTTCAGCGCCGAGAAATCGATAAATTCTGCCATCGCCGCCATACTAGGCCGGCGGCAAGGATTCGCCAACTGCCGCGAGCCGCGACTTTAGCGCGAGATTGACCGCGCTATGGGGCCGGGGCCGGAGGCGCTCTTCAACCAGCTGGGCGGCGAGAGACCGGTTGCCCGCGCGAATAGCAGCTTCGGTGAGCGTCCAGTGAATGACATCTCGCTGAGCATGGCTGCCGCCAAAAGCGCCGGTTATCAGGCGGAGTGGGTAAAGCAGCCGGGCGGCCTCAGCGTTGTCGCCGTTCCGGAAGGCGACAAGCCCCGTAAGCAAGGGCTGACCGATTTGCTGCATCCAGACAGCGGTTTCGCTCTCGGCGGGGGTTGCGACGCGCGGGAGCAGGTCAGAAAGGCCGGCGTCGCGTCCCGCGCCGATGAGCGCAAAGGCCGCATGCATGTCGTTGAACGGGTAGAGGTTTCCATCGGCATGGCGCGCCCATGCGTCGGCGAGTTCTGTCCAGCGATCGCCGGTCTCGGTGCCGAGCAGATGAAGACGCCAGAGCAGAGCGGCAGCGTCGACGAGGTTCATGGCGACGCCGCTGCGTTCAGCGCGGATATAATCATCATAGAGCCGCAGGGCAGACAGGTTGTCACCGAGTTCAATGTGGCAAAGCGCGAGATGCCACCAATTGTGAATGCGAAGGAAATTTTCCGGCTGGGCCCAATGCACTGTCCGTCCGGCAATCCAATCGCGCGCTTCCTCGGCCCGCCCCTGCATTTCCATCACATGGGCGACGGCATGATGCGCCCAGCAATCATCGGGTTCGGCATCGAGCGCGGCCAAGCCTGCTGCTTCGGCTTCGGCATAACGGCCCCCCTCCTCAAGACCAAAAGCCAGCATCCCAAGCAGGAAGGAACGGCCCGGCAGGCCTTCCCAGTGGGGCAAGGCTTCGGCGATCCGGCCCTCGAGGCGTGCGACATTTGCCGTCAGGAAATCCAGCTGGTGCCCGATCAGAAGGGCGAGATGGTCGCGCGGCATGGCGCGCGCGTGATGCTGCAAGGCCGCGCCGGCGGCAGACAGGTTGCCGGCAACGGCGAGCCTTAGAGCGTTGAAATGGCTGGCATCCCGGTCACCCGAAAGAAGCGGCTCGGCGGCGTCGAGCATGTTGCTGGCCGCCTTGACCGCACGCGGTTCCGTTGACGTGGCATAGATGGCTGCCTTCGCCAGCCGGGCCATCGCGAAGCCCGGCGCGGCCGCGATCGCATCGTCCAGCGGCTGGACCGGATCACCGCAAAAGCGGGCGAAGCGATCGCACGAGAGGTCAAAGAGCGCCGCAGCCTCGGGCGTCGCACCCGGAAGCGGGCAAGATTGGCGATCTGTGAGCATGACCGGTCTCTCGAGCGTACATTCCGGATCTCGCGGACGAAGGCCGGAAAAACGAAAGAGCCGGGTCATATCAGACCCGGCCCTCGCAATCTACGCACTCTACGGTCATGCTGCCTTCAGATCAGGCAGATGGACGTCGTGGGTCTTAGCGGGACATGCTCGCCATGAATGGCTTCGCTGCGTCGCGCCAAGCGTTGAGGTAGAGCTCTGTTTGGGCGACCATCTCAGCGGTGTATGCCGAAAACACCGATTTCGCAAACCCCGACTGGAGCTCCAGGAGCTCCCGTGGATCGCGAACCTGTGCCAGTGCCTGGCTGAGTTCCACGCCCTGTTCGACCGTTTGGGTGAAAAGGTTCATGTTGCGGGAACCGATTTCGCGGAGCATTTCAGTGGATGCTGCAGTTGTGTCTGCGAGCGCCTTCACGCTGCCCTCAGTGTATTCGGAGAACTTTGACGCCATGCCAGCCATCTGGTCCATGCCGTTTTCGATTTTCTTTGTGGTTGTTTCCTTGCCGAGTGCTTCGGCTTTGGCACGCGTTCCAGTACCGGCTGTCTTCGCCATCAAGGTTCTCCTTTTGCATAATCAAACTGTGGTAGTTTTAGCACGCATTGACCGCAAATGCAATAAATTTTGTGCGGTGCAGCATTAATCAATTTGCCCGGAGATTGCGCAACATGCGGATCCTTACGGAAATATGAGGAATCCCCCTGCGTTAAGATATGGTCAATGTTGATCGCCGATTCTAGGTTAGGTCCCTAGCGGTTCGGGATGATGCGCGACGAGGAGTTATCCGACATGGTTCGACATGCCTGGTCCCGGCTGGCCCGTATTCTGTTGATGGTCATTGCGATGACCGTCCCGGGCTTGTCCCTGCAGGCAGCGCATGCCGAGAAATATGCGGCGATCGTGGTCGATGCCGATTCGGGCGAAGTGCTGCATGAGCGGTTTGCTGACGACCCCCGCTACCCTGCATCGCTAACGAAAGTTATGACGCTCTATCTTTTGTTTGACGCCATCGACGCCGGCGAAATCGCGCTTACCGACACGATGAAAGTCTCGCGGACGGCGGCCGGCCAGCCGCCCTCTAATTTGCGGCTCAAGACAACGGATCGCATCTCGGTTGAGGATGCCATTGCTGCATTGACCACGAAATCAGCGAACGACGTGGCTGTCGTGATTGCGGAGAGACTGGCGGGCAGCGAAGCGCGCTTCGCCCGTGCCATGACCAAGAAGGCGCAGGAACTCGGCCTCTATAACACCACCTTCAAGAACGCGTCGGGACTGCCAGACGCCGCACAGGTGTCAACCGCGCGTGACCTTGCGATCCTGGCAGCGGCTCTGATCGCCAACCACGACGAATATTACCACTATTTCGGCACACAGAAGTTCAGCTGGGGTGGCCTGACATACCGCACGCACAACGATCTCCTGAAGACGGTCGAGGGCGTCGATGGGATCAAGACGGGCTATACGCGCGCCTCCGGCTTCAACCTGATGACATCCGCCACCCGTGACGGACGGCGTGTGATCGCGGTCATGCTTGGCGGAACAACCGCAAAGTCGCGCAACGCGCATGTCACGGATTTGGTCGAGGCGGCATTTGCCACCTTTTCAGATCCGAGCTTCGTTCCCGAACCCTCTCTGCGCCCCAGTATCGCTTTCGCGGCGGTCCAGACGCCGCTCAACCCGAATGCGGCTGCTGAACCGATGCTCAACGGGCGCCGGCTAAGCGAATTTGCCGCTGACGTAATTGACTCGACCGACGAAGATGTCGCCATCGTCGAAGGCGACGCCGAGGAACAGGCGATTGACTTACCAGCCGTCGCGGCCTCCGCTGCGCCAACACTGCCACCCTTTTCAGTGTCGGCATATGAGGCTAGGCAACTCGGGCACTGATCCGGAAAGCTACCTGCCTTGAGCATCGACGACGATATCGCGCTCGCCCGCGACGTGATCCGGATCGAGCGCAACGCGCTCGAGAAGCTCGAAGCGACGATTGACGACGCATTCGTCCGGGCGATCGACACGATCCTCGCCACGGACCGGCACGTGATCGTCGCCGGCGTCGGCAAGTCCGGGCATATCGGCCAGAAGATCGCCGCAAGCCTCGCTTCGACGGGCACGCCCGCCTTCTTCCTTCATCCGACAGAGGCAAGCCATGGCGACCTTGGCATGATCGTGCCGGGTTCGGTGGTCATCGCGATTTCCTATTCGGGCGAGAGCCGCGAACTGATCGACGTGCTTCAGTATTGCAACACGAATGCAATTCCGCTCATCGGGATGACCCGCGCGGAGGACTCCACGCTGGGCCGGCATTGCGACATCGTGCTGACCCTGCCGTCCGTCGTCGAAGCCTGCCCGAACGGGCTGGCCCCGACATCCTCGACGACCATGGCGCTGGCGCTCGGCGATGCCCTGACGATCGCGCTGATGGCACGCCGGGGGTTCAGCCGCGAGGATTTCGGCTACCGGCACCCGGGCGGCAAGCTCGGCCGATCCCTGCAGACTGCCGGCGACTACATCACCGGCCAGAAAGACCCCCTTCCCCTGATCAGTGCGTCTGCCGGGTTCGTCCAGGTGCTGCTGGCGGTGTCCGAGGGCCGCAAGGGCTGCGTCGGCGTGATCGATGAGGCTGGACGACTCGTCGGAATGGTCACGGACGGGGACCTGCGCCGCGCCATGATTGCCGGCAAGACGGGTGCAACGGCGGCGGAGGTGATGTCGCCGAAGCCCCGGACCATTGATCCCGATGAACGCATCGCAAGCGTCATCGAACGCTTGAGCGAACACCGGGTCTCGAATGCCTTCGTGGTGGAAGCTGGCCGGCCGATCGGGCTGGTCGACATGAAGGACCTGCTGGCGGCAGGCTACCTCTAGATTCCCGGATCCTATTTCGTCAGTTCGAACAGCACGCTCAGGTTGGCCGAATAGCTTACTTCACCGCCCGCGACCGGGGTCGAGGCTTCCGGCATCGCATCCTGCATCGCCATCCTTGCGATGGGCATCGGCGCATATTTCTGCTCGTAGCCTTCATTGATGGTCACGATCCGGGACACCTTGAGGCCAGCCGCGGTCGCATAGAGATTTGCCTTGGCGAGCGCTTCGGTCATCGCCAGGCGCCGGGCTTCATTACGCGCATCCGTGTCGTCATCGAGCGCGAAGCTGACACCGGAGAAGGTGTTGCCGCCCGAGGACACCAGGCTGTCGATCGTCTTGCCGAGATTGGCAAGGTTGCGCACGCGGACGGTCAGCTGGTTCGACGCAACATAACCGGCGAGACGCTGCTCGCCGCGCATCTCGCCCTTGCGAACTTCGATCTCGACATAGTCATAGCGCGGATAGAGCGAGAGGCCCGAGGTCTGCATGTCCTTGGCATCGACACCTGCCTTGGCCAGCGCATCGAAGACGCCGGTCATGGCGGCAGCTTGCGCGGCCATCGCTTCCTGCGCCGTCTTGCGCTCCTCAGTGACGCCTGCGGTGATGTAGGCGATGTCAGGTTCGCGCCGGACAGTCGACTCGGACGAGATCTGGAGGGTCGTTTCAGGCTGGATCGACTGGGGATGGAAGCTCGATGTGGTCGGCATGGGCGAAAGGCTCGCGGTCTGGGCGCAGGCAACGGGAACGAGGAGGAACATCAAGGCGGCAGCCGTCAGGGCGGGGCGGATCATGGTGGGGTTCTCCAGCAAGAAATCAAGACGCTACGCCGCTCTTGGCGGTCAAACAAGGCGGTTGCATGACGATGGCAGGGCGCTTACACGCGAGGCGGGAGGGCCTGTAGCTCAGTTGGTCAGAGCGGACCGCTCATAACGGTTTGGTCGCAGGTTCAAATCCTGCCGGGCCCACCACCTCAAGCGCCGGGCGTTAATTCCCCTCCTGCTGCTTCCGGTTTGCCAGTTCCCGCTCCGCAGCCGCCGCACGTGCTTCTGCCTCCGCGATCTGCGCTTCATAGGCCCGGGCCTGCTGGCGAAGGGCAAACTCACGCTCGTAGGCATCAAGTTCCCGTTCCGCGATGGCAAGGTCTGCTCGCAGGTCTGGAATCTTGCGGCGGACGATATCGGCGCGTTCGCGGCGCAGTTCGTCGATCCGTCTGCGATTGTACGCGACATCTGTGTTCGGCCGCTGACCACCCTCGAACTGGTTTATTTCGATCTCGAAGGTCGTGATTTTTTCGTCGATCCGGTCGATCTCGCTTTCGGCAGAACTCAATGCGGAGACCAGTGAGTCGACCGCGGACACATAGCTGCGCCGCTCGAGGCCCTCTTCCAGCGACGCAACGAACAGCGCCTCATCGTGATCGGCGCAGACACCGTTATAGCTGCCACCCGATTCGCCGATGCTGAACGCCCGCTGGGGGGTACAATAGCTCGCCAACCCGTCCATCCGGCCGCGCTGATAGAGATCGGTGTCGATCCGGAAACCGAGCTCAAAGCATTGCGCCGATACCCGGTTGACGGCGTCAATCGGCTTTCCGGCGGTACCGTCTGCAAAGCCGGTTGCGTACCAGTCTGACGCGGCGCAGGTCGCCGGCGTCATCTTTTCCGTTGCGCATCCGGCGAGCATCACGCCTGCCGCAAGACCCGCCAACACCTTGCCCCTAACCGACATATCGAACGCCCCCACCAATCGAACTGGTCTGCCTATCTAAACACTGCTTCGTGAAGCCTCGGCAACAGGGCGGCTGGCGAAATGTTCAGAAGCTGGCACTCAGGCGAATTTTCGCGGTCAGGGGAGCCCCGAGGGAGATGTTGTTGTCGTTGTGGGACGCGTAGGCATAGGTCTCGCCGGTGAGGTTTTCCAGATTGAGCTGGAGGTCGAGCCGGTCCGACAAGGCGTAAAAGACCGCTGCGTCGATGCGGGCGTAGGACGGCAGAACAACAGCGTTCGAGATCGACGCGAACTGGTCATCCTGCCAGACGAGGCCGATGCCGGTGTCAAGCGTGCTGGTGACACGCATCTTGCTCCAGAGCGATGCACTGTGTTCGGGAACGAGCGCCACCTTGCGGCCGGCGGGGGCTGCGCTCGTCGTCTCTGTGATCTCGGCGACCTGCCAGGCATAGGACGCAAACACATCCCAGCCCTCACGCACTTCACCCTGGAGGGAGAGTTCCAGTCCCTCGCTGCGTTGCGCGCCTGTCGCTACGACCGTGCCGGCCACCGGGCCGGGCGCGAGTGTGTTCGTCCGGTCGAGGCGGAAAAGGGCGGCCGTCAGGAGCAGCTCGTCAGACGGCTGCCACTTCACGCCGATTTCGCGGTTCTCGAATTCTTCGGGATCGAAGAGCGCCCGGGTCGGGGTCAGGCCGGAAAACTGCTCGCCTGACTGCGGAAGGTAGGCGCGGCTCCAGCTCGCATAGATCGAGAGGGGCTCGACAGGCGAATACACGATACCGAGGCGAGGTGAGACGAATTCGTCCTTGCGGCTGACCGAGGCGCCGATGCGGTTCTCGAAATCGAGATCGAACTGATCGAAACGCACACCGGCGACAACTTCCAGCGCGTCGGTCAGTTCGAGCTGGCTCTGGGCGTAGACGCCCACCAGCGAAAGGTCGTTGGTATTGTTTTGGGACACGCGGCCGAAGACGGCGGCAGCTGACTGTCCCCGGTCCGCGAGGCTGACGGTGAGCCGCTCAAGGCCACCAGCGGCGGGAAACTGTCCCTCGACGCGCAGATTCTCATTCGACTGCTGGCCCATTTCGATCCCGAGCAGGAGTGTCTGGGCGAAGCCTGCAATGTCGTGCGTCCAGATCAGGTCTGTCTGACTGAGAAGGGTCTCGCGCGTCGTCGCAGAATTGTAAGCGGCGATCTGAACCGTGCCCGTTGCCGAAACGGGGCTGGCGGCAAAAGAGTTCTGGTAGAACTTGTCGTAGTTTCCGTAGACGAGCGCCGTCTGCAGGCGAAGCGTGTCGCTGACATCGTGCGTCAGCCGCGCGGTGAGCGTCGCGACCTCGACGCGGCTCGGGCTCAGCTCCGGATTGCCGAAGAAGGCTTTCTCGGAGGGATCGAACGGCCGGCCATTGCGGGAAGGAACGCCGCGATCTGTTGTTCGCTCATCGCTGTAATATTCGCCATTGAGGGTGAGGCGCGTGGCGGGCGAAAGGTCAAAACCTGCCGAGGGCGCGAAACCGAAGCGTTCAGATTCGACCTGCTCTCGATAGCTGTCTGCACGCTCGTAGAGCAGGTTGACGCGTCCCTGCGCGACGTCACCCAGCACGTCGCCCACATCGACGGTGGCCCGCGCAAAGCCGAATGACCCGACACCAAACCCGATCTCGCGCACGGCGTCGCCATCGGCCTGCTTGGTCACGCGGTTGATGGCGCCGCCGCCTGTGCCCCGCCCAAAGACGAGTCCGGACGGCCCTTTCAGGACCTCGATCCGTTCTGCATTGTAGACATCGCGGATGTATTGAAGATCGTCGCGCAGGCCATCGACGAAGAAGTCAGCCGTTGTGACGTTGCCGCGAAGAACCGGCGCATCGCGGTGGCCTTCGCCCTGCGCGACCGTGACGCCGGGCACATAGCGCAGCGCGTCCGCGACGCTGCCAAAGCCCTGATCGTCAATAAGGTCGCGGGTGATGACGGTAAGCGCCTGGGGAATGTCGACAATTGGCGTCTCGGTCTTTGTGGCGCTGGTCGACGTTTCCTCGGAATAGCGCGCCAGCGTGCCGTAGACATAGACGGTGTCCTGCCGCGACACCGCATCCTCAGCGGCTGCTGGAAGCCCCGCTAGCCCCCCGCCAAAACCTGCGATGCAGCCAAGGAGGCATGTGCGCAGAGCGCGGCGGCGAGAAGCAATGAGCGGCATGGAGCGAACGTCCTGTTTTGCGAATTATTCTCATTCGCTAACAGGCGATCCCAATTCTTGCAACTCATTCTCATTCACATTTTGTCGCAGCCGCCCGTGTCCGCATCAGGCCACCACAATCGGCCGGAACGTGCCGTAGATCATCCGGCCCATGTCCGCGCCCACGGATGCCGGGCCATGCTCGGCCATCCGCGGGTCTGCCATGATCTTCTCCCAGCCCGCATCGCGCGCGGCCTGGTCCTTCCAGTTGATCCAGGAGAATACGATCGCCTCGTCCGGCCGCTTCAGCACGGCCGTGTGAAAGGAGTTGACCTTGCCTTCCGGCACATCATCGCTCCAGGCATCCACCACCGAGATTGCGCCGTGTTCGATGAACAGGTCGGCCATCTTCCTTGCCGCCGCCGTATAGTCCGCCCGCTTGTCCGAAGGCACCGGCATCACGGTCCCGTCGATCACGCCCGGCGCTGCCAGCGCATCCCCGAACAGTTGCTCAAAGCCACCAAAGATCATCCGTGTACCATCAAACGGCATTTCAAAGCCTGGCCCGCCAAGCTCCGGGTCCGCCATAACGGCCGCATTGCCGGCATCGCGCGCGGCCCGGTCCGGCCAGACGATCCAGGAGAACATGACTGTCTCGTCCGGTTTTTTCAGCACGGCAGAATTGAAGCAATTGGTTTTGCCCTGTGGCACATCCTCGCCCCAGCATTCCACAAAGCCAATCGCCCCGTGCCGGCGGAAGACCACCGAAGCACTCGCTGCCATTTTCCGGTAGGCCTCCTTGTTGGCCTCCGGCACCGGCAGAACAAATCCATCAACATAGGCCATTTCATCCGCCTCCAGACATCTGCTTCATCGCGGCGGCCTGCGCCGCCTGCATTTCTTCTGGCGATTTCGGCGGCCAGATCGGTGTCGCGATCGACCAGATGTGCCCGAACGGATCCTTCACCACGCCGTACCGGTCGCCCCAGAACTGATCGGCCACCGGCATCACAATCTCGGCGCCCGCTGCAACGGCTTTCGCCGCCACCGCGTCCGCATCATCCACCATCAGATGTAGCGTCACGGGCGAACCGCCGAGCGCCAGCGGCGAGACGCCGCCCATCTCTGGATACTCGTCATTCATCATCACCATCGCGCCGTTCACCCGGATCGCAGCGTGCATCAGCCGCCCGTCTGGTCCTGGAAGGCGCATCATTTCCTCGGCGCCGAAGGCCGCTTTGTAGAACTCTATGGCCTTCCCGCAATCGCGGCACACGATGTGCGGCGAAAGAAGGCCCGTCCCCATCTCCGCAGCGATCTCCGCCACTGGCTTTCTCTTCATTTTGGCCATGTCTTTCTCCCTCAGCCTGCGAACGCCGTCTCGAGGGCGGCGATGTCGATCTTGTTCATCTTCAGCATGGCGTCGCGCACGCGCATGGCCGCCGCCCTGTCCAGCGCGTGCATCAGCCGAGGCAAGGCTTCGGGCACGATCTGCCAGGAGACGCCGTACTTGTCGGCGAGCCACCCGCAACGGCTCTCCTGCCCTCCATCGGCAAGCAATGCGGTCCACAGCCGATCTGTCTCGGCTTGCTCTTTCGTCAGCACAGAGATCGATGCGGCTGGCGACAATTGGTAAAAAGGACCGCCTGTCAGGATCATCATCGGCGCGCCGCCCAGCGTGAACTCGACGACCATGGGGTCTGCGGCATCGCCGTGCGGGAACACCGCGTCGATCCGGCTGTCTTGGAGCAGCGACACATAGAATTCGGCGGCCTTGAGCCCGCCCGTCTCGAACCAGAGGCAGAGCCGTACTTTCTTCTGAAGCCCCACCATGTCGCCCTCCTCCGCGCGCACCGGTGAGCGCGCCCTGACCGGTGAAACTGAGGATTCCTTGACTATAGGTTGATGTCAACATAAATATTTGCCATGCGCGATGACCTCCCCCTTTCTGTTACCCATGAAGTCTACGGACGTTGCCTCTGTCTCAGCGTGCAACGGGCGGCGCGCACGCTGGCACGGCGATTCGACGAAGCCTTGAAGCCGTTTGATCTCAGCCATGGTCAATATTCCCTCCTCATGTCGCTGAACCGGCCAGCGCCGCCGAGCCTCGGCGAGACCGCGCGTCTGCTGGCAATGGACCGAACAACACTCACCGCCAACCTCAAGCCACTCGAACGGCGCGGACTTGTGACGTCGGCGGCCGATCCTTCGGACCGACGAACCCGGCGCCTCGCCTTGACAGACGCTGGCATCGACCTTTTGAAAGCGGCGGTCCCGGTCTGGCGGACCACCCATGACGACATTGACGCCCAGCTTCAGGGCGACAGCACCTCCCTGCGTCAGCGCCTGACGGACCTCACCGCGGCGATCTAAGCCCTCGCCTTGGCGTCAAAATAGGCGTGCGTGCCGCGTGTGATCACCGTATCACCGGGCGCAATCTCGTCTGCCTCAAAGTCAGGTTGCCCTCGCACATCGGCATAGACGCTGCCGAAGTCTTTGTAGCAGGCATCGAGAAGGGCCTCGAAGCTGTCGATCACGAAATAAGTCTGTTGGAAATCGTCGATGATGTATTTTGTGCGCATCAGGCGGCGGACATCAAAACCGATCCGGTTGGGGCTCGGGTCTTCAAGGGCGAAGACTGTTTCGCGCGGACTCGACAGGATGCCAGCGCCGTAGATGCGCAGGCTGCCCGCTTCGCGTATGAGACCGAACTCGACCGTGTACCAGTAAAGCCGCGCGAGGTTTTTCAACTGGCCAAGCTGCATCGCGCGCTGTCCGCCCTTGCCATAGGCCGCGAGAAAGTCAGCGAAAACAGGATCCGCAAGCAACGGCACATGCCCGAAGATGTCATGAAAAATATCCGGTTCCTGGAGGTAGTCGAACTCGGCTTCCGGGCGGATGAAAGCGCCAGCCGGAAATCTGCGATTGGCGAGATGATTGAAGAAAACATCGTCCGGAACGAGCTCGGCGACCGGTACAACGCGCCAACCGGTCAGCCGCTCGAGTCTGTCGGACAGGCGATTCATGTCGGGGATGCCGGACGAAGAGAGTTCCAATGTGCGCATCGCGTTAAGGGCCGCCGCGCAGGCACGATCGCGGGTGATTTCCTTCTGGCGTTGGAACAACCGATCCCATCGATCATGCTCTTCGGCGCTGTAGGTGTCCCACGCCTGGTCGATCGTGAAATCGGCAGCGCGGGGGGCGGCAGCGTAGCGATTCTTGACGGCAAGATCAGTCATGGCGTTAGTCTAGCCCCAAGCATCGTTTCAAAATAGCCCCAGCCTGAGCGCCGATAGGCCAGTGATGCAGCCGCCCGGTTGCCACTGCCTCCAAAACGACTCAAAGCAGGCAAACACAGGCGTGCGAGGCCAAGGGAGACGGGCGATGGACGCAGAGCGGCTGACATTCACCGTAATCATCGTCAACTTCAATGGCGGTGAGCTCGTTCAGAAGGCGCTCGACTCCCTGCGCGTGCAGACCCGTCAGGACTTTGAAGTCATCCTCGTCGACAACGCGTCGAGCGATCATTCGATTGACGCACTTGATACGACCGGCCTTCCCCGGTTCACGTTGATGGCCGAAGCCGAGAATCATGGGTTTGCGAGGGCGAACAACCTGGCCGCTCGCCGGGCGAAGGGTGATTGGCTCGTCCTCCTGAACCCGGATGCCCAGGCAAAGCCAGACTGGCTGGACGCGATTGCGCGGGCCGCCCAAAGGCATCCGGACACGCGCATGTTCGCCTCCCTTCAGCTGGACGCAACGCTGCCCTCCACGCTCGATGGCGCGGGTGATGCCTATCTTGTCTTTGGTTTCCCCTGGCGCGGCGGCTTCGGCCGGCCTGTGCGCGAGATCCCCGGCGAGGGCGAATGCTTCAGCCCCTGCGGCGCCGGAGCGGTATTCGAACGCGACCTTTTCCTGCGGCATGGCGGGTTCGACGAGAGCTTCTTCTGCTTCTGTGAGGATGTCGATCTCGGCTTCCGCTTGCGGCTGGCTGGCGAACGCTGCCTGTTCATCCCCGACGCTGTCATCCACCATGTCGGCGGCGCGCTGTCAGGCCGGGAGAGCGAGTTTGCGACCTTTCACGGCACACGCAACCGGCTGTGGACCTATGTGAAGAACATGCCGGCGCCGTTGCTGTGGCTTACCCTTCCCGGCCATGTCACGCTGATGGCCTACCTGCTTGTACGCGCCGTCATGACGGGACGAGCCGGACCGATGTGGCGCGGGGTGACAGCGGGACTGAAAGGCTTGCGGGAGATCCGGGCCGCCCGCAGCGCAGCGCCGCCTCGGCGCGGCTCGCTCTGGGAGGTTGCGCGCGCGATGTCCTGGAATCCACTTCGCATGAGCCAGCGCATGGTGCACATCCGTCTGCCGCGAACGCAAAACCCCTCCACTGGCCTGGACCAAACCCACACGCTTCGCAAGCCTGCTCAAAGGTAGTGTCTTGCCAGGTTCAGTCGTGCGGCAGGGTCAGGATCCCGCGCAGATAATCCCCATACTCGTTCTTGTAGCCTGCCGCGAGACGCTCAAGCTGGGCGTCATCGATGTATCCGCACCGCCACGCCACTTCTTCGGGACAGGCAATCTTCAGGCCCTGCCGCTTTTCGATGGTCTGGACGAACTGCGAGGCCTGGATCAGCCCGTCAAAGGTACCCGCATCGAGCCAGGCGGTTCCGCGCGCCAACCGGTTCACGCGCAGCTTTCCGGCCTTTAGGTAGGCATCGTTGACGGACGTGATCTCGATTTCGCCGCGGGCAGACGGTTTGACGCCGCGGGCGATCTCCACAACGTCCTGATCGTAGAAGTAGAGCCCGGTCACGGCCCAGTTGCTCTTTGGCTGCTCGGGCTTTTCCTCGATCGACAGGGCAACGCCCTTGGCATCGATCTCGACGATGCCGAACTCGTGCGGGTTGGAAACCTGGAACGCGAACACTTCGGCCCCCGCCTCGAGATCCCCGGCCTTTTCGAGATCCCCCCTGAGGCCGGCGCCGTAGAACATGTTATCGCCGAGCGCGAGGGCGCTCGGCCCGCCCGCCACGAAGTCTGCGCCGATGATGAAGGCCTCGGCAAGGCCATTTGCCTCAGGCTGGACGGCATACTGGAAGTTCATGCCCCAGTCTGCGCCCGAACCGAGCAGCCGCCGGTAGGCCTCCACTGAGTCTGGCATCGCAATCACCAGGATATCGCGGATGCCGGCCAGCATGAGGGTTGTCGCCGGATGAAAGATCATCGGCTTGTCATAGACAGGCAGGAGTTGCTTCGAGACGCCGCGGGTGATCGGGTAAAGGCGCGTGCCTTTGCCGCCCGCGAGAATGATGCCCTTCATGTTGCCCAACCTTTGTTTCTGACGAGTGACTCAACGCATGTTCGCGTACTTGCCTGCCATTGCGGCAGGATTATGCCGAACTGGCTGGCGAGCTTGCTGCAGTCGAGCCGGGAGTTGGCCGGCCGGCGCGTCGGCGTCGGATATTCTGCCGTGGTGATGCGCTTGACCCGAGCAACGGGTCCACCTGCCGAAGCACTCGCCTTGAAGATCTCCTCGGCAAAGTCTGCCCAGCTCGCCTCCCCGGACGCCGTCATGTGGTAGATGCCGGGCGCGAGGGTCGTGGGATCCTCAGCCAGGCGGCGCGTGACGTCCCAAAGGCCGAGGGCAATATCGTGGGCGCTCGTCGGATTGCCGATCTGGTCGTGGACGACAGAAAGCTCGTCGCGTGTCTCGGCAATCCGCAGCATGGTCTTGGCGAAGTTCTTGCCATAGGGGCTGTAGACCCAGGCCGTCCGGAAGATCGCGTGTCTCGGATTGGCAGCGGCGACGGCGCGCTCGCCGGCAAGCTTGGAGCGCCCATAGGCCCCCGTCGGGGCGGGCGGATCGGTTTCGGTATAGGGCTCTGTCTTGTCGCCGGAAAAAACATAGTCTGTCGAGAGGTGCAGGATCGGCGCGCCGAGGCGCGCGGCGGCGGCAGCGAGGTGGCCCGCGCCTTCGGCATTGAGCG
>JBGSVY010000037.1:0-35307 GCA_041752715.1 Hyphomonas sp.
GGCCGTGCCGACCAGGCTGCCGCCCGGATCGCCCGCCTTGGCGCGCGCCACCATCGATTTGGCCGCCTCGCGCAGCGTGAAGAAGGCGCCCTCGGCGTTGATGCGCTGGTTGTAGCGCCAGGTCTCCAGCGTCATCGTCTCGAACGAGGCCGCGCCGCGCCCGACGCCGGCATTCGCGATGCAGCAGTCGATTCGCTTGAACTCTTCCCCGGCCTCTTTCATCGCCTTCACGACCTGGTCTTCCTCGCCGACATCCACGGCCCAAGCCTTCACCGTGCCGGTGCCAAGGCTGGAGGCCTTCTTCACGGCGGCGGCGTTGTCATCGGCCTTGCGGCCCCAGATCACGACATTCGCGTTGGAGGCGGCCAGCGCCTCCACCATGCCGAGCCCGATGCCCTTGTTGCCGCCGGTCACGACGCAGACCTTTCCGGATAGGTCGAAGGGTTTGTAGGTCATGGCGAAAATTCCTCCCTGGAATGTGACTGCTTGTGTGAACGTCTACAGAGACCTGACGTCGGGGCGGGTCAAGAGCGGTTCTGGGTGTCTCCTTGGAACCCCTCTTCCAGAGGGAGAGGGGGCTAACAGCGCACCATCCCCCGCGCCGCCTCAATCACCCGCCGCGTCTCCGCCCACAGCGCCAGCTCCGCCAGCCGCCCCGGCGGGATCCATTCGGCGTGGCTTGCATCGTCGCCCGCCACCGGCTCGCCCGAAATCCAGACGGCGGCATAATCGAACAGCAGGTAATGGCGGGCGACGTCTCCGCTCGTCCGCGACCGGAAGATCGCGTCGACCACATCGACCAGGCCCACCAGCCGCGCGGTCACCCCGGTCTCTTCCCTGAGCTCGCGCAAGGCCGCCGCTTCCGCCCGCTCGCCAAACTCGATCCGCCCGCCCGGCAGCGACCAGTCGCCCGCCAGAGGTTTCGTCCCCCTGCGGATCATCAGGACATCTTCGCCCCGGAAGCACACGGTGCCCACGGCGGGTTGCGGCTTGCCGGTCATTTCGCGTGCTCCAGCAACGCCACCGCCTCGACATGCGCCGACCAGAGGAATTGGTCGATCGGATATATGCGGACGAGCCGGTAGCCGCCATCGATCAGTGTCCGCAGATCGCGGGCGAGCGTTGCAGGGTCGCAGGACACGTAGGCGACTTTCGGGGCCCGGGCGCTCGCGATAGAGGCGACTTGCGCAGCAGCGCCCGCGCGCGGCGGATCGAGCACGATGGCATCGAAACGCGCAAGCTCTACCGGCGTGAAAGGGTTGCGGAAGAGATCACGCACGCTTGCCGTGACGGGCTTCAGGCCTGGCGCAGTGCGTGCGGCGGCCATGAGGGCTTCGATGGCCGCCGCATTGCTCTCTGCGGCGTGGACACTCGCGCGCGCCGCAAGGCGCAAGGCAAATGTTCCGCACCCGGAAAAAAGATCCGCCGCGTTTGATGCGCCGCCCACATGCGCCAATATAAGGCGTGCCATCTCCGCCTCCGCTTCGGCACTCGCCTGCAGGAAGCTGCCCGGCGGCGGCAACAGGCTCGCCGCGCCGGCAGTCAACAGCGGCTGTCGCTCCGTCAGAACGGCTGCGCCCTCGATCGACACGCGCGCAAATCCGGCCCGCAGCGCGTCGCTTGCTGCCTCTGCCCTTGCAAGTGCGGTGATTGTGCCGGGGAGGCCTGTGATGTGCAGGTCGAGACCGGAGGCAGTCTCGGTGACGAGGAGACTGATCTCGTCCTTGCCGCCGAGGAGGCGGGCAGCGATGTCCCGCAGAAGCGGCAGGACTGAAATGATCGGCGCGCGCGAGACGGGGCATTCGGCGAGCGCGATGATCGCGTGGCTCTTGCGGGCATGAAAGCCGAGCGCGACGTGTTTCCCCGTCCATTTCGCCGCCAGGGTTACGCGCCGGCGAGAGCCCGGCGGCGTGATCCAAGCGGCAGTGACCTCGGCCTCGATCCCGCGTGCGCTCAGTGCGCGGAGGATCAGGTCACGTTTGAAGGTCGCGTAGGGCGCTGGCGCCATGTGCTGGAGCGTGCAGCCGCCGCAGGCGCTAAAGTGAGGGCAGGCTGGTACAGCCCGGTCCGGGGAGGCGTCCGTGACATCAACGAGCGTCAGACGGGCGCCTGTTCCCGAAACCCGCACGGTCTCTCCCGGCAGGGTGAACGGTACCGACACCCAGGCATCGGCTTCGCGCACACGGCCATCGCCCTGTGCGCCCAGATGGTCGATGCGCAGCGATCGCACGCCGCCGCCAGTGACGGGATCGTGAGGAGGCTTGGCGTGGCCGGGCTCTGGCTGTTTCATCCGGACTTGGCTAGCAGGGAGTCCCCCGCCCCGGAAGGACCCTCAGGATGACCGACGCAGACGGCAAATCCGCCAAGCCCGCCCGAAATGGCAAGAAGGGTCCCCGCCGGATCAGCCTTGCCCTGCAGGGCGGCGGCGCGCATGGCGCCTATACATGGGGCGTGCTGGACCGCCTGAGCGCCGCGCCGGATATTGCGATTTCCGCGGTGTCGGCGACGTCGGCGGGTGCCCTCAACGCGGTCGCCTTTGCGGCAGGCTATGCCAAAGGCGGACCTGACGGCGCCCGCGCCGGACTGGAGTCGTTATGGCGGCGCGTATCGGAAGCAGGCGCGGGCTTTTCGGCGTTCAATGGATTTGGCGGCTCGGGCCTAGCCTTAGCGAGCGCGCTACAGTCGTTCGCGAGCCCCTACGACCTGAACCCGTTCAACTTCAATCCGCTGCGGCGCCTCGTCGAGAAGGAAATCGATTTCGAAGCCGTGCATGCGGCGGGGCTCGATCTGTTTGTGTCTGCGACGAATGTGGAGAGCGGCAAGGTGCGTGTGTTTTCCCGCAAGGAGATCACGCTCGATGCCGTGCTCGCTTCGGCCTGTCTGCCGCAGGCCTTTCAGGCCGTCGAGATCGATGGCGCACCCTATTGGGACGGCGGCTATATGGGCAATCCGAGCCTGTTTCCGCTGATCTACTCAGGTGCACCTCCGGATGTTCTGCTCGTATTGCTGAACCCGCTCGCGCGGCCAGGTGTTCCGAAGCGGGCTGGCGAGATTCAGGAGCGCATCAACGAGATCAGCTTCAATGCCTCGCTGATTGGCGAACTGCGCGCGATTGCGTTCGTCCAGCGCCTTGTTGACGAAGGCATGCTGAAGGAGCCGATGATCAAGAAATACCGCAGGCTGAACATCCATGCGATCCGGGGCGGGCAGGATCTCATCGGCTATGGCCTGTCGACGAAGTATGACACGCGCTGGGCCTTCCTGACCGAGCTGCGCGACAAGGGCCGGTCGGAGGCTGACCGCTGGCTACGCGAATGCGCCGTGCATGTTGGCACCAAGTCGTCGAGCTTCGATATCAGGAAGGAGTTCCTGGACGCTTGAGAGGCCAGCGCCTCATGCTGGCGTCCACTACCGCCTGAGAAAGCTGACACGGGCCGCACCATAATCGCGTGCATCGATCTGCGTCCAGCCGGGGAAAATCAGCCGCTCGTCCGAGCCCGTCTCGGCCACCACCAGCGCATCCTCCGACAGCCACTTGCCCTTCACGAGGCAATCCAATGCCGGCTCAACGAGCGCCTTGTGATAAGGTGGATCAAGGAAGGCGAGGGTGAACGGTGCCCCGACGCCGGCGGGCTTGTCGCCGAGATCGGTCGCCGAGCGCCGGTGCAGGCGGGTATTCCCGAACAGGCCGAGCGCCTCGATATTATCGCGGATAGCCCCGCGCGCGCTATGGTCGGTCTCAACGAACAGGCAGAAAGCCGCGCCCCGGCTGATCGCTTCGAGCCCCAGCGCACCGGAGCCAGCAAACAGGTCGATGACCCGCGCCCCTTCGACCGGCGGCGCCCAGTCGGCATGGGCAATCACGTTGAACAGGCTCTCGCGCGTGCGGTCACTCGTCGGCCGTGTCGCGACGCCTTTGGGAGCAATGAGGTTGCGACCCTTGTGGGTTCCGGCGATGATACGCATGGCGGCTGCCTTTCCTGTCGCAGCGTCTAAGGTGAACACTTCAGGATGACAATTGTCGCGAGCCCGATGTCCCGCGCCCTGGAACTTGCTCGTGCAGCGGCCGAGGCTGGTGAAGTTCCCGTTGGCGCCGTGATCGTTGATCCGGCCAGCGGTGGGATTATCGGTGAAGGGGCGAATGCTCCTGTCCTTTCGCATGACCCGTCCGCTCATGCCGAAATTATCGCGCTACGTTCGGCGGCCGCGCGCCTCGGCAACTACCGGCTAACAGGGCTGCATCTCTATGTCACGCTGGAGCCATGCGCGATGTGCGCCGGCGCCATCAGTCTTGCCCGCATCGGCAAAGTCATTTTCGCGGCAAGCGATCCCAAGGGCGGCGCCATCCTGCACGGGCCACGCTTCTTCGAACAGGCGACGTGCCATTGGCGACCGCAAGTCTCGCAGGACGGCGAACGTGCTTTGGAAGCGGGGGATTTGCTGCGCTCATTCTTCCTTCAGCGGAGGGCGTAGCAAGCTGCCCTTCCGGCGCCTCTGATCGATCAGCGGCGGTGGACGTGTTGTTTGGTGGAGTTTCACACAATTTGCGTCGAGCACGCTGGTCTCTGGTTGGAACAACTTCTACAAAACGAAAAAAAATTATTGCGTAACAATAATTTTTGGCCTATCAATCACCCCAACAAGCTGAACAGGTCCAAATAAGCGATCGGCGCTGTCGACGGTTCCGGGAGCACGCGTCGCGACGGACGATACGAGCAATCCAGCCGGGGCGATCTCCTGCGCAGTGGGAATGGGGTGAGCGATATGACACCTTGGTCAAGACTCACGCCTTTCCGTTTCGTGATCGCGGCAGGCATGCTGGCCTCAGCCGCATGGCTCGGCTGGCGGCACTATGAACACAGCTTCTACATGGACCGCACGCCGCTTGGGGACACGATCGCGGGTATCCGCCACATCGATTCCTACGTGGCGGGTTTCGGACCGGGCGACAACGAAGTTATCGTGATAACGTATAAGCTAAAGGCGGACGCTGCATCTCGCCTACGCGCCCATCCGTCTGCGTTCATTGCCGATCTTGAGGCGTCGGAAGCGGCGTTTTCTGGCGAGCGCATGCAACCGCGCCGCCGCAGGTCGCGCGAATGCCGCATCTATCGCAACTGGACGCCGATGCCGGTCAGCATGCACGTTCGCGATCCTCTCGCGGCAGATTTCAGCGACGGGCAGGTGCGCCCGGTGACCTTTTCGGAACATATCGACCGCTACGGCTTTGGCGGCGGCGGCGGATTCAGTATGCCGAGCGACCGGCTCCGCAAAATGGAGTCCGTCTATGCCTCACCCCTGGCCCTCCATGCCTGGGGCCGGTGTGGCCTCTTCATTTTCGCGTCGGATCCCGGCGAGGCGTATTTCGTTCACGTAGGATAGGACTCCCCATGACCCGTTCCGAAACCAGCCAAACCCAGGCCGCCGCACTACGCGACACATCCTGGCTTTCCGTAGCGGCCATCGTCCTTATCGTCGTCATGCTGGGTTCTGTTGCCGCCGACATTGCCGGCAAAGTCGGCACCATGGTCGTCACCCAGGCGAACTGGCGGGAGGTGTTGAACGCCTTCCTCCTCGCGCTACTTGTCAACGCGCCGACCCTGATCATCATCGGCGTGCTGGGCGACTTCGCCGGCCTCTTCGGCCGCACGGGCGAGGGAGAAGTCTTTTCTCCCCGCAACTTCAAAGCCCTTCGCAGTGCAGGTGGCGGCCTCATCTGGGCCGCCGCTGCCAGCGCGATCATCGTACCCTCAGTGCTCAGCTGGACGACCGGCGACGGGCGCGGCTTTATATGGGACGTCAACGATCTCGCCCTCGGCACAGGGGCCATGGGCCTCGCCATTCTCGGCCTGTCGCATGTTTTCGCCGAAGGCATCCGCCTCAAGGCCGAAAGCGACCAGATCATCTGATGGCGGGCGAGATTATTGTCACGCTCGACGTCATGCTCGCCCGGCGCAAGATGAAGGCGAAGGATCTGGCGGCCGCCATCGGCATCACGGAAGCCAACCTCTCCCTTCTGAAATCCGGCAAGGTCAAGGGCGTGCGCTTCGAAACGCTGGCTCGTCTTTGCGAGGCGCTGGATTGCAAGCCGGGCGACCTGCTGGATTTCGGCAAGCCCGTCGAGGGCATGAGCACGCTTCATTCAGACGTCGGCGATCGCCAGGCCTGAACCGAAATAAGGCTATCGAGGCCTGTTCCGGCCGATCTGTGCCCAATGGTGAGATGACGGGGTGACGGTCGCGTTCGCGCTCGCGTAGGGTCAATCACGCAAGTCAGACGAAAGGGCGCACACCATGGAGCAGGTCATCGATCACGCTGCGAACGGGCATGGCCCTGATCCGATGCTGATCAAGGACATGCTGGTCTTCCTGATTGCTGCGGGGGTCCTCGTCCCGGCGCTGCGTGTGTTCAAGATCCCGGTCGTCATCGGCTTCATGCTCGCCGGGCTGGCACTCGGGCCTTTTGCCTTAGGCCGTCTGGCAGACGACTTCCCGCTGCTGACGTTCATCTCGATCACAGAGCCAGCCGCAGCACAGCCTTTTGCAGAGTTGGGCGTCTTGTTCCTTTTGTTCCTCCTGGGCGTCGAGTTCTCGTTCGAGCGCCTATGGGGCTTGAGGCGGGTCGTGTTCGGGGCGGGCGGCCTCCAGTCCGGACTGAGCGCTGCGGTCATTGGGCTTACGGCTTACCTGTTCGGCTTGGAGCCCGGCCCGGCCATTGTCGTTGGGCTTGCGTTTGCCCTCTCATCGACGGCCATTGTGATGCAGGGGATGGTCGAGCAGCGTCAGGCAACCAAGCCGGTCGGTCGCGCAACCCTCGGCGTACTGCTTTTTCAGGACATCATGGTCGCTCCGATCCTGATTTTTGTGGGCTTCGTCACAATCCGTACAGAAGCAAACCTCAGCGGCGTATTGCTCGATGCCCTCGTGCGGGGGGTGATCGCGATTGGTGTGATTTATGCCATCGGCCGATATGCCCTCGGCCATGTGTTCCGGTTGGCGGCGGCGAGTGGCGGACGCGACTTCCTGATGGCGCTCACCTTGCTAACGGTCGTCGGCGCAGCTGCGATCACGGCAACTGCAGGGCTCTCACTTGCGCTTGGGGCCTTCCTCGCCGGATTGCTGGTTGGCGAAACAGAATTCAAGCACCAGACGGAAGTCGACCTCGAACCCTTCAAGGGACTGTTGCTGGGCCTCTTCTTCATGACGGTTGGCATGGGGCTGGACTTGCAGGCCATCGGTCAGAACGCGGGCGGAATATTTCTCGCGCTCGTTGGCCTGATCGCCGCTAAATTCGTGATCGCCTTCGCCGCCTGCCGCCTGTTCGCAGGCCCGCGGCCGCTGGCGATCGAGGCGGCGATGTGGCTCGCGCCAGCGGGCGAGTTTGCGTTCGTGATCCTTGCGGCGGCCCGCAGCGGCGGCGCGGTTGATGCGGGCACCTCAAATTTCCTTGGTGCTGTCGCAGGCCTGTCGATGCTGGCAACGCCTTTGCTCGGCAAACTGGGCAAGCGACTCGCGAAAAAGATGGCGGCCGGAAAAGTGCCCGCGTTCGAGCAGGACGATGTCTCGGTTCTCGAGGGTCACATCATCCTTGCGGGTTATGGCCGGGTCGGACAGTCGATCGCCCGCATGCTCCAAGAAGAAGAGGCAGCAATCGTGGCGCTCGACCGGGATCCCGCCAAGGTGTTGGCGGCGCGCCAGAATGGGCTGAAGGCGTTCGTCGGCGACGCCGCCCGCGCGGAAATTCTCGAACTGACAGGCATTGAGGGCGCCGAGCTTTTCATCGTTACGGTGGACGATGCGGCCGGCGCCGAGGCGATGGTGCGCACCGTGCGCAGCCTGCGGCCCGACATCCCGATCCTTGCGCGGGCGCACGACCATGAACACGCGGCGCTCCTCGAAGCGGCTGGTGCGACGCAGGTTATTCCCGAAGCGATCGAGTCTGGCCTGCAGATGGTTGGCTGGGCGCTGGAAGCCTTCGGCTACAACACCGAAACAGTGCGTGACCGGCTGGCGGTTGCACGCGACGATGAATACCGCCGGGCCTAGAACATGATGCGATCAGATTGAGTCAATCTGATCGCGCGATGCTTTAGACGTCGATCAAGCCGAACCCCCGGGCCAGCATCACGGCGCCGACGACGGTGACGAGCCATTTCATTGCGGCTTTGAAGTCGACATCGCTCATCCGCTCGAGCAGCTTTCCGCCGAGCGTCGTACCGATCATCGACAGCGGAACTGCGAGCACAAAGAACCAGACCGGCGGAAAGGCCGCGTTGCCAGCGGCGGTGATGACCGGCAGGCTCCAGAAAATGATCTTCACGAGATGCGCAAGCACCTGCGTCACGGCCTTGGTTGCGACAATCGCGCGCCGGTCCATGCTGGAATTGACGAAGAAGATATCGAGCAGCGGACCCGCTACACCACTTAGCGTGTTCAAGGCTTGAACGCCAAAACCGGCAAGTTCGGACTGACCCGGCTTCAGGATATCCAAGTTGATCAAGCGTTTGGGTAACCAGACCAGCATCGCGGTAAAGCCGAGAAAGAGGTAAACCGAATGGGCCTCGGGGCGCCAGGCAACCGCGAGAAGCATCAGGAAGCCTGCAACCGAGCCAGCCGCATAGCGGCGGAACACGCGCCAGTTGATGAACGCGCGCCAGAGGAAGGCTCGGTAACCGTTGGAGACCATCTGAACGGCGCCATGAACCACCATTGCGGTCGCGACCGGCAGCAGTGCCGCCAGAACGCCCATCAGAATCAAGCCTCCAGCCATGCCAAAGATGCCGGAAATGATGGCCGTCACGAGGACAGTGGCGAGAATGACGAGGCTGGAAAGGGCGCTCATCTGCGACGCTCTGGCGCCATTGCCTCAACGTCATGTGGACCAGAAACAATTTGCAAGACCCGGCCCCCCTCAGTTACCCTCCGATTAGTAAAGCAAGCCTGATAAAACGACGAGAGGAAGCCCCGATGCCTGATACGCTTGGATTGGCCGACCAGAACGCAGATCTCAACGACCTGCGCATGTCTGAAGCCGCCCGCCCGCTTTTTGAACACGTGGTCCGCTTCATTGAGGAAGTGGTCAATCCGATGAGCGAGGAGTTCCACCGCCTCGGAGAGGGCAAGAAAGACCCTTGGTCCTACGCGCCGGGCCAGTTGGAATGTCTTGAAAAGGCTAAGGACGAAGCGAAGAAACAAGGCCTCTGGAATTTCTTCCTGCCCGACGCCGAGACCGGCGAAGGACTATCAAACCTGGATTATGCCTACATCGCCGCCGAACTAGGCAAGAACCCGATGGCGTCGGAAACTATGAACTGCTCAGCGCCCGACACTGGCAACATGGAAGTCCTTGAGCGCGTCGGCACGCCTGCCCAAAAGGAAATGTGGCTGAAGCCGTTGCTCGAAGGCAAGATCCGGTCGGCCTTCGCGATGACAGAGCCCGGCATGGCTTCATCTGACGCAAAGAACGTCTCGATGAGCGCGGTGCTCGAGGGCGATGAATGGGTCATCAATGGTGAGAAGTATTACATTTCTGGCGCCGGCGACCCGCGCTGCCGCATCATGATTACGATGGTCAAAACCAATGACGGTGCTGACATCAATCGCCGTCAATCGCAGATCCTCGTGCCGCTGCCGCATCCCGGGGTGGAGATCGTTGGACCGATGCACGTTTTCGGCGATCCCGATGCCCCTCACGGGCACATGCACTTGCGCTTCACGAATGTTCGTGTGCCGAAGGAAAACATGCTGCTCGGCGAGGGCCGTGGCTTCGAGATCTCGCAGCTGCGCCTCGGTCCTGGCCGTATCCATCACTGCATGCGCTCGATCGGACAAGCAGAACGCGCGCTTGATTTGATGTGCCGGCGCGGCCTCAGCCGGGAGGCCTTCGGTCGGCCGCTGGCAAAGCTGGGCGGCAATACCGAGATCATCTCCCGCGCCCGTATCGAGATCGAAGCAATGCGGATGATGGTGCTGAAGGCGGCCAAGGCGATGGACGTGCTTGGCAACAAGGAAGCCCGGGTCTGGATCTCGATGGTCAAGGCGATGGTGCCGGAACGGGTCTGCCAGATCATCGACCAGGCGATCCAGATCCATGGCGCAACGGGCGTGTCGCAGTGGACACCGCTGGCCCGCATGTACGCCAACCAGCGCACCCTGCGCCTCGCTGATGGGCCAGACGAAGTCCATCACATGGTCGTCGGGCGCAATGAGCTGCGCAAGTACGAAGGCGGCGAGGAAGACCCTTCGCTCGCGGCGGTCTGGCGCAAGTAGCCAGGCTCGGCCAAAGATTGGGAATAGCGGGCGCGCGGAGGGAGACTTCCGCGCGCCCAATTTTTTCCGCGAGTTGAACGCCGTGTCACACTTTCCGACTGCCTGCGTCCAATTGCTGCCAAGGCAGTGGATTGCGCTTCACGTCCACTTCCGCCATCGATGCCCCGTCTCGGTGAGGGTATCCGCATGAACAGGCTGACTTCGCTCTTTCGCCGCTTGCACAATATCCTGGGCCTGATTGTCGGCGCACAGGTCCTGCTCTGGGTCGCTTCGGGCTTGTTCTTTTCATTGCGCCCTATCGAGGAGGTGCGCGGCGAACACTTGCGCAGCGGCGCACACGAGATGATGGCCGGGCTTCCCGACAACCTGGCGCCGGTGAATGCGATACTGGCGGCTGGGGGCGAGCCTGTAATGCAGATGAGCCTGAAGCCGTGGCTGGGGCGAACCGTTTGGGAAATCGAGACCCATTCGGGCAAGGCGCTGTATGACGCGCAGACGGGCGAGGCGCTTTCTCCGTTGAAGGAAGACCAAGCGCGGCGCATCGCCGAGGGCGGATGGGCTGGAGACGGAAACCTCACGGCTATGGCCTTGATCGATCCGGCACCACGCGAGGCGGGACGCGGCGCAGGCCGCGCGATGTGGCGCGCCAGCTTCGACGGACCGGATACGGCGACGTTCTGGATCGATCCGCAGGCGGGCGATATCGCCGCCGTTCGCACGGGCTGGTGGCGGACCTTCGACCTCTTCTGGGGACTTCACATCATGGACTGGACGAACCGGGAAACGATCTCGTCCTGGTGGATGAAACTATTCGCATTCGGTGCGCTGGTCCTGACCCTCGCAGGTCTCTGGCTCGTCGTCGACCGATTGGTGCGGGGTAAATTGCTGCGCTGATCCGGCTTGACTTGCCGATCGCCCTGGCGCGAACATGCTTCGGGGGAACGAAGGACGCTTGCCCATGCGTTTGCTATTCGCGGTATTGTTTGCGGCCGCTGCGGGACACGCCGCACAGGCTCAGATCATCGGTGGGGATGATGCGCGCATCGGGAATTGGCCGGGCATCGCCTCGCTTCAGGCCGTCAGTGGTCAGACAGTCTATCATCTGTGCGGCGCAACGATGATTTCCGCCGAATGGGCACTGACAGCTGCGCATTGTACCGAAGGCATCTTGATCGACGCCGACGGCAAGGCCGTTCAATACGTGCAGGAAAGATCGCGGCTTGAGCCTGTCCGCTTGGGCCCGGTCGGGCTGGCAATTGGCCGCGCCGACCTGCGCGAGACGCGAGTCGGCGCAACACGGCGGGTGGTGGAGATCGTTGTGCATCCCGGCTACGAAGCCGCCTTTCCGGAAGGGGGCGACGACATTGCCCTGCTTCGTATTGAAGGACGTTGGGACGGCGCCGTCATGCCTCTTGATGGATTGACGGGTACAGCAGCCGCCATCGACGCGCCCTATGCCGCCGTGCTCGCGGCGGGATTTGGGCGCACGGGCGAACTCGCGCCAGACAAGATCGGCATCAGCCGAACGGGGCGGCGCGTGGCTGCGCCAAGCCTCGTACTGCAGGAAGGCTGGGTGCCGGTCGTCGAAAACGCAACATGCGGCAGGCAGATCGGCGTACTGATCGCCGCGCTCGACCTCGGAGCGGCCTATGACGGAGTCGGGATCGATCCTGTGACACAGCTTTGCGCCGGCGCTGGCGGCGTCGATTCATGTCAGGGCGATAGCGGCGGTCCGCTCGTTTCGCGTGGCCCGGACAACCTGCCAGTGCAGGCGGGAATCGTGAGCTGGGGGCTTGGCTGCGCGCGTGCCGAGAGTCCGGGGATCTACATGCGGGTTGCGGCCTATGCGGAGTGGATCGCGGGCGTGACCGGTCTCGTGGCGCCGCCGCCGCCCGGTTGATTGCTGCGGCTTTAGAACGGCACGTTCGGATCGTGTTCGCCGACGCCGCCCGGTGCGAGACCGGCAAAGTCAAACGCCGACGCATCCAGAAGGTGACTGGGGCGGACATTTGCGAGCGCCTTGGCCATCACTTGGCGCACGCCCGGCTTCTTGCGTTCCCATTCGTCGAGCAGCTGCTTCATCGCGACCCGCTGCAGTCCGTCCTGGCTGCCGCAGAGATTGCAGGGAATAATCGGGAACTCCATCGCCGCCGCGAACTTTGCAATGTCATCTTCTGCCGAGGTAATCAGTGGCCGGAGCACCATGACGTCACCCTCGTCGTTCAGGAGCTTTGGCGGCATTGCTGCAAGGCGTCCGCCATGGACAAGGTTCAGCATGAAGGTTTCGAGCGCGTCGTCTCTGTGATGACCAAGGACGATGGCTTCGCAGCCTTCTTCGCGGGCGACACGATAGAGTATGCCCCGGCGGAGGCGCGAGCACATCGCGCAATAGGTGCGGCCTGCTTCGATCTTTTCAATGACGATGGAATAGGTGTCTTCGGTGATGATCCGGAACGGTACGCCTACGGACGAGAGCCAGTCCGGCAGAACGTGGGCCGGAAACCCTGGTTGGCCCTGGTCGAGGTTGCACGCGAGGAGGTCGGCATGCAGATGCCCTTGCGCCTTGAGGTCCATCAGGATTGCAAGCAGGGTGTAGGAATCCTTGCCACCGGACAGGCAGACGAGCCAGCGCGGCGCGGGACGGGCGGGATCGATCAAGCCGAAGGCATTGATGGTCGTCAGCGCGTCACGGGCGAGACGCTTTCGAAGTTTGGCGAAGGCGACACTCTGCGGCGCGCCTGCGAACAGCGAAAAGCCAGGGGAGGGCAGGGTATCAGCCATGCGGCGCGATGTGCCACGGACGCTCGTGACGGGCAAGTCTTGCTGGTCTTGCCCGGCGGTCGCGGCACGCCACCGGCCCTCTTGTTCGTGGAGGGCCGATGGTCGCCGAGGCCTAGTTCAGTTTCCAGCCGATCTCGATTCCGTAGATACGTGGCTGGTTGAAGATGCCCGACAGGTTGTTGAAGTCGATGGCCGACACGGTGCCGACTTCGTCGGTGAGGTTGCGGACGAATGCCTTCGCTGACCACGGTCCCTTGCGGTAGCCGAGGGCGGCGCCGCCTTCCCAGCGGCCCTCGGCCGTGAACTCGATTGCCTCATAGAGAAAGATGTTCGAGTCCGAACGATATGACCAATCGGTTGTCGCGAACACCTCGCCGCCGCGCCAGTCGCGCGTATAGTCGAGTGCAAAATTGCCGATCCATTCCGGCGCCTGCGGGAAGGCATTGCCATTGATCAATGCGCCGCCAGTGACTGTATCAATCGGATCAAGCACGGTGCAGGGCGAACCGCAGATACCGGCGGTGAGACCCGCATCCTTGATTTCGGTATTGTTGTAGGAGAGGCCTGCTGTCAGTGAGAAGTTTTCGCTGAGAAGGGCGCGAATGTCGGCCTCGAAACCATAGCCCTGGCCTTCTTCGGCATTGAGGAGCTGGTTGAAATTTCCGGCGCCGCCGATCGCGGTGAGCTGCTGGTCTTCGATCGTGTAGGCGTAGACCGCCAGGTTCGCGTCTAGCCGTCCCTCAAGTGTTGTCGTTTTGACGCCGGCTTCATAGCTGTCGAGGATTTCGGAATCGGCGGTGGTGATGACGTCGCCGAAAACGAGACGGCCCTGAATCGACGGCGCCCGGAAGCCCCGTGCGATAAGGCCATAAACGTTGGTCTCGTCGCTGAGGGCATAGGTCAGCGACCCGTCCCACGAAAGCTGCTCGTCGCCGACGCTGACGGTGGGTGGGCTGATATTGGGCGCTCCGAAAGGCGAGAGCGTCCGGCGGGCTGTGAGATCCTTGGACTCGTCAGTGTAGCGCAGGCCCACCTGACCGGTGAGGCGGTCGGTCAGATCGTAGGCAAGGCTGCCGAAGACGGCGAGCGAGTCGGTATCCTGCGTCTGGAAGGCCGTGCCATTCTCGGCGCCGCCAGCGAGGGTGTCATAGCTGCGCGAGCTGATATCGATCTCTTCGTTGAAGGCATAGACGCCAGCCGTCCAGCGTAGCGCCGCGTCTTCGCCATTCGAGAGGCGAAGCTCGTGCGTGATCTGCTGGTGATCGTCAATGCCGTCAGCCGACTCTGCGGGGAAGGGGATGAAGCCAGGCGTCGACCCCGTAGGAAGGAAAGCTGCGCCCGCGCCGCCATCTACGTCACCACGTGAGAAAGTTTCCACGGTTTCGTAGCCGAACAGGTAGGTCAGGGTGGCGGAGGAGAGGTCCCAGTCGGCGCGCGATGTGAATCCGAGGGCATCAGTCTCGAGTGTCGAGTTGACCTGTGCGTCCGCGAAGTTCTTCTCCCGGTCAAAGCCGGGACGCGGGCCTGCCGAACCGGTCTGGAACGCGTTGGCCTGGAAACTGACCTGGCCGCCATCAAGCGTGCGGCCATGCAGGTTGCCGAGCCAGGTCAGGTTGTCCGTCACCTCGACCTTGGCCTGCGCCCGCCAGGCGAAGTCTTCATAGCCGCCAGCATCGGCGCCGCCCGTGGGGAGTGCGGTTTCGATATAATCATCACGGCGCTGGAACACGCCTGACAGACGAAGGGAAACACGGTCCGAAACCGGGCCGCCAACTGCGCCTTCGACATTCGTCGTGCCAAACGTGCCGTAGGAGGCGCGGGCATAGGCGTCGAGCGCGTCGCCGGGCTTGACGCTTTCGAACTTCAGGGCGCCAGCCGGTGTGTTGCGGCCGAACAGCGTGCCCTGCGGGCCGCGAAGGACTTCGACCCGCGCGGTGTCGAAGACAGGAAAGCCTTTCAGTACAGGGTTTTCGTAGACGATCTCGTCGTAGATGAAGGACACGGGCTGGGAGGCGTTGAAGTCAAAGTCTGTATTGCCGAGGCCGCGGATGTAAGGGCGCGGGAAGATGCGGCCGTAAGAAGTCTCGATGATCAGGCTTGGCACCCGCGCGGTGAGGAACTGAATGTCTTCGCCCGCCTGGCCGTAAGCCTGAAGGGTTGCTTCATCGAGCGACGTCAGCGAGACCGGGACGTCTTTGATGTCCTCTTCGCGCTTTGTGGCGGTCACCGTGACGGGCTTGAGTTTCAGGGCGGTTTCGTCGGCGGATGTTTCCTGCGCAAGAGCGACGGGACCAAGGGCGATAACACAACAGGACGCCATAAGGGCGTGCAGGGCGCGGCGGGGTGACATGGCGGCATATCCGGAGAATCGAAACCGAACACAGCGCTCGGATCGCTCAAGAATATCCAAGACGGATTTTTCTCAAGAGGATGACGGGTTTGTGAAGGCGAATCTTCTAGACTGCGCGTTTCCTGCCACGTTCGCGCGAGCGGCGAAAAAACAGGTTCCGCCACCATTGCTGCCACCATTTGCGCCATCGCCAGGCGCGCCTGAGCGCGGCGTCGGACGGGGCGTCGGATTCGCCGCGCGGGATCAGGATATCGTTCATGCGCGGGCGATATCGCCGGATCAGGTCTTCCTCTATCCGCGCCCTCTCTGCACTGTTGCTGATGACGAGGATGTGCCGTTCGGTCGCGCCACGTTTCCACCAGGCTTCCCACCAACGCTCATGGCCGAAGAGGCGCGATCGGAAGTTTGTGGCTTTGCCGATGTAAAGAGGGAAAAGGAAGAAGCCAAACCTCCGGCGGACAAAAATGTACACGCCGCCGCCATCGGGAATGCCCTTGCGTGTCAGAGTGATCTTGAAACGGTATTTCTGGCCTGTTTCGCCACGCCAGACATGCCATCCGAAAATGAACCAGTCGAAGAGGAACATGAACCGCCTGAACTCTGTCGCCTTTTCAGGCCTGCCGAGAACAGAATCGGTGATCGCCAGTTAACAGCGCATTAACCAGCGCGTTGCCTCGCCGGGCGGCGCAGAGTCGGCAGCTATGTCCATCCAGAATTCGCCTTGCACGATCGCCGGATCAACCTCTGTCAAGGGCGGCGCGGACCGGCGCGAAACTCATCCGGTGGATTTTGCAAGGGCCCCGTCGCGCAAGCGCGGCAGCGTGGGCTGCAGTGCCGTAGCCCTTGTGCTGGCTGAAGCCGTAGCCGGGGTGTTGGGCACAGTAGACTTTCATCCGGGCGTCGCGATGGGTCTTGGCGAGGATCGACGCTGCGGAGATCGGGGGTTCGGTGAGGTCGCCCTTGATGACGGCTGTGGCCGGCGCGGGCAGGCTTTTCGGGAGCGCATTGCCGTCGATGAGAATGTGCCCAGGCGCGCGGGCGAGGGCGGCGACGGCGCGCGTCATGGCGAGGAAGGTCGCCTCGCGGATGTTGAGGCGGTCGATCTCTTCGGGGCTCGCTTCGGCGACGGCCCAGGCGAGGGCGCGTTCGCGGATCAGCGGGGCGAGGCGGTCGCGCGCGGCTTCGCTTAGGCGCTTTGAATCGGTGAGGCCCGCGATGGGGCGTTTTGGATCAAGGATCACGGCAGCCGCCATCACCGGTCCTGCCCAGGGGCCCCGGCCGGCTTCATCGACGCCGCAGGTGAGGATCTGTTTCCGCATTCGGGCAGGCTAAGGGGGAGTCGGCGCGGGTGGCCAGATGGTGGCGGCAGTCACGCCGCAGCGCCGCGCCCTAAGCGGTGCAGAGGTTGGCCACCGCGAGCTTGCGAAACAGGTGCGGCGCCGCAACCGCGCTTGAGGGATAATTGGCGAGCGCCGCCATGAAGTCCGGATGCGTGAAGGCTGCGCGGAAATGGGCAACCGATTCCCAGACAGCATAATTGAGGAAAAGGCGGCTCGGGCCGACACCCCGGTGCAGCTGCGTCGAGATATATCCCGGCTGTTCCTTCATCCAGTTTGCATCTGCTTCCCAGGCCGCAACGAGCGCTGCTTCGTCAGGGGCGTCGACCTCGAAAATGTTGACGAGGACAACGGGCGATTGATCCGTGCCAAGCTGGGATCTGACCTGGCAGGTTTCATCGAGGTCTTTCAGGCGTAGCATATCGGTCTCCATATTGACAACATGCTGTCAAATAGTCGTTTGACAATATGCTGTCAATTATCATAGTTGGGCATGGCTGAAGAAAAGCATTCCGAAGAAGGCGCCGCGCTGACCGAGCTGGTGCTGGAAGTGTTCCGCCTGAACGGCCGGCTGCTCATGGCGGGCGACCGATTGGTGGCCGATGCCGGGCTGACCAGTTCGCGCTGGCAGGTTCTGGGCGCGGTGCATTTTGCAGGGGAGCCGCAAACGGTCTCATGGCTTGCCCGCAGCATGGGGCTCACACGCCAGGCCGTGCAACGCATCGTCAATGAGCTGGAACAACAGGGACTTGTGGCGTTCAGGGCAAATCCGGCGCACCGCCGCGCACAACTCGTAACGCTCACGCGAAAGGGACAGGCTGCTTATCTTGCGGCGGACCGGCGTCAGCAGCCCTGGAGCAACGCATTGGCGAGAGGCTTCAGCCGCGCACAGCTGAAGCAGGCGCAGAACATTCTGGCGGCCATTCGCTCAAGACTGGAGAGCGAGGAGAAGTAAGTCCGATCGAAGCATCGCCGCGCCATTGACGCCGGCCTGCGGCTGAATTACCCACCAATGATGTGCAATTGGAAAACCTTCGGCCAAACCCAACAGACGCTCCGGATAACGGCGTGCGCGGTTGTGTGTGGCTGGCCTCGGACCTGAACTGGTCCCGCGCTGATCCCGCTTCAAACCCCGCCCGAGAGGCGGGGTTTTTGTTTTTGGCCCTGCCTCTCAAGACCCAGGAGACTGACATGAATTTTGAGACGGACGATGGGATAGAAGAAACCGTGCGCGGCTTCCTGGCCTGCACACTGGCGAAGGAGGGCTGGACGCATGCCGCGCATTTTGCGGCGGCGCTTTGGCTGATCCGGGAGCGCGGAGAGACGGCGGCGCGCGCGGAGATGCCAGGGCTGATCCGGGCCTATAATGAATCCGCAGGCGGACGGAATACCGACACCGAGGGCTATCACGAGACGATTACGCAGGCCTCGCTGCACATGGCGGCGATGGCGCTGGAGGCAGCGGAGGGCGCGCCGCTAAGCGCTGTGTTGGCGGCCCTGCTGGCAGGGCCATGCGGGCGGGCGGACTGGATCTTCGCTTACTGGTCGCCGGATGTGCTGCTGTCGCCAAAGGCAAGGCGCGGCTGGATCCCGCCCGATCTCGCGCAACTGCCGAAGGCCTAGAGGCGCGTCAGCGGCTGTCGATCGCTCGGCGGCCTGTTGCCGGAAAGTCGGTAAAGAAGCCGGTCGCCCCGGCGCCGATTACGGCGCGGATTTCGTCTTCAGGTGTTTCGGACCAGTCGGGGCGGTCGTCATCCCGGAACGTCCAGGCGTGTACGTCAAGGCCGAGTGAACGGGCTTCAGCGGCGTAGGCGGTCGGCACGCCGGTTTCGGGGTCCATCAGCAGAGACTTGTAAGCTCCGACGCCCTGAGCATAGGTCGCAATCTCGGCGAGCGGGATGTTGGCGGGTGCGCCGGGTTTCCAGTCTTGCGGATAGACCAGCTGGACGAGCGGTACACTGATCCGAAGGCTCAGCGATTTGAGAATTCCGGGCTCGAAACTTTGAACGAACAGGGGGATACCGGCATCGTCGAGCCCGGCAGAGGAGATACTTTCGACCAGCGCTGTGGCCATGTCGAGGCCGGCCGCTTCATGTTCGGCGGGCCATTTGGTTTCGGGATAAAGGCCGACCACGCGGTCGCGCGCGGGGCCTTCGGATTTCGCGAGGGCGATGATTTCCTCGAAGGTCGGAATCTCGTGAAGCCCGTCATGGGACTTCGATCTGCCGTCCCGGACCTGCCGCGCGCGCAGGGTTTTCAATTCGGCGGCGGTGAAGTCGAAGGTCCACCAGTCGGTCAACTCCTGTCCGTCCGGACTTGTGACTGTGCGCCGCCGGGCCGCAAATTCCGGGCGGCTGGCAATATCGGTCGAGTCGGACAGCCAAGGGTCGTGCCGGGCGAACAGGACGCCATCGGCGCTCATCACCAGATCAGGCTCGATATAATCGGCACCCTGAGCAATCGCGAGGCGGTAAGCCTCCAGCGTGTGTTCGGGCCGTTCCCCGCTGGCGCCGCGATGGGCGATCACGATAACAGTCTCCTGTTGGGGAAGCGTGGTGGGCGGTGTCGCACACCCGGCGATCAGGCCAAAGCCGAACATGGCAGCAAGGATTGGGTGTCGCATGGCGGGGTCTCCGGATACCTTCGACGTTCTGGCATGAATTTGTGACGGATGCATTTTTCCGGGCGGGACTTCCCGTGGGGTGAAGGCTGGCCTTTCGGCGCCTGCTCCGCCAGCATGCGCACAACGGAGGAGACGGACATGGATTTCGGGCTGAAGGACAAGGTGATCTTCATTGCGGGCGCGAGCCGCGGTATCGGTCATGGTATTGCCGAGAGCCTCTTGGGCGAGGGCGCGAAAGTGGCGCTGACGGCGCGCGGGGCGGAGGCGCTGGCAGAGACGAAAGCGGAGTTTGCGAAGCGCTTCGGCGTGGACAAGGTCTGGAGCTATGCAGGCGACCTGACGCAGACGGCGCCGATCGAGGACGCCCTGGCCAAGTGCGAGGCGGAGTTCGGGCCGATCACCGGTGCGGTGGCGAATGTGGGGCTGTCACCTTCGCCGCTGGGGCTCGAGGTGTCGGACGATGAATGGCAGGCGGGGCTCGACCAGAACCTCAATTCGGCCTTCCGGCTCGCACGCGGCGCCATTCCGCGCATGGCGAAGAATGGCGGCGGCAGCTTCTTGTTCATCAGCTCGATTGCGGGGCTCGGCGCACTCGGCACGCCCTTGGACTACGGCGCAACGAAAGCCGCGGTGAACCATCTCTCGACCAGCGTGGCGCGCTTTGCCTTCGATACGAAAGTGCGCGTGAACACGATTGCGCCAGGCAATATCATCTTCCCGGGCAACAACTGGGAGAAGCAGTCCACGGGTCCGCGCGCGGAGAACTGGTGGCGCTGGATCAAGCGCGAAGTGCCGATGAAGCGTTTCGGTACGCCGCAAGAGATAGGCGACACGGCAGCGTTCCTGCTGTCGGAGCGCGCGAGCTTCATCAATGGCGCGGTGCTGGCGGTAGACGGCGGGCAGACGCGGTAGGCGGTATCCGCTCGTTCCCCGCGTTCGCGAGCGGACGAGCGGACCTTGACCATATAATCCGCCTGCGGACTATTGAATACCGGCGCCGACAACCGGCTTGGCGGTGATCTTCTTTTGCGCCGGGCCGAAGCAGGTGCCGCGCTTGAGTGTGATCGCGGACGGGAAGCCCGGTTTCTGGAACTTCACTTCTGCGATGCCCCAGCGTTGCCAGGCCTTGCCTTCGGCGTCGATGAGGCTGGCGGCGCAGGCCGGGCCGGTATCGGCCGCTTCAACCCAGTAGCCCGGGTAGGCGCCGCGGCCTTCATACAGACCGCCAAGACCTGGAACAAAGATATAGCCAGCATCGAGCCCCACTTCCGGCTTGTAGCTCAGGATGGCGGTCGTGCCCGCGTCGCGCTCATAGACGATCTGGTTGCCGCTCGGCAGGGACCAGACTTCATCCGCATGGGCAGCCAGCGGGGCTGCGGCGATGAGGGCGGCGGTGATGAGGGCGCGGAACATGGTGGGTCTCCTTCTGGGATACGCCAACTAACCAGCGCCGGCGAAAAAGGATAGACGGATTTCACGCGGTCAGACCACCCGCCCTTTCAGGCTCTCGAGCCATGGCACAAGCGCGGCGTTGACCTCTGCGGGGCGTTCCTGCTGGGTCCAGTGACCGCAGCCCGGCAAGACGATGGCGACGTCGAGATTGGGAACGGCGGCACGCATCTTGGAAATCGGATCGTCGGCCATGCCGAACAATGTGAAGGCCGGATCCTTGTCGCCGGCGATAAAGCAGGCAGGCTGGTTGACCTTCCGGTCCTTGAAAGGGGTCAGGAAATGCCAGTCGCGGGTATGGTTACGGTAGCGGCTGAGTGGACCGAAAAACCCCGATTCGCGAAACTCTTCTGTGTAATAGGCAAGGTCATCCGGCGTCATCCAAACTGGCATCTCATCGGGTACGGAGAGGCCGTCCATAAGCGCGAAGCCGGCAGGCTTGCCTTGTGGAAAGGCGCCGGGCGGGGCATCGCCGGAAATGGAATAGTAGAACCCTTTCAGGAAGCGGCGGATATCGGCCTCGAGGGCGACCTCTGCATGTCCTGGCTTGCGAAAGTAGGTCTGGTAGAAAAAGCGATCACGATCATCGTAGACCTGTTTGATGACATCGTCGAACGAGACGTCCGGAACACCAAAAAAGGGTACTGACAAGGCGGCGACGGCGGCGATCCGGTCGGGATGAACCAGCGCCGTATTCCAAACCATCGGCGCGCCCCAATCGTGCCCGACCAGAATGAAGGGATTGTCTGGCGACAGCACGCCCCCGAGGCCAATGATGTCGGCGATCATATGCTCCATCGCATAGTCCTCGACATGGCCGAACCGCTGCGAGCCACCATAGCCGCGAACATCGATGGCGCAAGCGGTAAACCCAGCGGCAGCAACCGGGCCAATCTGATGGCGCCAAGAGTACCAGCTTTCGGGGAAACCGTGGACCATCACGACCAGCGGGCCGGTGCCTGCGATCCGGGCGCGCAGACGCGCGCTGCCCGTCTCGATGATCTGAAAGTCCTTCATGCGCCGCACTCCTGTCGCTTGAATGTAGCTGGACCTCTCGCCTCTTGCCAGCGGCAGGCTCAAGGGTGCAATTGGCAGGCGCAAGGCGCGCACCGGAGACCCCGCGACAATGTTCGATATGATGAT
The DNA here is from genome assembly GCA_041752715.1 of Hyphomonas sp. Classification (GTDB taxonomy): domain Bacteria; phylum Pseudomonadota; class Alphaproteobacteria; order Caulobacterales; family Hyphomonadaceae; genus Hyphomonas. The sequence continues at coordinate 21,952 of JBGSVY010000037.1, forward strand.
GACGCCCGTCTTCTGGGGAAGCCTGGCCACGCTGACCTTTCTCGAGATCGTTCTCGGGATCGACAATATCCTGTTCATCTCGATTGCGACTGGCAAGCTGGAAGGTAAGCAGCGCAAGCAAGCCCAACGGATCGGGATTTGGGGCGCGATGGCCTTGCGCATCCTGATGCTGGGGCTGATCTTCTGGATCATCCAGCTCGACCGTCATGCGCTGTTTCATGTGCCGCCGGATATCGCGCTGATGGTGGCGGGCGGAGACAAGCTGGCGGCGGAACATATCGGCGAGGTGACGATCAAGGACCTGATCCTGCTGGCCGGCGGCTTGTTCCTTCTGTGGAAGGGCACGCAGGAAATCCATGCCTCCGTGGAAGGACGGGGGCACGAGGAAGCCTCCGCCAAGTCCACCTTCAGTGCCGTGATCGTGCAGCTTTTCGTGATCAACATTGTCTTCTCACTCGACTCCGTGATTACCGCCATAGGCATGACCGATGTGCTGGTGATCATGATGACCGCCGTCGTTCTGTCGACCATCGTGATGGCAGTCGCGGCAGAGCCCTTGTCGAAATTCATCGCAGATCATCCGACCACCAAAATGCTGGCGCTCGCTTTCATCCTTCTGGTTGGTGTTGCGCTGGTCGCAGATGGGTTGGGCTTCCACATCCCGCGGGGATATCTCTACTTCGCAATTGCCTTCTCGCTGGCGGTCGAACTCCTGAACATCAGGACCCGGAAAAATACGCAAGTGTCAGGCAAGGGTCACTGAGATGACCGCACACCCCATTGGGCTGGGTCGCAGCGGCCACCGCGTTGCCATCCCATCGATTGAGGGCTCGCTTGTGGCTGACCTGCATTGTCAATCGATGCCTTGTCCCGAGGTCGCCTACGCATGAAGCGTATTGGTTTGATTGGTGGCATGAGTTGGGAAAGCACGCGCCTCTATTATGCTGCGATCAACGAGGATTTGCGGGCCCGGCGCGGCGGCCTCAGTTCGGCCGATATGGTCATTGTTTCACTCGATTTTGGCCGGATCGCAGCCCTTCAAGCCGCAGGTGAGTGGGAGGCGGCGGGTGCTGCGCTCGCTCAGGCTGCGCGGGACGTTCAGGCTGCTGGAGCGGGGATCGTGGGCCTTGCCACCAATACGATGCACAAGATGGCGGATGAAATCATTGCCGCTACGCCGCTCCCGTTCGTGCATATTGCAGACGCGGCGGCGGCCGCGCTTGTTGATGCAGGTAAGCGCCGGCCCTATCTCATGGCCACGCGCTTTACGATGGAGCAGGCGTTCTATCGGGGGCAGCTGGAGGCCTTCGGCCTCGACGTCGTCGTGCCCGACGAGGCTGCCCGTGCCATGATCCACCGGGTGATCTTCGACGAACTATGCGTCGGTCGGATCGAACCCGCCTCGCGCGCAGCCTATGAGGCTGAGACCGTAACGGCGCGCAATCTCGGCTGCGATTCCATTCTTCTCGGGTGCACCGAAGTGGGTCTGCTGCTGTCGGACGCCAACAGCGCGCTCCCGACCTTCGACACCGCGCGCATCCACGCGCGCGCGCTGCTCGACGCCGCGTTGTCGACCTGATGACGTCGCGCGGCTATGCTCCCGAGGCGCGCCATGGATGAACTCACCGTCGGCAGGAGCCCTTTCAATGACCGTTCGAGATAGCTACGCCATTCGCGTCCAAACCACGGGCGGGCCTGAGGTGCTCATGCCCGAACGCATGACACCGCGTGCGCCGGGGCCGGGCGAAGTGCTCGTGCGCCAGACGGCGGTGGGGGTCAATTTCATTGATACCTATCATCGCACGGGCCTTTACAAGATGCCGCTGCCTTTCGTTCCGGGGTCAGAAGGCGCAGGCATCATCGAGGACGTTGGCGAAGACGTCACGCGCGTGGCGCCGGGTGACCGGGTCGCCTATACCGGGCGCGGGACGTATGCAACGCACTATACCGGCCCCGCAGCGGGCGTTGTCCCGCTGCCGGCGGGGATCAGTGACGAAGAAGCCGCCGCGATCTTGCTGAAAGGAATGACAGCGTGGATGTTGCTCGAGGAAATACGGCCGTTGCAGAAAGGCGAAACTGCACTTGTCTGGGCGCCCGTCGGCGGCGTCGGCGCGCTGTTGACGCCATGGGCGAAACATCTCGGCGCGCGGGTGATTGCCGTTACCTCGAGCGAGTCCAAAGCGGGACGAGCCCGCGCGCTGGGCGCTGATGATGTTGTTGTGGGCTACGAAGATGTGGCAAAACAGGTCCGTGAGCTGACGAATGGCATAGGCGTGGATGTCGTATATGACAGCGTGGGAAAAATCTCGGCTGACGCGTCGCTCTCCAGCCTACGTCCGCGTGGCTGGTTCATCTCGTACGGCAACGCGTCAGGCGCCGCGGACCCGATCCCGCCAGCCCGCCTTGCGGCGGGCGGATCGCTCGTGATGACCCGGCCGACACTGTTCAACTTCACCGATACGCCCGCCTCGCTGGCGAGGGCATCAACGCGGCTTTTCGGTCTGGTCGCGCAAGGCGTCCTGAGTGCAGATATCGGCCAGCGATTTGCGCTCAAGGACGCGGCGGATGCGCACCGGCCCATCGAGTCCGGCACGACGACAGGCGCAACGCTTCTGATGCCCTGATATGTGGGCTTTCACACAGCGCGATAGGGCCTTAGCGCCGTCCAGCCATGACGCTTGCGGAGCGCGAGCGGACCTGGCTGCGGCCAAACCGCCGGGCTTCCGAAAGCGCCGCGACGGCTTCGTCTCGCGCTTCGTTGAAGGGTGTGTCGGCGGTGAAAGAGGCAACGCCGAAACTAAGCGATAGCCGGCGCCCCTTCGCGTCTATGTTGGCAGCCGCTTCCTTCAACTGGATTAGTACCCGCTCGCAGATGGATTCGGCCTGCTCGATGGTGGTGTCAGCCAGCACCGCGATGAACAGGCCGTCTTCAATTCTCGCGAGCCGATCGAAGGGTGACCGCAGTTTTGCATACGTCGTGTCGGCGACCCACTTGATGACATCGTCGGCAAACGCTCCACCGAAAGTGTTACGGATCCTGTCGAGATGATCGATCTCGAACACTGCAACACAGCTCACGGGATGGCGCCCGCTGGCTGGGCCGGACCCGCGCGACATGGCGAGGGCGAGGTAGTGTGGACTGATCAGCCCCGTCAGGGGATCGGTTGGAACAACCTCCGCGAGCGTGCGGGCTTGCTGGTCGAATTGAACGGCGAGGCAGGCGATGGATCCGGCAATGATGAGCGTCACGACGAAGAGATTCAGCAGGTCATGCAGGGCAGGCTGAACCCGCAGCAGTTGGGTCAGCGTTGAAATGAAAATGATCACGATCGCGACGGCCGAGGCGACGATCATCGTGAACAAAACAACTGCCGGGGGACGCGGCGGTTGCATTGCGTAAATCGGGATCGGGGCCTGGGTCATTGTGTGCAATTTTGCACAGAGATTCGTAACGAACCGAGGGAATCAGACTCTTGCTTTTGCAGTTTTGCGAAAGGCCATGTTAAGGATCGCTGCGCGAGCCACATCTCGCGCGCGATCGCCATGCGCAGCAGCGCCGACGCTGCCGGACAATTAAATCGAGCGGAGCATACAAGACGCGATGACTGGCCCAAGCGACCGGTTTGCACTCGGCATTTTCGTGCTGCTGAATTTTGCGGCAGCCTCGAGCGGCGCCGCGTTCCGCCCCGGGGACTGGTACGCGCAATTGGCGAAGCCTATCTGGACGCCGCCGAACTGGGCCTTTCCGGTGGTTTGGTCGATTCTGTTTGTTCTCAACGCGGTTTCGGGCTGGCTCGTCTGGCAGGCAGCTGGTCCAGCAGCCGCTCTGGCATTGGGCATCTATGTGGCAAGCCTTGTTATCAACGCGACCTGGTCGGCCGTGTTTTTCGGACTGCGGCGCATGGCGGGAGGTTTGGTTGTCGTAACGGTGCTCTGGCTGTCAATTCTCGCCGTGATGTTTCTGTTTGCAAGGTTCAATCCGGTCGCATCGGCGCTGCAGCTGCCCTATCTTATCTGGGTCAGTATCGCTTCTGCGTTGAACCTCCGGGCCCTCCAACTCAACCGGCCTCGCGTTGTTTCAGTCTGACAGCGGCAGGCTGAGCAGTAGCGCCGGGTCGATATAGTAGTCGGCGGTACGATCGGCGCTCGCTGGATTTCGCCATCTCACTCCCCAATGAAGATGGGGCCCGGTTGATCGCCCGGTATTGCCTGTTTTCGCGAGCAGATCGCCTTGCGCCACCTGATCCCCGGGGGACACATTGATGTCCGAGAGATGCATGAAAACCGAGAGCAGTCCGTGGCCATGGTCGAGGAAGACAGTGCCGCCTTCATAATAAAGATCTCGATCTGCAAGCGTCACGATCCCTGCGGCGGGCGCGACCACATCTGTACCGATTGGCGCTGCCATGTCGTATCCCTGATGAACCGAGACGCTTTCGCAGGGCACGCCGGTTTCCTTGCTCACGCCAAAATATTTCCGGGTGGGCCCGAACGGTGATGACGGGGCGGCGGCGGAGGGACGAATAAAGCCGTTCAGCGCGCCGCTGCCCGCTTCAAATTTGTCGAAGGCAGCCTGCTTGACCTTTCGACTGCGCGCCGCATGGGCTTTCTGCTCTGGCGTCCGGGCATCGATCTTGTCGCAATCGAAGCCTGAAACCTCCCGGTAGGCGTCGTTGCGACGAGCGATCTGCACCGATCGCACGCCCCACGCGCTTGAAATTTCGAGTGAAAGAGGGGCCGTTTGAGCGATCCCGAATTGAACCGTCCCATTGGCCTGCGCAATCAGGTCGACTGACCCGAAGCCGATGCGGGTGCCCGCTGCGGCGTGGCAAACGATCAAGCCACCTTGAACAAACGCTCCAGAACAATCAGGCTCTACGCTCGCAACCGGCGTTGGCGAATCCGTACCTGCCACATCAGTTGGCGGGTTGGTGACGACCGGCACGGTCGTCTCGGCCCTGTCCTGTTCCGATGGCTGACCAGGATGGTCCGAGGTTGGCATCGCTGAAGAGCAAGACATAGGCATGGTGGCGGCGACTGCGGCCAGAGCAAGCACAACCAGCGGTCTCACCGCGGGGGGGCCATTCGCTTCCCGGCCGCTTCGGCATCCCAATAGGCTTCCTGGCGATCGACGCTCCAATACCGCAGCGCGTTGAGTGGGATGCGCCGGCCGGTCACGGCACAAGTCACGTAGGCGCCAGCCGAGAGCACCTGAAAATCGGCATCGAGATAGCGCAACCGCGCTTCGCCTGGAGAGGGATCAGTCCGGATTAACATGCGACGCACATATGCCTCGTTCCGAGGGCAATTGAAAGGGGCTGCCGCAAAAAGTTTTTGTTTTGTTCTCGTGAACAAAGGTGGTACACGATGTTATGGCGTGGCAAACGGGGGCCTTGCCAAACTGGCCCCCATGATAGACCAAGGACAGATCAGCATGACCAAACCAGCACTACAACTCGTGGACAAGGAGTCCGGCGTGGACAAGCAAAAGGCGCTCGAGACGGCGCTCGGCAATATCGAGCGGTCGTTTGGCAAGGGCTCGGTCATGCGCCTTGGTGACAAGAAGTCGATGGACATCGAAGCGGTGTCGACCGGTTCGCTCGGGCTTGATATTGCGCTCGGGATTGGCGGCTTGCCAAAGGGGCGGATCATAGAAATTTACGGCCCCGAAAGCTCCGGCAAGACGACGCTGGCGCTACATTGCGTGGCCGAAGCCCAAAAGAACGGCGGCGTTTGCGCCTTCATAGATGCTGAACACGCGCTCGATCCTGTCTATGCTGGGAAACTTGGTGTCGATCTTGATGACCTGCTGATTTCGCAGCCCGATTCGGGCGAGCAGGCGCTCGAGATCGCAGATACTTTGGTGCGGTCCGGCGCTGTCGATCTGCTGGTTGTCGATTCGGTTGCGGCGTTGACGCCGCGCGCCGAACTCGAAGGCGAGATGGGGGACCAGCTACCCGGTGCGCAGGCTCGTCTGATGAGTCAGGCATTGCGCAAACTGACCGGATCGATCTCGAAATCGAAGTGCACGGTCATCTTCATCAACCAGATCCGCATGAAGATCGGGGTGATGTTCGGTAACCCTGAGACGACAACTGGTGGCAACGCTCTGAAATTCTATGCCTCGGTGCGTCTCGATATCCGGCGCATTGGCCAAATCAAGGAACGCGAGGAGGTGATTGGCAACCAGACGCGCGTCAAGGTCGTCAAAAACAAGGTTGCACCACCGTTTCGGCAGGTCGAGTTCGATATCCTTTATGGAGAGGGTATCTCAAAGACCGGGGAACTGATCGATCTCGGCGTCAAGGCAAATGTCGTCGAAAAGAGCGGGTCATGGTACTCATACAATGGCGAGCGAATTGGCCAGGGCCGAGAAAAGGCGCGGACATTCCTGAAGGAAAATCTACCGATCGCTAATGAGATCGAGGATGCCATCCGGCGCAATGCTGGCCTTCTCGCCGAGGAACTTTTGCTTGCGGGGATGGATGTGAATGAGTCCGAGGCTGACGCAGCCGAAGGGTAGGGTTGGGGTGGCGCTGGCTTTCCGGATTCCGATCTCCTGACCGGAAAGCCGGCCTTTGCGGCGCGCCTTGGCTTGGCGCGCCGCAAAGGTTTGCTTATACCGACACTAGGGCTGATATCTCGTCTGGGCTGATTGCAGCGCCAGATCAGGCCGGGAGAGGTATTGAATACGACATGACGGGCGTGAATGAAATAAGGGAGGCATTCCTTGCCTTCTTCGAACGGAACGGCCACCTGCGACAGCCGTCTGCACCGCTGGTGCCGCAAAACGATCCGACCTTGTTGTTCGTCAATGCCGGCATGGTGCCTTTCAAGAATATTTTCACAGGTGCAGAGGCGCCGTTCGCGCCTCGCGCTGTCACGGCGCAGAAGTGCGTGCGGGCGGGCGGCAAGCATAATGATCTTGATAACGTGGGCTACACTGCGCGGCACCATACGTTCTTCGAGATGTTGGGTAATTTTTCTTTTGGTGACTATTTCAAGGACGAGGCGATCGCGTTTGGCTGGGATCTCGTCACACGCGAGTTTGCGCTCGATCCCAAACGCCTGACTGTGACGGTTTACGCCGAAGACGACGAAGCCGCTGCGATCTGGAAGAGGGTAGCTGGGCTTCCCGAATCGCGTATCATCCGTATCGGGACGACAGACAATTTCTGGTCAATGGGCGATACGGGGCCGTGTGGGCCATGTTCAGAGATCTTTTTTGACCACGGCGACAAGGTCGCCGGTGGCCCGCCGGGCAGTCCGGAGCAGGACGGTGACAGGTATATCGAAATCTGGAATCTTGTCTTCATGCAGTTTGATCAGCAGGCTGATGGGACGAGGACTCTGTTGCCGAAGCCATCGATCGATACGGGCATGGGGCTCGAGCGCATGGCCGCCGTGCTGCAAGGCAAGCACAACAACTACGAGATCGACCTTTTTGCGGACCTCATTGCGGCCGAAGAGTCCGTGTATGGCTGCAAAGCGATCGGGAATGACCTTGCATCGTTCCGCGTCATCGCAGACCACTTGCGAACGTCGGCTTTTCTCGTTGCCGATGGTGTTCTGCCCTCCAATGAGGGCCGTGGTTATGTTCTTCGCCGGATCATGCGCCGAGCCATGCGTCACGGGCATCTTCTCGGCGCGCGTGAACCGCAAATGCATAAGCTGACGCCGGCGTTGATTGCGACGATGGGCACAGCCTATCCGGAACTCGCGCGTGCCCAGATTGCGATCGAAGCCGCGTTCGAGCAGGAAGAGGCACGTTTTCAGCGCACGCTCGGCAATGGGCTCACCATGCTCGAAAAAGCTGCCGCCGAGTTGAAGGATGGCGAATCTTTGCCCGGCGACATCGCCTTTCGGCTTTCGGATACCTACGGTTTCCCGCTGGACCTTACCCAGGACATTCTGCGCGGTAGAAACGTGCAGGTTGACGTCGCTGGCTTTGACGCCGCCCTTGCCGCCCAGCGCGATGCGAGCCGCGCAGCGGGATTTTCATCTGGTGATGAGGCGACCGGTGAGGTCTGGTTTTCGGTGCGAGCCAAGACCGGACCAACGCGGTTCACAGGGTATTCCAGCACGGCAGGCGAAGGGCGCCTGGTCGCCATGGCTGTCGATGGACGGCAGACCGAAGCTCTTGATCCGGGTCCTGCAGAACTTGTTTTTGACACCACGCCGTTTTATGCCGAATCCGGCGGACAGGCCGGAGATCATGGCGAAATTGTCTTCGAGTCGGATGCCCGCTTCATCGTGCGGGACGTCGTCAAGCGGGCCGGCGACCTGCACGTGCATGTCGGGGAATTGGTGGCCGGCCAGATCAAGACAGGCGCTACGGCGCAACTCAAGGTCAATGCAGCGCGCCGTCAGGCGGTGATGTCAAATCACTCCGCAACCCACCTCATGCACGCGGCCCTTCGCAAAGTGCTCGGAGGCCACGTCACCCAGCGTGGGTCGCTCGTGGAAGCTGACCGCCTGCGTTTCGATTTTTCGCATGGCGCGCCCCTCACAGCTGCGGAACTTGAAGCCGTCGAAGATGAGGTGAACGCCCAGATTCGCGCAAACGCCGCAACGGACATTCGCGTCACCTCTCCGGCCGAGGCCATCGAAGCCGGCGCACTTGCCCTGTTTGGTGAAAAGTATGGTGACCAAGTGCGGGTCCTGTCGATGGGTGAGACGGAGGGCAGGGCTTATTCTGTTGAACTTTGTGGCGGTACACACGTCGCACGATCGGGCGATATCGCGGTCTTCGTGATCCTCGCCGAGACCGGCGTATCAGCAGGCATCCGGCGCATCGAGGCAGCCACAGGTGCTGAAGCGCTGGCCTATCTCAAGGGCCGGGCTCAGATTGCTGCAGACCTTGCTGAAAGCCTGAAAGTCCCGCTCAAAGACCTTCCGCGGCGGGTCGCTTCGCTCGTTGACGAGCGCCGCGGTCTCGAACGGGACCTTGCCGATGCAAAACGCAAACTTGCGATGGGTGGCGGCGGCAGTGCACAGGCTGGCCCTGAGATCATAAACGGAATCAACCTGATCGCCCGCGTTGCCGATGGTGTCGGCGGCAAGGAATTGCGAACCCTTGTCGATGAAGCAAAGTCGAGGATTGGTTCAGGCGTGGTTGTTTTCGTCGGTTTGGAAGGCGGGAAAGCAGGCGTTGCGGTTGGCATAACCAAGGACCTGACCGAATCCCTGTCGGCCGTCGATCTCGTGAAGGTTGCTGCTGCGGCGCTTGGCGGGCAGGGCGGCGGCGGCCGTCCTGACATGGCGATGGCGGGTGGACCGGACACCAGCCATCCCGAACGCGCACTTGACGCGATCCGATCCCTCTTGCGGGGCTGACGCAGCATGTTGGCTCTCGCCTTGAACCAGCCAATTCTCCCTGCTGACGACTCGTCCAGCCGGGCGCAGACGATTGGGCCAATGCGGTGATCAGGATCGGTCTTCTTTCGGTCCTGATTGCGCTGATTCTGCTGCGGGGATGCGCCGTTGGGCCGCCAGACCCCGTTTTGACCCTTTTTCCTCCGGTTCCTGTCGAGCCCCGGAACTATGATCAGGTCTACCATCCCATTGAGGGCGCCCAGACGTCAAAGTTTGCGGACGGGTTTGCCTTTGATTTTGCGGCGGTCGAGCCCCAATCGAATGGCGAACTGGTACATCGGCTCACCGAGACGCGGGGGGCCGCCATCAAATGGGAGGCGGAAAAAAAACAAGGCAAAACCGAAGGCCGTTACGTCACCGAGGTCACGTTCTCTGAGGATTGGCCCGGGGTCGTTTACGCGCCGCTTTGGCTCTATTCCGAGGGCAGCAAGGAGGGGGGCCATGAGTTTGACTTCGAGTACATGAACGGCCGCATCGAATACAATCTGCATAATGGGCAAGGCGGCTTCAATATGCGGACGGTGAAAAAGAATCTCGCAGGCCACCGCGTGCGTTGGGCGATCGAACGCCGCCGAGGGAGAGTGACGATGACAGTCCGCAGCCTGACAGATGGCTGGCATGACAAACTGGTCGTTACGCCGAGAAAAGTCGCCTTTTGGGCAAGGCAGCCTGGCGCGCCGCCCGATCTGCGATTTCCTTCATCGAGGATTGCGATGTTTCCGGTGACGGAGCTCTGGCGCTGTCGGTGGCCAGATTGGTGCGGCGATTGGCGGCCGCTGCCCGAGGGCCAAACGATCGACATGACGTTGCACGGTTACAGTTTCACACCCTGAACGCGCCGAGTGCCCCCTTCAAGATGGTGTAAGCAAGGCTTCGATCAAATCGGCTGCTGCACGCGCTGGCATCGCACCCGTGTCAATCGTCAGCCGGGCGGCAGGCATACCCGCCTCGCTAGCCTTGAACTGAGGTTGCAGTTTACGCAGGAGGTCCGCTGAGCGTAGCTTTCCAAAATGCGCACGATCGTCAGATTCCACCCGTGCGAGCTGCTCTTGGGCCGACAAGGTCAGAGAAATGAAAATCGCTTCCCCGCCGCCATCCTGAACAATTTTCCTGATCTGTTCGGGGAAACCCGATGAGACTGTTGGCTCGGGCTGGAATGTAAAGATCAGCGATCGGTCCTGATCCACAGCGGCACGGATCGTATCGCACCAGAATTGCTCTCTAAGGCGCACAAAGTTCGGCGTGCCGAACGCAAAAACCGCGGCAACGGCATCGACGATCAAGTGATTGTGGAAAAGCGCGAAGCCGGTCTGCTCTGCGAGGCGTTTCGCGATCGTGTATTTGCCTGCCGCCGGGGGGCCGTAGATGAACACAAGTTTCATTCAAAGCTCCCGTTTTCCTTACCCGGCAATGGTCGGAGTGAGAGGATTCGAACCTCCGGCCCCTAGCTCCCGAAGCTAGTGCTCTACCAGGCTGAGCTACACTCCGCCGCCCATCGACCTGCGCAGAGATAAACCCTCCGCGCCGGAACGCAGGGTGTTTACGCATAGGGCGGGATTTTGCAATGGACAATTGCGCCGCTGCTGTCCGCCTTTCGTTGACACAATGGAGCCACCCCCTCAGATAAAACCATGCGGTCGTGGTGCTTTTGCCTCCTCCTGTTCAGCGCCTGTATCGTCGGGTGTGCGAGCTTGCCGCCAAGTCGTCCAGGAGACGAGATCGTGGCGGCAAGGCTCGATTCAACCGGGCCGGCAAACCCTGCAGCCCGCACACCGCGAGCGCTCCGCCAGCCCGCGCCCGACCAGATCGTTCGGCAAAATGCGGGTGGGGAGCCTGCGCGACCCCTCTTGCCAATGATTGATCGGCTTGCGGACGATTATGCCCATGGCGGCGACGATCGCCGCCCGGACGAGGTTGATCTGATCGTGATCCATTCCATCGGCGGCCCCACGTGCCGGGATGGCGCGGTCGTGTTTACTCCGGCTGCCGGAACCGCTGTGTTCTGGCGCGACTGGTTTCTCCGCCAAGGCGGCAAGAGCATCCATTATGTGATCGGCCGGGAGGGCGACATTGCGCAGCAGCGCCCGGAACTTCGCACAGCAGGGCATGTCAGCTTCGGCGGGATCATGGCAGAGGTAAACCGGCGCTCGATCGGAATCGAACTGGTCAACCGGGGCGACGGGATCGATCCCTTTCCAGAAGGACAAATTGCTGCTTTGACGGCGCTCGTGGCGGAGATCGCCGCCCGCTATGGCTTGCCGCCCGAAGCGCTGGTCACCCATGCTGCGCTGGATGATCGGATGCAGGCCGACTGCGGCGGCGAGCCACTCCGGCGCAATCTCGATCCGGGTCCGCTCTTTCCGCTTGACGAGGTCCGCGCCGCGATCGCGCCCTAGTGCGGCGCGATGTGGCGCTCGCCGCGGGCCTTTGCGAGGTCGATCTGGCGCTGGCGTTCGGCGAAGCGGGCACGTTGGTCATCTGTCATCTCGGTAATGCAGGCCGCGCAGGAAATGCCTTCGACATAATCCGGATGCTGACGGCCTTCCGGCGACACCGGGCGGCCGCAAGCGTGGCAAAGGACGTGGTCGCCGGGCGTGAGATCGTGGCGAACCGATACGCGCTCGTCGAACACATAGCATTCACCGCGCCATTTCGTTTCGGGCTCGGGCACGGTTTCGAGGTATTTCAGGATGCCGCCCTGAAGGTGGAAGACGTCGTCGATACCTTCGGCCTTGACGAAGCTGGTGGCCTTTTCGCAGCGGATGCCGCCGGTGCAGAACATGGCGATTTTGGGGGGGCGGCCTTTTGCATCCAGACGGGCACGGAAGGCGCGGAACCAGGCGGGGAAGTCGCGGAAGGCCTCGGTGCCGGGATCGATGGCGCCTTCGAAGGTGCCGAGGGCGGTTTCGTAGGCGTTGCGGGTGTCGATCAGGATGGTGTCCGGATCGGCCAGCAGGGCGTTCCAGTCCTCCGGTTTCACATAGGTGCCGACGAGGTTGTTCGGGTCTGTGCCCGGCACGCCCATGGTGACGATCTCGCGCTTCAGGCGGACCTTCAGGCGAGCGAACGGCATGCTGGCGGCTTCGGAAAACTTCGCCTCAAGCCCCCCGGCGCCCTGCAGCGACTGCAGCTCCGCCAGCGCCGCGTCGATCGCCTCCGGGCTGCCTGCGATGGTGCCATTCACGCCTTCCTCGGCCAGCAGCAGCGTGCCCTTGATGCCGAGCGCGCAGAAGCGCCGGGCGAGGGCCTGGCGGCGCTCGGCATAATCCGGAAAGCGGAAGAACTTGTAGAAGGCGGCAATGCGGACGGTCATTGCGTGCCTTATGGCAGATGCCGGGCGCGCGATAAACGGGTCAGGGCATTTCGGTGAGGCTGAGGTTGTTGCCGTCCGGGTCCAGGAACCAGCAGACCTTCGCGGCGCCGCCCGGCGCCGTCCAGAAACCGTCCAGATCCATGTCTAGACCCTCATAGACCTCGAAGCGGACGCCCTTCGCCTTCAGCGCCGCCATCGCGGCGCGGATATCCGGCACGGCCCAGCCGAGCACGGTATGGGCGCCGGCGGTGTGGCCGCCGAAGGTGGTGAGGCGCAAGGTGGTGCCGGCGAGATCGAACACGGCGGCGAACTCGTCGGTCGAGACATGCGTGAGGCCGAGCACGTCGCGGTACCAGGCGCTCGCGCGCTTGTGGTCCGGCGTGAGGATGAAGGCGATGGCTTTGGCGGTGGTGAGGGTCATGGGCGGTCCTCCGAAGTTGCCGTCACTCTACGCTCCGCCCCCGCCGCCGTCACCCTCGATGCGGGAAGCGCATCCGAGGGCCCATCTCCCGCATTCGCCGCGAGAAAAGCCAGCCCGGTAACCTCAGCGCCCGCCCCCTCCGACAGCCGGCTTCACAGTCTTCATCCTCCCCTGCGAAGCGGGGGCTTGCGAGGATAGGAAATCGTACACGATTTCCCGAGCAAGAGGGTGGGGCCCGGCAAAGCCG
>JBGSVY010000038.1:0-9800 GCA_041752715.1 Hyphomonas sp.
TCGGCCGGCGCGGCGACAGCCCGTCGAGGAAGGTGATGATCACCGCCGGCCGGCCTTCCAGCGTACGCAGCGCCGTCCCGTCGCGCCCCATCACCGGCTCGGGGCACGGATAGCCCTTGCCCGCCAGGTGCTGTTTGAGGCCGATGAAATAGGGCAGCTCCGCCGCGTTCACCCGCTTCTCGAACAGCGTCAGAAAGTAACGGCCGGTGGTCGTCTCGAGATAATAGTTGGTGTTCTCCACGCCCTCGGCAACGCCCTTCAGCGCGACCGGAGAGCCGAGGTCGTAGGCGGCCAGGAACGCCGCCAACGCCTCATCGGAAACTTGCGTATAAACCGCCATCGGCGGCGGACTTACGCGGTCTTGGAGAGCATGTCACGCGACAGCGTCTTGCCCGCCAGCAGGTAATGGATCGCCGCCCAGCCATATAGCGAGGCGAACACCACGATGGCGTACTGCAAGCCTTTCGCGTCGGCGCTCTTGCACCCGGCCGCCTGTTCGGCGGCGAGACCAGTCACGTCCCGGCACATCTGCAGGGTGAGGCCGAGGTCCGAGCCGTTGATGAACATGGTCTTAAACGCGGTCGACAGGACACCGGCCAGCGTTGGGCCGAGGCCGATGCCGATCAGGTTCACCGCAAAGAGGGTGATGGCCACGGCGGTTGCCCGCGTGCGGCTGTCAACGACACCGGCGGAGACCGCATACATCGGACCGAGATAGAAATAGTGCAGCGTCGCGGCCAGCATCAGCGGCGGGATCATCATCGGCACTGTCGGGCTCAGATAGCCCATCCAGTAGAGCGGCACGGAGAGGCCCATGCCGAGCGCCGGCATCCAGGAGAGGGCGGTCGGGTAGCGCACCGCCAGCTTGTCGGCGAGGAAGCCGGACAGGAACACGCCGAGCGCCGCCATCAGGCCGAGCACGAGGGAGAAGATCAGCGCGGCCTCGGTCAGCGTCAGGCCATGGGTTCGCAGGAGGAACGACGTCGAGAAGGCGGCAACGCCATAGCCCGCGAAGGAGGCGATCGATGCGCCGGCCACGACATGCACATAGGTCGGCTTGCGCATGAGGTCCTTGAGCACGGTGGCGAAGCCATCCGGTACGGCTTTGCGCGGTGCGCCCGGCGGATCGGAATAGCCGCGCGGGGGCTCCTTCACGGTGAAGAACAGGATCGCCGCGAACAGGACGCCCGGCAGTCCGACGGCGATGAACGCGATGCGCCAGCCTTCAAGGCTGTTCCAGTCGATCAGCCCCTGCGCCCAGCCCCAGCCCCATGACCCGAGCACGTTATGGATATTGGCGCCGGTGACGTAGTCGTTGATCGGGCCGGCGGCGAGGCCCGCGAACATGCCGCCGAGCGGCACGCCGAGCGCATAGACCGAGGCAGCCGTCGCGCGGCTTGTGGGCTTGAAATAGTCGGCAATGACAGACTGGGCGGGCGGCGTGCATCCGGCCTCGCCCACGCCGACGAGCAGGCGGAAGATGAAGAGGGTGATGAAACTGGTGGCGAAGCCGCAGAGCACCGTCATCAGGCTCCACAGCGTCAGCGAGATGATGATGATCATCATCCGGCTGCGCCGCTCTGCGACGCGCGCGATGGGGATGCCGAGGGTTGTGTAGAAGATCGCGAAGGCGAGGCCGCCGAGCAGGCCCATGTGCCAGTCTTCGAGTTTCAGCGACAGCTTCATCGGTTCGGTCAGGATGCCGAAGATCGACCTGTCGATGAAATTAAAGATGTAGACGATGAGCAGCGAGAACAGGACGTAGCCGCGATACAGCGGTGTCCCGAACCCGGTCTTGTAGCCCGGAAGGGCATCGTCAGGGGACTGGCAAGAGGTGGCGGCGTCGGTCATGGGCGTCTCCAAGTCAGGTCAGGCATTCAAAATGGCGGATCAGGTCGCCGGGCTCCAGCGGTCTTTGGTGTAGGTGCGGGCGGCGAGGAAATAGAAGGCGGCGGCGATGACGAAGAACAGCACGGTTGCAACCATCGACTGGCGAAGGCCCTCGGCATAGGCCGAACAGAGGGCCGGTCCGGACGCGCCAAGCTCGCCAATTCGGCCAGCGCAGAGGCCCGGATTGAAGTTTGCAAACTCTGCTTCAAGCCCCGCCTTCCTGACGATGCCGCCCATGAAGGAACTGCTCATCATGCCGGTGAAGAGCGGGCCGATGCCATTGCCGATCAGGCTGATGATCAGAAGCATGACCGAGACAGTCGTCGCGCGCGACCGCGGGCTGACGATAGAGGTCGACACGGTGTATTGTGCACCGAGATAGGCGTAGTGCGCGAAGGCCGCGATCACCCAGAGCCAGAAGGCCATCAGCAAGGTCGGGCTGAGGAAGGCGCCGATATAGGCCGGCACGGCGACGAGCAGGCCGACACCGGGCAGCCAGGCCGCCACCGTCGGAAAGCGCGGCGAGAGTTTCTCCGACAGGAAGCCGCCCGCGAACGTGCCGAGGGCGGCAACGCCCGCCAGCGGTGCGCCATAGTTGACGGCCGCTTGGGCAACACTGACGCCGTGTACACGCATCAGGAACGGCGCCTGAAAACTGATCAGCCCGTAGCCGACGAAGGCAACGAACGCCGCACCGAGCGACAGGGTCCAGAAGGTTGGCTTGGTGCCGAACTCCTTGAAGGCCTCGAAGAAGCCGGCTTTCTCGGCGATGGTTGATTTGGGATCCGAAAATCCGCGCGGCGGCTCGCGCACAGTGAGCCAGAGGACGAGCGCAACGAGAAGGCCCGGCACGCCGACGATAACGAAGACGAGCCGCCAGCCCTCCACCTCTGCCCAGTTGATCCCGGAGAACAATCCGCCAAGGCCGATGGCATTCATCCAGCCGCCAAAGGTCTCGCCCTTCAGGCTCGCGAGCTGGCCACCGAAAAGCTGGGCGAGCACGCCGCCAATCGTTACCCCCATCGAGTAGATCCCGATGGCGTTGGCGCGGCTCTTGGGCGGGTAATAATCAGTGATGATGGAGTTGGCGGGCGGCGTGCAACCGGCTTCACCGACGGCGACCCCGATGCGGAAGACAAGGAGCCAGATGAAGCTGGCCGCAAGACCGCAGAACACGGTCATCAGCGACCAGATGACCACGCAAAGCGCGATGATGAAGACCCGGTTGCCCCGGTCGGCCCACATCGCGATTGGAATGCCCATGATCGCGTAGAAAAGCGCGAAAGGCGGGCCGGTCAGAAGGCCCCATTGGGTATCTGTGAGGGAAAAGGTGTTGATGATCGGCTGGGCGACCACCGTGATCACCGTGCGGTCGATGAAGTTCAGCGTATAGATCAGCGTCAGCGCAATCAGCACATAGGAGCGATAGCCCTTGGTGCCGAAGCCCGTGACGTGGCCGTTCGTGTCGTCCACTCCAGCAACCGCTGCGCGCATGCCTGTCTCGCCTCCCGTAAAGGCGCGCATCTGGCGGCGCGTCCTGCAAATTTCACGGTAATGGCCTATCGCCGGGCTGCAAGCCTATTCGTCAGGCAGGCGTCATATCAATCCGGCGGTCTTGAAACTTGTAACGCCTGACGTGCCAACGATGAGGTGGTCGTGGACGGTGATGTCGAAGGGCTGCAAAACGTCAATGATCTCGCGGGTGATAGTGATATCAGCGCGCGACGGCTTGGTGTCGCCGGACGGGTGATTGTGAACGAGGATCAGGCCGGAGGCCGACAATTCCAGCGCCCGGCGGGCGATTTCGCGGGTGTAGACGGGGGCATGGTCGACCGTGCCCTGGCCCATGAGCTCGTCGGCGATAAGCTGGTTCTTCCGGTCGAGGAACAACACGCGGAATTGCTCGCGCTTCTCGTGCTGCAATTGCTGGCGGACATAGGCGACCAGCGCCGACCAGGAGGAAATGACCTGCCGCTGGCTGATCTGTTCTCGCGCCGCGCGCGAACTGAGCTCGGCGACCGCCTTGAGGTAGGCCGCTGTCGTCTGGCCGATGCCCTTGACCTTGACGAGATCATTGGCGGGCGCGGCAAGGATGGCCGAAAGGCTGCCGAACTGCGCCTGCAAGGCCTTGGCGACCGGCTTTACGTCCTGGCGCGGGATGAACGCCATCAGCAGCACTTCGAGCACTTCGTAATCAGCCAAGGCGCCGGCGCCTCGTTCGAGCAGCTTGGCCCGCAGCCGGTCACGGTGGCCTTGCCAGTGGGGGTCAGGTTCGCTGCTCATGAGCATGAGCAATACAGCGCGTTCGCGCCGGTGCAATCTGCAGGTTTAAACCTTCACCCTGAACGGCTCATGCCAGCCCTTCGGCGAGGCCGTGAAGATCTCGACGCCTGTCTCCGTCACGCCGACCGAATGTTCGAACTGGGCGGAGAGTTGCCGGTCGCGGGTCACGGCGGTCCAGCCATCGGGGAGGATCGCGGCGTCCTTGCGGCCGATATTCAGCATCGGCTCGACCGTGAAGAACATGCCCGGCTTCAGTTCCGGGCCCGTGCCGGCATTGGCCGAGTGGATGACGTTCGGTTCGTCATGGAAAAGCCGCCCCAGCCCGTGGCCGCAGAATTCCTCGACCACGCTGAGCCGGTTGAGGCGTGCGACCTCCGAGATGGCCGCCCCGATATCGCCGAACCGGGCGCCGGGGCGAATGGCGTTAATGCCGGCCATCATGGCCTCGTAGGTGACTTCCATCAGCCGCTCGGCCTTGCGCTTGACGTCACCGACGCCGTACATCCGGCTATGGTCGCCATGCCAGCCGTCGACGATGACCGTCACGTCAATGTTGGCGATATCACCATCCTTGAGCGGCTTTGGCCCGGGAATGCCGTGGCAGATCACGTGGTTCACCGAGATGCACGACGCGTGGCGGTAGCCGCGATAGCCGATCGTGGCAGACTGGGCACCATGGTCGAGCACGAATTCGCGCACCAGCGTGTCGAGACGCTCAGTCGTGACGCCGGGCTTCACTTCGGCGACCAGCATGTCGAGGCAGTCGGCGACGAGGCGGCCGGCACGGCGCATGCCCGCGAAACCCTCGGCATCATGGATGCGGATTTCGCCATTGCGCGTTGGCAGGAGGAGTTCGGTCTCGTTCATGGACCCTATATGGCAGGATGGAGGGTTGCTTTCCACTCCCTTGTTGCCGAAATCCTTCCCACCTGCCAGTTCATACGGCGGAAATCGCAAGGAAGAAAACAGATGCGCAAAACCCGGTCAGCTCCTTCCGCCTTGCTCGCGGGCCTTGCGGCGCTGGGCCTTTCGGCCTGTGCAAGCGCGCCGGCGACCGTCATCACGCCCGAGCCGCTCTCGATCCTCGCAGAAGCGCCACCGCCGGCGTTCAGCGCTGAGGGTATCGCCGCGCTCGAAGCCCGAATGAAAAGCTACGTCGAAGACGGGGCCGTCAAGGGGATCGCAACCCTGCTCGTCAAGGATGGCGAGGTCATCAGCCGCACAGCTGCAGGCCTGCGCCGCGAAGCCGACAAGGCTCCGGTCGAGGATGACACCATCTGGCGGATCTATTCGATGTCAAAGCCGGTCACCGGCGTTGCAATGCTGATCCTCTGGGAAGAGGGCGCCTTCCAGCTTGATGATCCGGTCACGAAATATTTTCCCGAGTTCGAAGGGTTGCAGGTGTTCACCGGGCTTGATGCGGCCGGCCAGCCGCTGCTTGAGCCGCTCAAGCGCCCCGCCACCATCCGTGAACTGATGAGCCACACAGCCGGCTTTGGCTATGGCCTGCGCGGCGGGGACTATGTCAACGATCTCTTCCGTGCCAAGCAGGTGTTCGCTTCGCCGGACATGGCAGAGATGGTCACCCGCGTCGCCAGCATCCCGCTGCTGCACCAGCCGGACGAGACGTGGGACTACTCCATCGCCGTCGACCTGCAGGGCGCCCTGATCGAACGGCTGTCGGGCCAGAGCCTCGGCGAATTTTTCGAGGCGCGCCTGTTCGGCCCGCTCGGCATGAAAGACTCCGGCTTCGTCGTCCCGGAAGCGGACTATGACCGCTTTTCCGATGTCTGGGGCTGGAGTGACGAGCACAGCACCTTTGTTCCGCTTCAGGCGCCAGGCTTCCAGTATCGCGAAGGCGCAATCGCGTTCGAAGGCGGCGGCCATGGCCTCGTCAGTACACTGGACGATTATGCCCGCTTCGCCGGGATGCTGGCGAAGGGCGGCAGCCTTGATGGCGTGCAGATCCTCAAGCCCGACACCGTCGCCATGATGGCGACCGACGTGCTGCCCGAGGGCGCCTTCCTCGGCTTTGACGGCACCGCCTCCGCCGAAGCGGCCGGCATCGGCTTCGGCCTCAACGTCGCCGTCATTACCGAAGGCGAGAATGCCCGCAACTTTCCGCTCGGCGCCTTCATGTGGGGCGGGGCAGCCGGCACCTGGTTCTGGGTCGATCCTGCGGCGAAGCTCTATTTCATCGGCATGGTTCAGCGCTTCGGCGAGAACGGCCCGGCGTTTGAAGGCCGCACCGAGTCTGCCGCCCTCGTCTATGACGCGCTGACCGCGCCCGAATGACCGCGCCCACTGCCGCCGTGCTGATGATCGGGGATGAACTCCTCTCCGGGCGCACGCGCGACATCAACCTGCAGCAGATCGCGGGGTATCTCGCGCCACTCGGCATTCCGGTGCGCGAGGCGCGTGTCGTTCCGGATATCGAGGACGAGATCGTCGCGGCGGTGCAGGCGCTCAGCGCAAAATATACCTACGTCTTCACGACCGGCGGCATCGGCCCGACGCATGACGATATCACCGCCGATGCCATCGCAAAGGCGTTCGGTGTCGGTATCTCCGAGCATCCGGACGTGATCGCCGATCTGTCCGCGCGCTACGCCGCCATGACCACCGACTTCACACCCGCCCGCCGCCGTATGGCGCGCATCCCGCATGGCGCGAGCCTCGTTGCAAACCCTGTTTCCGGCGCACCGGGTTTCCAGACGGGCAACGTGTTCACGCTCGCCGGCGTGCCCCAGATCGCCCGCGCGATGCTGGATGATATCGGCCCGCGCCTCGTGCGCGGCCAGGTGATCCAGAAAGTCACCATCCGCGGCAAGGGCCTGCGCGAAGGCGATATCGCCGAGCCGCTCGGCGCGCTCGCCAAGGCCATGCCAGAGGTCTCGTTCGGGTCCTATCCCTGGTTTCGCGCGGTGGATGACAATGGCGTCCACCTCGTCGCAAGTACCGTTCGCGCCGATCTGGTCGACGAGATTTCCGCAAAACTGATCGCCATCGTCGCGGCGACCGGTGTGACGCCTGAGCGTCTCGAGGAGGAACCAGCATGAGTGTCCTGACGCGCGCGCCCGTCATCTGGGCCCTGTTCTTCGCCATGGTCGCCATCACTCTGGGCTTCCAGTTTTTCGGCCCGTCGGTTGGCGGCGTGTACCTCGACCTTCAGTCGACGGGCGTTGCCAGCCGCATCCTGATCGATGGCCTCACCGGCGCGCAGCGCAATGCGCACTTCTGGGTGACGGTCCTGCTCGATGCGGCCTATCCGCTGGCCTATGGCGGTTTCTTCGCCGCGATGGCGCTGCGCTTTTTCGGCAAGGCCGGGCCGGTCCTTGCGCTGCCGGCGCTGGCGACCATCGTCGCGGATATCGGCGAGAACACGGTGCAGGCGCTCGCGCTCGCGGGCGCGGCCGACCTGCTGGACGTCAAGGATTGGCTGACACCGCTGAAGTTCGGTCTGTTTGCGCTGGCTGGACTGATTGCGCTTGTCGCGCTGGCGGTAGCAATTTTCAGGCTGGCGCGCCGTCTGCTGAACAGGCCAGCCGGCTGAACGCCGTCCACGGATCAACAAGAAAAGGATTTCCCAGCATGTCAGACCCCATCGTCCTCGTCGAGCGTCGCGGCGCCGTCGCCCTCGTCACGCTGAACCGGCCGGAGGCGCTCAATGCGCTCAACCGCGCCTTACGTGCCGAGATCGTCCGTGTCTTCGGCGCCCTGAAGGATGACCCGGAGATCCGCGCCGTCGTGCTCACCGGTGCGGGCCGCGCCTTTACTGCCGGCATCGACCTCAAGGAAGCTGGCCAGACCGGATTCGCTCTGGGGGCGGACGAAGATTCGAAGTCGATCAACATGGCTGCCGCGCTGGAGGCCTATCCCTGGCCGATCATCGGCGCGATCAACGGCTTCGCCATCACGGGCGGCTTCGAGCTTGCCTTGATGTGCGATGTCCTGCTCGCCTCCGAGAACGCCAGGTTCGCCGACACCCATGCCCGCGTTGGCATCGTGCCCGGCTGGGGCCTGTCGCAGAAGCTCTCCCGCCTCATCGGCATCAGCCGCGCGAAGGAACTTTCCTTCTCGGGCAACTTCCTCGACGCCCACACCGCCGAACGCTGGGGCCTCGTCAACCGCGTCTATACACCCGAAGCGCTGGTGCCCGCCGCGTTGCAACTCGCCACCGAGATGACCAGCACCGACCCTGTCCTCCTGCGCAAGTACAAGGCCCTCATCGATGACGGCTTCGGCATGGAATTCGGCAAAGCCATGAAGGAAGAGGTCAAGCGCTCGATCGACCATGCGGCCTCGGTCTCCGCTGAATCCGTCGAGGAAGCCCGCAAACAAGTCACCGCGCGCGGCAGGGACCAACAGGGCTAGCGCGGCGTCACGGTTGCGCGCAACCGCCCGGCCGGACTATCACGGCGGTATAGGAAAACCGGGAGGCCCCCATGCGTGATGTCGTGATCTGTGAACCTGTCCGCACGGCGGTCGGTGGTTTTGGCGGCATGTTCCGCGATGTCCATGCGCACGTGCTTGGCGCCACGGTCGTCGAAGGGCTGATGGCGCGCACCGGCCTGCCCAAGGACAAGGTAGACGATGTGATCTTTGCGCAGTGCTACCCCTCGATGGATGCGCCGGCGCTCGGCCGGGTCGTGGCGCTTGACGCCGGCCTGCCGATCGAGGTGACCGGCATGCAGATCGACCGGCGGTGTGGCTCCGGCCTTCAGGCGATCATCAATGCGACCATGCAGGTGGCGACCGGCGCGATGGACTGCGTGATCGCAGGCGGCGCGGAGTCGATGAGCAACGCGCCCTTCTATTCGACCGGCATGCGCTGGGGCCTCGGGCAGGGCAACACGACGATCCTGGACGGCCTCGTGAACGGCCGCCTCACTGCGGGCGGCAAGAACTTTCCCGTGCCCGGCGGCATGCTGGAGACCGCCGAGAACCTTCGCCGCGACTACCAGATCACCCGCGCCGCGCAGGACGCTTTCGCGGCTTCCTCGCATGCCAAGGCCGTTGCGGCGCAAGCCAGCGGCGTGTTCGACGAGGAAATCATTCCCGTCATGGTCAAAGGCAAGAAGGGCGACACGATCGTCACCCGCGATGAACATCCGCGTGCGGACTCAACCGAAGAGGTGCTTGGCAAGCTGAAAGCCATCCGCCTGAAGCAGGACCCCGACGCCACCGTCACCGCCGGCAATGCCAGCGGCCAGAATGATGGCGCCTCGGCCTGCCTCGTGATGACGCGCGACATGGCAGAAGCCCACGGGCTGAAGCCGCTCGCCAGGCTCGTCTCCTGGGCGGTCGCGGGCGTCGGCCCGGCGGTGATGGGGATCGGCCCTGTTCCGTCCACGGAGAAAGCGCTGAAGCGCGCCGGACTGACGCTGAAAGAAATTGATCTCATCGAACTCAACGAAGCCTTTGCTGCGCAAGTGCTCGCCTGCACGAAGGCGATGGGCTTCACCGATGACGATCATGCCCGCCTCAACGTGCACGGCTCGGGCATTTCGCTCGGCCACCCGGTTGGCGCCACCGGTGGGCGCATCCTCGCCACGTTGCTGCGCGAAATGGACCGCCGCGAAGCGCGCTACGGGCTCGAAACCATGTGCATCGGCGGCGGGCAGGGC
>JBGSVY010000039.1:0-7511 GCA_041752715.1 Hyphomonas sp.
CGATCAGCCACACCCCGAGCGCGAGGCCGAAGGCGGCGCCGGGCGGGATGTCGAGCGGGCCGACCCCGAGCAGGACGAACGCGGCAACCAGCGCGCCGCCGCCGAGGGCCCAGCGGGTCCAGTTGGCGAGGTCTGCCTTGCCCCAGCTCCAGCCCTGAACGATCGGCAGCAGGATCAGGATCAGCGCCAGGATCGGTACGAAGGTGAGATTGAAATACGGCTCACCCACGGAAACCGTCCGGCCGAAGGCTTGCGCGATGAGGGGAAAGAGCGTGCCGAGCAGGACGGTCAGCGTGGCGACGACCAGCACGATGTTGTTCGCCATGATCGCGCCTTCGCGGCTGGCCAGTTGCCAGCGCTTGCCGCCCGAGAGGCCGGGCGCGCGCAGCGCGAAAAGACCGAGGGCAAACCCGCCATAGGCGAGGAGGCCGAGGAGGAGGAGTGTGCCGCGTGCCGGATCGACGGCGAAGGCGTGGACCGAGGTGAGCACGCCCGAGCGCACGAGGAAAGCCCCGAGGATCGAGAACAGGAAGGCCAGCACGGCAAGCAGCGCGGTCCAGCCGGCGAAGCTCTCGCGTTTCTCGGTGACGATGACGGAGTGGAGCAGCGCCGCGCCGATCAGCCAGGGCATCAGCGAGGCGTTCTCGACCGGATCCCAGAACCACCAGCCACCCCAGCCGAGTTCGTAATAAGCCCAGTAGGAGCCGAGCGCGATGCCAAGGGTGAGCGGGATGAAGGCGGCGAGCGACCAGACACGCGCCTCGCGGGCCCAGACCCGGTCGATGCGGCTTTCCATAAGACCGGCTGCGGCGAGCGCAAACACGAACGAATAGCCGACATAGCCGAGGTAGAGCATCGGCGGGTGGAAGGCGAGGCCGGGATCCTGCAGCAACGGATTGAGGCCCGCGCCCTGGAACGGCGCCGGATCGATCCGCGTGTAGGGCGAGGAGGCAAAAAGGAGATAGGCGAGTGCGCCCGTGCCGAGCAGGCCCTGGACGCCAAGTGCCCGCGCCTCGAAGGTCATGCGGCCGGTCTTCATCAAGGCTGCGGCGGCCGCCCCGAAGCCGAGCGTGACGAAGCACCAGAGCGCCATCGAGCCCTCATGATTCCCCCACGCGCCGGCAATCTTGTACAGCATCGGCTTCAGCGTGTGCGAATTGCTGGCGACGAGGGCGACGGAGAAATCCGAACGGACAAAGGCCGCAATGATCGTGAAGAAAGACAGCGCCATCGCGCCGAAGCCGGCGATCGCCGCAAGACCAGCGAGGCGCCGTTCGCCCCGGAGGCCGAGGATCGCCTGCGCGAGGGCCGCGCCAAGCGCGATGAACGCAAGGAGGTGACCGATCTCGGTCATCCGCCTGCCTCGAGGGGCTTTAGTTCGCGCGGCTGGTAGTTCTCGTCATGCTTGGCGAGGAGTTGGCTCGCGACAAAGCCGCCATCCGGGTTGAAGGCGCCTGTGGCGACGACGCCCTGGCCTTCGCGGAAGAGATCGGGGGCGATGCCGGTAAAGGTCACCTGGATGGTGTGCGGGCTGTTGTCGATCACGGTGAACGTCATCGTCGATCCGTCGCCCGGATAGGCGAGCGAACCTGGCGCGACCCAGCCGCCGACCTTGACCTGCTTGCCGGCGACAGGCGCGCCCTTCTCTGCGAGGATCTCCGGCGTGTAGAAGAGATTGGCGTTGTCGCGCAGGGCAAAGAAAGCCAGGAGCGCGGCGCCAATCACCAGCGCGCCGGCAACGGCGAAAGAATATAAACGGTGGGTACGAGCACGCATGACACGACTATAGGGCTCGCCCGCGCCATTTGCGAGTGCGGCAGATGCGGCGATTCAGTCCTGCGGCGGGCTATCGCCGCTGCCGATTGCCTCGATCATTGCCCGGAACCGCTCGCGGCGCGGATCGTCCTCGGGCAGGCGCGCATAGATATACCGCATCGCCTGCTCGGCCGTTTCTTGGTCCCCGGCCTGCGCAGCGCCCATGGCGGCCCACATGCCCGCGCGTACCTGTGTCTCGTCCAGCTGGTAGGCCCGGGCGAAGAGGCGTGTCGCATCGGGGCCAACAGCGCCGCCGCCAAGTTCGACAAGCACATCGGCCAGCGCGACCAGCGCGGGAACAAAATCCTCGTCGCGCCGCAGGGCCGACTGGTAGGCCCGCACGGCATCGTCGGGCCGGCCTTGTGCGCGCAGCATCTCCCCGATGAAGTAATGCGGTTCGGCCGCTTCCGGCTTGTCCTTGATCGCCTGTTCGAGCCGCGACAGCATCTCCACCGGGCTCAACGATTGCGGGTCATTTCGTATTTTATCGGCGAGGGCCGCCTGCCGGTCCGACATCGGATAGTCGCCGAGGCCCGGCTTCCCAACCATGAAATAGCCGATGAGCGCCGTCGCGGCGCAACCGAGCAGGATGAAAAGATTGAGCCGGTTCATGCGCGCCCAAAGGTAAGGCGGGCGGCGAGGCCGCCAAGAGCGGAGTCGGCGAGCTGGAAGTCGCCCTTGTGCAGTTCGACCAGTTCGGTGACGATCGACAGGCCGAGCCCTGTGCCCGGTGTTGTCTCGTCGAGACGCACGCCGCGCTTCAACGCGCCCGCCCGTTCCTCTGGCGTGAGGCCCGGCCCATCATCCTCGACTGTGATGGCAAGCGCGCCGCCCATGTCGCGGACCGTGACGCGCACTTCGCTGGCAGCCCACTTGCAGGCGTTTTCCATCAGGTTGCCGACCATTTCCTCAAAGTCCTGCTTCTCGCCGCGAAAGACGGCAGATGTATCGCCCACGACTGTCACATTGATGCCGCGCGCGTCAAACAGGCGATTGAACATGCGAGCGAGGCCGTCAATTACCGGCCGGACTTCGGTGCGCACGCCAAGCGCTTCGGCGCGCGCGGCCATGCGGGCCCGCTTCAGGTAATGCTCCACATTGGTCTGCATGAAGTCGGCCTGCCGGCGCACGACATCATCGAGCTGGGACGCGCCCTTGGCCTCGTTGCGCAGAACGGCGATGGGTGTTTTCAGGGCATGGGCAAGATTGCCAACGTGCGTGCGCGCACGTTCAACCACCTCGCGATTGTGTTCGATGAGCTTGTTGAGTTCGTCGGTTAACGGGCGCACCTCGACCGGATAGTCGGTCTCGAGCTTGGCTTTCTCGCCCTCGCGCACCAGCGCGATATCGGTCTGGAGTTTTTCGAGCGGCTTCAGCGAGAAGCGGATGCCGAGCAACATCGCGGCAAAGACCCCGCCAAACAGCGCAATCATCGTGCCGAGCAGCATGTTGCGAAACCGCGTCGTTGCGGCATCGTTGGGCGAGCGGTCCTTCGCGGCCACGAGCAGGACCGGCGTTTCGCGATTGGGGATCACGATGGCCCGGGTGGCTACGCGCGACCGCTGGCCGGCCGGCCCGTCGAAGTTTGCATAATGGGTTGTGCCGGGGCTCGCTGCGGCGCGGGCAATCTGGTCCGGGTCGACCGGGACAGGCTCGTCCCACAGGCTCTTGGACCGGAAATCACCAGCGACCGTCAAGTCGGGACGCAGCCCGACCACCGCCCAGTAGTCGCCGGAATACTGGGTCTGGAAGCGCGCATCGGTGGCGAAGAAGGTGCGGTTGGTATTGGTGAGCCGCCCGTCAGGAAGGAAGGCATCTTCCTGCGTCAGTTCTCGGGACAAGTTGACCAGCGTCTGCTCGAGATCCTGCTCGAGCAAGCTGAGTGTCTGCGCGCGGTAGAGGGCAGACAGGGCCACCGCGCCGCCGGCCAGCACGAGCAGGCCCCAGATGGCCGCCGCGATCGTGATGCGGCGCGCCAGCGACACGTTCGCGAGGCGGTCGATCAGGCGTCTGGCAGGGGCGTCAGCTGCAACACTCATGCGAGCGGTTTAGCCCCGCTGGGCGTCATCCTGCAACGCGGGTCTCTTCCTGGGGCACGATCAGGCGGTAACCGAGGCCGCGCTCGGTCTGGATCCGGTCCTGACCAATCTTGCGGCGCAGGCGCCCGATGAACACTTCGATCGTGTTCGAATCGCGGTCGAAATCCTGATCGTAGATGTGCTCGACGAGTTCGGTGCGCGGCACCACACGGCCCTGATGGTGCATCAGGTAGGACAAGACGCGGTATTCATGGGCTGTCAGCTTGATCGGCTCGCCGTTGATCATGGCGCGGGCGGCGCGGGTATCGACCATCAGGTTACCGGCCTCGAGCGTGGCAGCCGTATGGCCGGCCGCACGCCGCAGCAGTGCCCTGAGGCGGGCGAGGAGCTCTTCGGTGACGAAGGGCTTGGTGAGGTAGTCGTCGGCGCCCGCATCGAAGCCCGACACCTTCTCGCTCCACTGGTCGCGCGCCGTCAGGATCAGCACCGGGAAGGCCTTGCCCTCCTTGCGCCAGCTCTTCAGCACACTGACACCGTCGATCTTCGGCAGCCCGAGATCGAG
Source organism: Hyphomonas sp. (assembly GCA_041752715.1). GTDB lineage: Bacteria > Pseudomonadota > Alphaproteobacteria > Caulobacterales > Hyphomonadaceae > Hyphomonas. The sequence continues at coordinate 4,417 of JBGSVY010000039.1, forward strand.
GATCACAGCATCATAGGGCTCTGTCTCGCCGAGGAACTGGCCGTCTTCACCGTCAGCGGCGAGATCGACCGCATAGCCAGACTGTGAGAGCACGTCGGCAAGCTGGCGGCGGAGGTCGGCATCATCTTCAACAACGAGGATACGCATGGGCTAGGCTTTCTTGAGGTCTGAAGTGTTGAGCGATCATGCGCCCTGCCGCTCAAGCACAGTGCCTGTGCTTGCATCGACAACGAAGCGCATTTTGCGGCCCGAGTCGGACATCCAGTCGATCTCGTAATAGGCGCCGCCGTTCTCGCGGGCATAGAGTTCGGCCTTGAGTTGGTAGCCGCCATACTCGCGCTTGAGGGACTGGAAGATCTTGTTCAGGGAAACCGTCTTGCCTTCGCGGACGGCCTCGCGGGCTTCACCGGGCGAGAACTGGTTTCCCCAGCCCTGGCCCTGCCGTTGGCCAAACGGTCCGGCCTGCCATTCGGTGAGGTCTCCCCCCCGGTCACGGCCTTGGTCTTTTCCCTGAGCGAGCGCAGCGGGAGTGAGCATCAGGCCGAGGATGGCGAAGAGGATTGCGGCACGTTTCATACGGGGTTGTATGCGCAGGCGGCGCTGAACATGAAGTGAATGGTGCATCCAAAGCTGTTATTTGAGCCGCACCGTCCCGCTGGCGGGCCGCATTACCGCCCTTCGGCCCATCTGCGCAGGCGCTCATCTTTCGGATTTTCCAGAATGATCTCAAGGCGTCCGTACAGGTCACCCGGCGGCGACGTCTGCACGCCCTTGCCGCGCAGTCGTAGCGTGTTGCCGGTATTGGACCCCGGCGGCACCTTCAGGGTTACCGTGCCGGACGGTGTGCGCACGTCAATCGATCCACCGAGCAGAGCGGTCGGCAGGCTGATCGGAAGCGTCATACGCAGGTCGTTACCATCGCGGGTCCAGTAAGGACTCGGCAAAACGTCGACCTCGAGAAGCGCGTCCCCTGGCGCCCCGCCCTCAAGAGACGGCTGTCCCTGGCTCTTCAGGCGAAGGGTCTGGCCGCTCTCGATACCTGCAGGGATATTGACTTCGAGCGACCGCCCGTCGGCCATCGTCATGCGACGCCGGGCGCCGGTCACTGCGTCCTCGAAGCCGATTTCGACGCGGTAGCGTACATCGCGGCCCTTTTGCGGTCCGGGGCTACGCCGGCGGCCGGCATTGCCGAACATGCCCGAGAGAATGTCCTCGAAAGGATCGCCCTGCGCGGCGCCGGGGCGTCCTTCCCAGCGATACCCCTCCGCCCCGCTCGCATAGCCGCGCGCGTTGCCTTCGGCGTCGATTTCGCCTCGGTCGAACTTGGCGCGCTTCAAGGCGTCGCCGAGGATGTCATAAGCCGCCGAGACGCGTTTGAATTCGTCAGCCTTCTTTGCGTCGTTGGGATGTTGATCGGGATGCAGCGCCTTCGCCTTGTTGCGATAGGCTTTCTTGATCTCAGCCTCGCTGGCTGTGCGCGGCACGCCAAGTACTGTGTAGGGATCGAGGGCCAAGGTGGCAGACTCCTTGCGCAAGGCGCAGACTGTAATTGCCCGCTGTAGTTAAGGTGATCCGGTCGCAATTGAAAGCCACCGGCCCGTTCGCTCGTCAGAACCGATGCCGGCCACCCTGATGGCGATGGCCCCTTCCGGCACAGGCGCTGACGGCTCACTCACATCAGCACGTGCCGTAAAGCCCGCTCCGAAATCTGCCTCGACCGCAAACCGCCCGCCATTCGGCGCTTCCGGCAGCGACCAACTTTCAGATATGTCCCCGCCGCGCCGCACCCAGCGCGCGACACCGCCAGAAATGCGAAGGTGCGCAACCGTCCATTCTGTGGCGGCGTGCTCCAGATAAATCTCGGGCTCGACTGGCAAACCGCCGCCAACGGTCCAGGCGAGCGCTTCGCCGCGCTCTTCCGGATGGACTGGCGCCCGCACAAGGGCATCGTCCACAAGAACAAGGCGCGCGCCTGGAGCGGCCGCCGCGCTAAGACTGCCGCGCAAACCCCGCAGCAGGCCCGACAGGCGCCAGGTGTCAGGCGCCACGAGGTCTGCGCGGTGGAACTGGATCAGCTCCCATCCTGAAACGGTCTCCAGCAGGGCCGCATTGGCGCCCGCCAGAACAGCCTGCACCGAACGGCTTTCGAAGCCAGCCTCTGCCGCGTGGACGTCGAGGCGCGAAGCCCTGTCCCACCGCCCCACGGGACCCGCCGCGACGCCAGCCATCAGCCGGCCAATCGTTGCAGGCTGCGTCAGTACAGCCCGGACCCCGCGTGCGTCTGTTTGCAGGCCGCATTCCACCCGCACCTCCCCGGGCCACGGCGCTGCGAACGCCCCGACAAGTGGACCGGAGGGACCCGGCTCACCCCACAGCGCGGACGCGTCCATGACAACCAGTTCAGGCTCGGACGGAACAAGCGCCGCGGCGGACCGCCCGCCGGGCGCTGAAAACCGGACCGGATCGGCAGGTCTGGGCCTCGCCTGCAACGTCAACGCGCGAACGAGGCCAACATCCGTAATCTCCGCAATCCGCCAGTCTGGACCACTCGCGAGACGAATCGTATCGCCCGGCTCGAGGGCCAGCGCCTCCGGGCCAAGGTGGATCTCGGCCGTTTCTGCATTGACCGCCTTCGCGAGGAGTCTGCGGGCGATCGACTCCGCCTGCACGCGATCAAACGCGAGCGGCAAGGCCACATCGGCAACGAGACGCGGATCGCCGCCCGTCATGCGGGCCTCGGCGATTGCAGGTGCATCATCCTGGTCTGCGCCCGCATAAGTCAGCCGAAGGCGTTGAGGGGCCTTGTCGATCAGTCTCCTGGTTAGAATGAGTCCATCACCCGCCAGCGCGTCGAATGGGATTTCAGCGGCAATCGCTTCGCTCGGCATCCGGAACATCAGTTCGCCCGCCCCCTCAACCACGTCAAAGCCGAATGCCGTCCGCAAGGGCTCCAGCGCCGCCCGCACCGAATGAACGCCGTCAAGCGCAAAGCCCGGAACCAGGCCATCGAGGCCTGACACGTCCACGGGGCCGACGCCGCCGCGATGGCAGATGTCCGCCACGATGGCAGCCAATGGCGCGGCGCCCGCGCGCCC
>JBGSVY010000040.1:0-1915 GCA_041752715.1 Hyphomonas sp.
CCCGCCCGCGCCCGGCGCGCCTCTGCCCAAGCCGGCTGCGCCACGCGGCGTCTTGTCCGGCCGGCAGCCACTCGAAGCACGCAAGCCATCTGGACCGTCATGGGACCGCGCAGCGATCGAGGCCTCGACACGCGGCGCCATGTCGGCCTTCTTCGGGCCGAGTTTTGCAGGCCAGGACGGCTTTGACAGGCAAGTGCGCCTGCCCGCGCCGCCGCTGCTTCTCGTTGACCGGATTCCCGGCATCGCAGCCGAAGCCGGCGTCGAAGGCGCCGGTGTGATCTGGACTGAGACTGATCTCAAGGAGGGTGACTGGTTCATCCACAAGGGGCACATCCGCCCCGGCCCGCTGATCGAGTGTGGCCAGGCGGACCTCACGCTGATCGGCTGGATGGGCGCTGACCTCAAGAACCAGAGCGACCGCGTCTACCGCCTGCTCGGCTGCGAAATCACGTTCCACGATGGCGGCCTGCCTGTGCCCGGCGACACGCTGCGCTTCCAGATCGAGATCACCCAGCACGCAACCTTCGCGGGTGTACGGATGTTCTTCTTCCAGTATGACTGCCATGTCGGCGACCGGCCGGTCTTCTCGGTGCGTCAGGGACAGGCTGGCTTTTTCACAGATGGCGAGCTCTCATCCGGCAAGGGCGTCGTCTGGGACGCCGCCAATGAACCTCCGCCGACGGCAGAGCCACAAGCCATCGATACCAAGCGCGCAAGCACCAAGCGCGCCTTTTCGTCCGCCGATGTCGCCGCCTTCCGCAAGGGCGACGCATTCGCCTGTTTCGGCCGGGGCTTCGAGATGTGCGCCGCGCAGACCTTCCCCGCCCACCTGCCGGCCGGCCATCTCGGCTTCTTCGACGAGGTGCCGGTGTTCGAGCCAGAAGGTGGCCCGTGGGGGCGCGGCTATCTGAAGGCGCGAGCGACTGTCGCGAAGAGCGCCTGGTTCTATGATGGCCATTTCCACAACGACCCCTGCATGCCCGGCACGCTGATGGCGGAAGCCGCCGTGCAGACGCTTGAATTCTACGCCGCCGCCCTCGGCCTCACCCAAACGCGCGACGGATATGTCTTCGAGCCGATCCCGGGCGAAACCGCGAAGTTCGTCTGCCGCGGACAGGTCATCCCCGACGCTGATCATGAGATCACCTACGAGGTGTTCGTTGACACCGTAACCGATGGCGAAAGCCCGGAAATTTTCGCATCGCTGCTCGCGTCGTCTGACGGACGCAAAGTCTTCTATTGCCCCCGCTTCGGTGTACGCCTGCGCCGCAACTGGGCGCCACTGCGCATCGCCGAAACACCCATCCGCGTCGGACCCGAACGCGAAAGCCGGGGCGATCAGGCCGCGCTGCTCGAATGCGCAAATGGTCCGCCCTCCGCCGCCTTTGGCAGTATCTACAAGCCGTTTGACACCGCCGGCCGCGTGCCTCGCCTTCCCCAGCCGCCCTATCACATGGTCTCGCGCATCATCGATGCCTCGACCCGGCCCGGCACGCAGGTCAACGGCGCGCGCGTCACCGGCGAATACGACATCCCGCCCCGGGCCTGGTATTTCGACGATAACCGCACTGGCCTCATGCCCTTCTCGGTGCTGTCAGAGATTGTGCTGCAGCCCTGCGGCTGGCTCGCCAGCCATTGCGGCTTCGCGCTGGATGGCGGCGAACGCTTCCGTAACCTCGAAGGCGACGGCCGCGTGCATCGCACGCTCTCGCCACATGACGGAACGATCCGTGTCGAGACGGCCCTGACAAGCTTCTCCAAGGTCGGCCCGATGACCATCGTGGCGTTCGACCTGAAAGCCACGCTCGCCAGTGGCGAGCCGGTGATGGATCTCTCGACCCGCTTCGGCTTCTTCCCGGCGGCGGCGCTGGTGCGGCAGGCAGGCCTCGCGACGACACCCGCCGACCGCGCACGA
>JBGSVY010000041.1:0-31779 GCA_041752715.1 Hyphomonas sp.
GAGCTCATGGGCGGCGGCGTGGCGGGCCTCCGCGTCCTCGATATCGCCCGCCAGCCGCGCCTCCCAGGCCTCCACCAGATTGCCCCAGGCGCGGTCCGCCTTGCTGCGGGCGACCGTCTCGGAATCGGTGTGAAGGCTGATCCAGACGACTGCGCGCGGCTCTACCGTGCACGATACCTCTGCGGCACCCGGCGGCGCAGCTGGAACGTGCTGCCACGCTTCACGATCGACAGGCTCGCCTCCGTCCGACTTAACGGACTTTGTGCAGCGAGATGTGTAGCAAATTGTGCAGCGATTCAAGTTCTAGTGCGTGCAATGCGGCGCAAGGAACCGCAATTTAGCGAATTTTTTCAGGGCATTATTGGGCGAGCGAAACGGGTAATCTGGCGGAGGAGGAGGGATTCGAACCCCCGGAGCCCGTGAAGGCTCAACGGTTTTCAAGACCGCCGCATTCAACCACTCTGCCACTCCTCCGGCGATCGGTCTTTCGGCGAATCGAGAGGTTTAGGCAAGCCCCGTCGGCGTTTGGTTAACTGCTCATTAGAGGGTGTCTCCAAATCGCTTCACCGGGTTTGACGAGCGATCCACCTTGCCATGGTAAACATCCGGCCAGTTGCAGTAAAACGCTGCCAAGGACTGCCTTGCGGGGGTCCGGTTACTCAGAATGAGGATTTGCGAACGCCATGCTCCAGTTGCGTCGTGCCAATGTTGCCTCCGTCAGCCAGGTGCTAACCATCATTCTGGTCGCGTCTGCAGTTGCCGAACCCGCATCGGCGAGTAAGCGCGCGCCAGCGCCGATCGTTTATAATGAACCAGCTCCCGTCGCGGGTTCAACGCCGGTCAGGCCGGCAAGCAGGGAACCCGCCAGGACATCGCAGGCATCAACAACGACGCAAGCCGCATCGGATCGTGCCACACGCCGCATTGAATTTCGTTATCCCGACCAGCCCGATATCTATTACGGGGCAGGCGGTGCACGTGCAGCAGACGAGACGGCACCGATGGCCTTCGCATCCTCTCAGGCGGCCATAACGCCTCGTGAGGCGAGCGCTTACGCTGCCGCGCAGGTGCCCCAGGTCCTGCCTGAGCCGATTGTTCGGGACCCGGCGCTTACTCCTAACGCCTTTGATGCCCGTGCTGCCGCACGCCAGGTTTCGGTCTCCCGGCCTGCGGCGATTGTGGACACTGCAGCGCTGGAAGCCATTGCCATTCAGCCCGCGCCGCGACCGCGCGACGCGCAAGAAGGACAGGTTTTCGAACAGACGGGGCAGGGGGTTGTCTATGGGCCCGAATTTGCCGGGCTTCCAACCGCCAATGGAGAGAATCTGGACCAGGAGGGCATGACCGGAGCGCATCCTTCCTTGCCAGTCCCAAGTCTTGTCCGGGTGTCGAACCTCGATAATGGGAAGGAAGTCGTGCTTCGTATCAATGATCGCGGACCGTTCGAAGACGGCGCTGTGCTGCAGGTCACCCAGCGTGCGGCTGATATCCTCGGCTTTGGTGGGGCAGGGCGCGGCAATATTCACATCCGCTATCTGGGCCCTGCTCCCGTCGTTGCCGCCGCCGCGCCTGTCGCGCCAGCCGCCCAGCCTGAAATCGCCTTTGCGCGGACGCCCGCGCCACCCGAAAAAAGGGCCGCATTCCAAGCCTATCTTGGGCAGGATGCCGATGAACTTCTGGGCGGAAGCACCTCTGCCAAAGCAAGCCCACCATCGCGGCCGCAGCCAACACGTCAGCCAGCTGCGAGCGGAGTTGAGGGCGCAGCGGTTTATGTCCAGCTCGCGTCGTTTTCTGAGTTCGGAAATGCTGATGCTCTGGTCCGGCGGATCGACAGCCGCCTTCAGCCCGAAATCGTTTCAGCGCGCGTAAATGGCGCCGATTTCTTCAGGGTGCGTGTGGGGCCACTCGCCAACCGGGAAACTGCGGCAGGCCTGCGCGACCAACTCGCTTTCGAAGGCATTGCCGACGGACGCGTCGTTTCTGTCGATTGATCTGGCAACAGGGCATCACACGGCCCATTGACGATGACCACAAACCAGCCCTTTTTCCGTTCTAGGTAACGAAAAAGGCGGCCCAAGCCCGGCGTATAGCCGACAGCGCCGCGCTTCTGGATGGAGTTGGTCTGTTGAAATCGTTTTATTCGTGGATCGCCGCCGCGCTGATCTGCCTCGGCGTGCAAGGACAACCTGCGAACGGCCAGATCATCGACACGCCGGCTTCGCATGCGGTGATCATGGACCATGCGACCGGACAGATCCTGTTTTCGAAGAATGGGTCCGAACCCATGACACCGGCATCAATGACCAAGATGCTGACAGCATACGTTGTATTCGAACTGATCGAGAGCGGCGAGGTTTCACTGACCGACAAGTTTACGGTCAGCGAGGACGCATGGCGCCGGGGGGGATTTCCATCCGGCACCTCGACGATGGGTCTGAAGCCGAAAGATACGCCGACCGTCGAAGAATTGCTGCACGGTGTCATAACCATGTCTGGCAATGATGCGTGTATCGTTCTTGCCGAAGGCATTTCGGGTTCCGAAGCGGCGTTCGCCCGGCGCATGACCCAAGTGGCGCACGATATCGGGCTATCGACCGTCAATTTCGTCAACACAACCGGGCTTGAAGGCGAAGGACACGTCGTGTCGGCCGAAGACCTTGCGAAACTCGCCAAGATGACGATCGACAAATACCCGCAGTACTATGACTGGTATTCCCTGCCATCCTACACGTGGCGCGAGTATACCCAAGCCAACCGGAACCCTCTGCTCGAAGTCGCCGGCGCTGACGGGTTGAAGACCGGCCATCTTGAATCGTCTGGTTATGGTTTGACAGCCTCTGCGGTGCGAGATGGCGTGCGTCGTACGATCGTAGTAAATGGCTTGCCCACGATGGCGGCTCGCGCACAAGAAGCCGAACGTCTCATGCGGATGGCATTCCAGAGTTTTGATTTGCGCACAGTTGGTCCCGAGACTTTGACCCTGCCGGAGCAGAAAGTCTGGCTCGGTCAGCAACAGACCGTCGCTGTGTCACTTGCAGAGCCGGTAAACGTCGTCGGGCACAAGGCCGCTTTCAGCCGCGCCAAATCTGAGATTGTGCTCGACAAACCGCTTGAGGCGCCGATCAAGAAGGGTGACCGGGTTGGCAGGCTGGTGATCACGATGGAGGGCCAGGCCCCTGTCGAAGCGCCCATCATCGTCGAGGCCGATGTGAAGCGCCTTGGTTTTGTCGGACGGGCGGTCGAAGGCCTCAGCACCTTTATTTCGGGCCGTGATGAGTGAAATCCGTCCGGGCCGCTTCATCACGTTGGAAGGCGGTGAGGGGGCAGGCAAATCGACCTTGCAGGCGACGCTGGCGGCGAGGTTAGGCGATCTTGGTCTGGAAGCGTTGCAAACCCGGGAGCCCGGGGGCACACCGCTCGCCGAAGCAATCCGGTCGCTGCTGCTTCACCCGCCCAAGGATGAAACCTGGACGCCACTGGCCGAGGCGTTGCTCGTCAACGCGGCCCGAAGCGACCATCTGGAGAAGCAGATCAGGCCAGCCTTGGCGGCGGGCAAATGGGTGATCTGTGACCGTTTCAGCGACTCGACGCGGGTTTACCAGGGTATCGGCGGGGGCGTACCCGACAGCGTTCTTGCCATGATGGAGCGAGCCGTTGTCGCAAGCACGATGCCGGATCTCACGCTCATTCTCGACGTACCGGTCGAAGCGGCTCAGGCGCGCAGGGCCACCCGTGACGTGACGCCAGACACATTCGAGAAGCGGCCTGTTGATTTCCACGCGGCAGTGAGACTTGCCTTTGCCAAGATCGCGCGTGACGAACCTGTTCGCTGCAGACTTCTGGATGCAAGTCGGTCGGCGAACGAGGTTGCCGACCAGGCGTGGCGCGTGGTGGCCGAAACCCTGCTATCTCACGAAGTGCTGCCGTGACGGCCGCCTGGCCGCTCTTCGGGCATGACGCGGCGGAGACGGCGTTTCTCGATGCCGCCTCGGACGGCAAATTGCACCATGCGTGGCTGTTGCAGGGTCCATCAGGTATCGGCAAATCCCGGTTTGCACATCGCGCCGGGGCCTACTTGCTGGGCGCGTTGAGTGAGGACGAAAAGGGCCTAGGTGCGCCAACTGATGATCCCGTCATGCGCAGCCTGCTTTCGGGGAGCCATCCGGATTTCATGGTGATCCGCCGTGAAGTGAATGACAAAGGCAAGCTGGCACAGGATATATCGGTTGAGCAGGTCCGAGATCTGTCGGCCTTTTTCAGTCTGAAACCCGCGCTCGGAGGTTGGCGAGTGGCCATTGTCGACTCAATCGACGACCTCAATCGCAACGGCGCAAATGCACTCCTCAAGACGCTGGAGGAGCCTCCTGATCGGGCGATACTGTTTCTGATCAATCATGGCGCTCAGCCTGTTCTGCCGACAATCCGGTCACGTTGTCGGCTGCTACGTTTCGGTGTGCTGTCTGCGGTCGATATGGATATGGCGCTAAAGGTGGCCGGGGCTGTGTTCGAGCCTGCAGAACTGGCCCATGGGCGGCCAGGGCTCGCCATACGCCTTTCAGCACCCAGCGCGATTGCAGCAAAACGGGCTGCACGGGACTTGATCAGAACGCTTCCCAAGACGACCGACGCAGCGACGACCGCTGCCCTGCGCCACGCCAGTGCGGACGAAGCGGCGATCGAGGCCTTTCAGATGGAGGCGCTCGGATGGCTTGAGACCCGTGCGGTTGCCGAGCCGCGCGTCAGCGCGAACTGGCTGGCGACGGTACGAGCTCTCGGGCAAGCCGAGGCCCTGAACATGGACCATGCCCAAACGGCCGCGCGGCTTATTGCCCTGCTTACAGCAGCGGGGTCAGCGCGATAGGTGAACGGCGATGTTCGACACGCATGTCAATTTGCACGGCGAGGCTTTCTCGAGCGATCGCGATGAGGTCATCGCGCGGGCTCGGGATGCTGGCGTCGCCCGTTTTTTGACGATTTGCGACCGGCTCGACAATTTCCCGAGCATTCTCGAAATTGCAGAAACGAACCCGAATATTTGGTGCTCGGTCGGCGTGCATCCACATCATGCCAAGGACTTTCGTCATTTGCGGGCCGCCGACCTCGTGGCGGCGGCAGACCATCCAAAGGTTGTGGCAATTGGCGAGACGGGGCTCGACCTGCATTATGGCTTCAGCCCGCAGGATGATCAGGTCGCAAGTCTGAAGCAGCACATCGCCGCAGCCCGGCAAACCGGACTACCGCTTATATTGCACACGCGGGAGGCCGACGCATTGATGGGCGATATCCTTGAAGAGGCGTTTGACGACGGTCCATTCGTGCCGGTGTTGCATTGTTACACGGGCGGCGATTACCTCTGCCGGCGGGCATTGGCGCTCGGCGCCTATGTCTCAGTGTCTGGCATTCTGTCGTTCAAGAGTGCAAGCGCCGTGAGGGCGGTCATAGCGGATGTTCCGATCGACCGGCTGATCCTCGAGACCGATTGCCCCTATCTTGCACCGATCCCGATGCGGGGGCGTCGCAACGAGCCAGCCTTCCTCATTCACGTCGCCGAGGCGTTAGCAAAGGTGAAAGGGATGGACGTCGAGGCGGTGAAGACGGTGACGCAAGCGAATGCCCTTCGTCTGTTCGCCAAGGTCGCCGCATGAGCCGGCCTGCGCGGTTTATCCTGTTGGGTACGGGATCGTCGGGCGGTGTTCCTCGAACCGGAGGGGATTGGGGCGACTGCGACCCCTCAGAGCCCCGAAACCGGCGGCGGCGGTGCAGCGCGTTGCTCGAGTTTGGCGTTGATCGTCCACAGCCGACCCGCGTACTTTTTGATACCGCGCCGGACCTGCGTGAACAGCTCAATGATGCGTCGATCGATCGGATCGATGCGATTGTCTACACACATGATCACGCCGACCAGACACACGGCATCGACGACGTACGATCCCTTGTTCTCCGCCAGCGGGCGGCGTTGCCAACCTTCATGGATGCAGCAACACGGTCTCGTCTGACGCACCGGTTTGCCTATTGTTTTGAAGGTGCGGGCGGTTATCCACCGATCCTAGCGCTGGAGCCTGACATTGCTCCCTATCATCCCTTTGCGGTCCATGGCCCGGCCGGCGCGGTCGAACTGTTGCCGCTCGACATGCAGCACGGAAACATCCGTTGCATGGGCTATCGTATGGGTGGTCTGGCCTATTGCAATGATGTGAATGGCTTGCCTGACACGACAATGGCGCGGCTTCAGGGATTGGATGTCTTCATTATCGATGCGCTGCGGTACACGCCGCATCCGACACACGCCCATTTGGAGATGACGCTCGGTTGGGTTGCTGCGCTGAGGCCACGCAGGACGATCCTGACAAACCTGCACATCGATATGGATTATCAGACGCTGAGAAAAGCGCTGCCGGAGGGCGTTGAACCTGGATATGACGGACAGGTGATTGATTTGGCGATTTAGCCTGCTTCACGGTTTGAAGTGGCGAGCCCATTGCAGGTTTGAGCCCGTGGGTTTGGCTGCAATTGCCCATAATGATGATTATGCGACTTGGATGTTGAGCGTAGCTAACCTTGCGGCACAAGTCAGTTTGACTGCCTTCAAACTGGGCGCGTCGGTTCCCCCTGGAGCGAAACGTACAAGGCAAGTCGAGCCCCCTTGGCGAAGCCGCACGTTAGTCTTGTGTTAAGCCTCTCGAGCGTCCTCCACCTCATTGTCGGGTTCCCTCCTCCGTATTTGGTGTTGGGCAGATTGCCCGCCGGGTTCGGTTGGTGTCATGTCCCGTCGATTGGATTGAGCGGATGAACCCGAACAGAATGCGCATCCTTCTAACCCTTGGGCGATTGCCGAAGGCGCTTGAACTGGCGCGTTGCCTCAACGGTGCAGGTTGCGACGTTTTCGTCGCCGAGCCGTTTGGGCTGCATGTCTGCAAGGCATCGAATGCGGTCAGGAAGAGTTTCAAGGTGCGCGCCCCGAACCTCGATGCTGACGGCTATCTCAGAGATTTGCTGGACATTATCGAGGCGACCGGGATCGAGATGGTCATTCCCGTCTCCGAGGAGGTTGTTCATGTCAGCCGTTTGCGCGCGCTGCTACCTGCCCATGCGCGCCTGTTTGCGCCGGACCATGAGACGGTTCTCCGGCTGCACAACAAGCTCAGCTTCATGGAGCTTGTCCAGCGTTTGGGACTGCGCGGGCCACCGACTTTCCCTGCGGCGAGCGAAGCGGCGCGTGCGTTCGCCGCCGACCATGATTTCGTGCTGAAGCCGGCACTCGGCTGCTCCGGCAAAGGCCTGCGCCTTTGCCACAAGGGCGAGGAGATTGCGCTCTCGGCGCCGGGTGAAACACTGGTGCTGCAGAGACGCATTACGGGGCGTGAAATCAGTTCCCTGTCCATTTGCGATTCAGGGCGCGTTCTTGGTACGTCGCTCTATCGCGGGCTTGTGTTCTCCGGAACGGTCTCGACGTGTTTTGAGCGCGTTGAAAGCGGATCAGCCAATGACTGGATCGCTGCCTTTGTCGAACGCACGCACTATTCGGGTTTCATCGCGTTTGACATGATCGTCGATGCTGCTGGCGATGCGTGGCCCATCGAGTGCAATCCAAGGCTCACCAGCGGTTTGCACTTCATGAATCATGGCGATCTGGCAGCGTGTGTGTTGGGCACGCAGATCAGCGGCTGCGTCCGGCAAAAGCCTCAGGCCGCATTTCAAGAGGGCCACACGACGCTGCTGGAGGCCTATGGCGCCATTTTCAGGCCTGCCGAGTTCGCGCGCCGGATAGGCTGTATGGCGCGGGCTCGGGATGTCTTGTGGTCAAGCCGGGATCCGCTGCCATTTCTGTTGATGACCCCCCTCTCCTGGCCCGTGCTCCAACAGGTGCTCTTCACGGGGGCAAGTTTTGGCGAAGCGGCGACACGCGACATCGAGTGGCGCAATAGCCCCTACTCCAAGGTAACTTCGGACGACGGCAAGGCAGCTGTTTAATACGAGTTACGCTTCGTGATGCCTGACCTGCATCATGATCTGCCTGGCGGGCCGCGTTGTCAGGCGGGCTGCGGGACGAACTTTGCCGGGATCGATGATTTCAAAGTCGTATCTCGAGATGAGGTGCGCGAGGATCAGCGCGCTCTCGATGGCGGCAAAGCCGGCACCAATGCAGGTGTGCGGCCCGTAACCGAAAGGGATGAACGCGCCGGGTTGGATCTCTGTTTCACGCTCAGGCATGAAGCGGTCCGGGTCAAACGCGTCGGGGTCGCGCCAGAGCGCCTTGTGACGATGAACGGTCCACGGTGCGATCATCACAAGGGCGCCCCGCTTCAGGTGGTAGGCACCGACGTGTGCAGCGGTCTCGGCGACGCGCGGCATGAAGGTGATCGGCGGATACAGGCGGAGCGTCTCGCGAAAGATGCTTCGGATCAAAATGAACTTCTTCGCATGCTCGAAGGTGATCTCGCCTTTTCCGGCGACAGTCTCGACCTCTGCGCGCGCGCGCGCCAATGTTTCGGGCTGCATCGAAAGCAAGTAGAACGCCCATGTCAGCACGCTTGCTGTCGTTTCATGCCCGGCAAGGAAGAAGACGCCGAGCTGGTCAATCAATTCTTCGCGGCTGAACGGGGCGCCAGAGTCGGCATCGCGCGCCGCAATGACGGCGCTCGCGATATCGTTGAACTGGGCGCCGGGGTCATCAGCATGGGTATCGATCAGGTCGCCAAGATGCTTGCGAATACGCGCGCAGGCCGCCAACACGGCAGCATCTTGCGGCGCATGCGTCCAGGCCGCGTTCGTGATCAGGCGCCAGATCCGCACCTGCGCGACGCCGCGCTCGAAGACTTCGAAGTCATCGAACACATCTCGCGCGATGTCCGAGGAAAGCGAGACCGAGAACACGGTCCTGCAAATGATATCGGCGGTCAGATGGCTCATCGCCTGATCGAGCGAGATCGCCTCGCTGTTAGTGGCTGCCGCCGTGAGCCGGGCATCGAAATCATTGACCGCCGCCGTCATTGACTCAAAAGCCAGCGTCAGACGCATATGCGAAAACGCTGTATCGATCATTGCCCGCTGGCGGCGCCACGTTTCGCCGTCAGACACGAAGATCGAGTTGCCGATCAGAGGTTCCAACGCTCCGACCATAAGGTCACTTTTTGGAAAGATCCCCGCTTCGTCGACGAGGATCTCGCGCACGAGCGCGGGATCATTGAAGAGCTTTATCGAACGGCGTGAATAGCCCAGTTCTCCGGCTTTCATCGTGTAAGCTGCGGCCGGCAGAAGGCTCAGCAGGTCGCCGTCGCTTCGCCAGATCGTCCGGGCAAGTGCGGCAACGGGTGGCAGGGCCATTGGGCGCGGCGGACGGAACAGGGTGGTTGCGGGTTTCATTCGTATCGCTTCAATAGAGCGTCCAGTATCTGCGGAGTGCGCGAAAGTGTCGACCCATGACGTCTTTAAGGTCTTGATCGCGGTCCATATTCTTGCAGGCGCGCCGGGGCTTGCCGGTTTCTGGATCCCCGTATTGGCCCGCAAGGGCAGCAAGACGCACCGGCAATGGGGTCGACTTTTTACCATCGCCATGCTGGTCGCAGCGGCGTGTGCGATCGGCATGGCGACGCTGACACTCTACGATCCGGTCGGCACGCATCCCCAACTGGTCAGCCACCCTGAATTCTCGGATCCGTCTCTCATCCGCGGCATCTTCGGTTGGATGATGCTTTATCTTGCGATCCTGACCATCAATCTCGCCTGGTATGGCTGGCATTGTGTCCTTAACCGGGCTGACCATTCGAAAAATCGCGGGTTGATCAACATCACGCTGCAGGGCGTCTTGACGTTGGCTGCGATCACCTGCGCGTGGAAGGGTTTCGAACTGGGTCAGCCCATGATGATCGGCATTTCGATCGTTGGCTTCGCGACTGTCGGAACAAATCTGTGGTTCATCCTGAACCCAAAGCCGGCGCCGATCGATTGGCTACTTGAACACATCAAGGCGATCGTCGGGACCGGGATATCGGTTTATACGGCGTTCTTCGCCTTCGGGGCTGTCCGGTTTGTGCCCGAAATCGCGCTTGCGCCAATACTCTGGGCAGTGCCTCTGATCACCGGGCTCGGTCTAATCCTGTTCCATCAGCACGCGGTGCGTGAACAGTTTCGCCGGCCTGTGCGAGCCACCAAATCCCGCGGGGCTTAATATGAGCCGGACGGTCTGGCGTGCGGGCCGGCGGGCTCGTAGAGGTTCGATAACCGTTTGGAAAAGGTGATCGCTGCGAATGTATTCAGATTGGCCGCCGACGCGCGATCTCGTCCTGGTTGGCGGCGGGCATACACACGCGCTGGTCTTGCGCAGATGGGGGATGGCCCGCTTGCCCGGCGCAAGGGTGACACTGATCAATCCGGGCCCAAGCGGCCCCTATACGGGAATGTTGCCTGGACATATCGCTGGGCACTATTCGCGCGCGGAACTCGACATTGACCTCGTCCGGCTTGCAAGGTTTGCGGGCGCGCGGATTATTTTTGACCTGGCCTGCGGGATCGACAGGCTGGCCCGCCTTATCCACCTCGAAGGCCGCCCACCCGTACGCTATGACGTCGCTTCGATCGACATCGGCGTGACTGCCGGCCTGCCTGAAATCGAGGGTTTCGGCATGTACGCGCATTCCGTAAAACCGCTGGGACCGTTCGCAGATGCCTTGCGGGCGTTTCTTGAGAGACTATCCAGCGCGGATGTCAGTGCCGATTGCGTCGTCATCGGCGGCGGCGTCGCTGGCGTTGAACTCGCCCTCGCGCTCGCCCACCGATTGCAGAACACTGACCGGGCTAAGACTTCTGTGACATTGCTCGAAGCGCGGCCGGATATGCTTCGTGATGTCGGCGCACAGACCCGGAAGGTGCTTTTGAAGGCGCTGTCGGACTATAGGGTCTCGGTTCTGACGAATGTGCAGGTATTCCGGATCAATCGTGACACCATCGAATTCGCGGATGGCCGATCGCTGCCGGCGGGTTTCGTTGTGAGCGCAGCGGGTGCCCGGCCGCATCCCTGGCTGGCCGCAGCCGGATTTGCAAATACCGATGGCTTCATTGATGTCGGCCCGGATTTGCGTACGCTGACAGATGATCAGATTTTTGCAGCCGGCGACTGCGCCCATCTCGTCCACGCGCCACGCCCAAAGGCTGGCGTTTATGCTGTGCGCGAGGCACCGATCCTATTCGACAATCTGAGAGCGGCCCTGTCAGGGGGCGATCTGCGATCATACCATCCGCAGGCCGTTTATTTGAAACTCATCTCGACCGGAAGGCAATCGGCGGTCGGCACATGGCATTCCATCACCATCTCGGGTCCATGGGTCTGGAGTCTGAAAGACCGCATCGATGGCGATTTCATGTCAGGCTTGAGCGCCCTTCCAGCGATAACAACGCCAACGCCGCCAGCCGTGCGGGCGCTGGACGATGAGGGCTTGGCGCATCATGATCCACTGTGTGGGGGATGCGGATCGAAAGTAGGCCGCGAAAGCCTCGTCGCCGCGCTTGGCATCGGGCCCTCCAAGGCGCGAACGGATGTTGTCGTCGGTATTGGCGATGACGCGGCCGTAATCCAGTTTGGCTCACGCCAGCAGGTTATCAGCACAGACCATCTTCGCGCCTTCATCGACGATCCCTATTTGCTAGCACGGATCGCCGCTGTGCATGCGCTGGGCGACATCTGGGCGATGGGCGCGGCGCCGCAATCCGGCCTCCTCTCTCTGGTCATTCCCCGCATGAGCGAGCGACTTCAGTCCGCAACGGTTTCGGAAGTTGTTGCGGCCGTTCGGGACGTCTTGCACGAGGCGGGCGCCGTGCTGGTCGGCGGGCATTCAAGTATGGGCTGCGAGCTGACGGTTGGGTTGACCGTCACCGGCCTGCTGGATGGCCCAGCAATCGGACTGAACGGCGCGCAACCCGGCGATGCGCTGATCCTGACCAAGCCGCTTGGCACAGGCGTGATTCTGGCGGCTGACATGCGGCGCCTTGCGCGAGGCGATCATGTGGAGACAGCGTTGAGGAGTATGCAGCGGCCCGTCGCTGCCGCAGCGCGGCTGCTGGCATCATTTGCGCATGCGATGACAGATGTGACGGGCTTTGGACTTGCCGGGCACCTTATGACAATTCTTGAGGCGTCTGAAGTGTCGGCTGAGGTTTCGCTTTCAAGCCTGCCAATCCTTCCGGGTGCGGCGGATCTGTCAGATCAGGGGATCCGGTCATCGATCTGGCCTTCAAATGCCAAGCTCGACCGTCAAATCTTGCGGCCTGCTTCGGCCATCAGCGATCTGGTGCATGATCCACAAACCGCCGGTGGCCTTCTGGCGGCCATTCCAGCGGACGCGGCGCCGGGACTGCTTTCAGCACTCAAAGATGCAGGCGAACCTGCGTTTCATATCGGGGAAATTCAGGACGGTGCGCCTCGTATCGTGTTCATCTGAGCAGACCGGGAGATTGATCCGCTAGCCGTATGAGGTCTGCAGCGGCATTATCGAGCGCTTCGGGCGTAAAACCGTCCAGATGAAGCTGTCCAAGCTCAGGCTGAACGTCGCGGGCACGTTGGCGCGCATATTTTGGGTCATAGTGGAAGGCGACCAATTGTTCGGCCAGCGCGTTTAGCGCGCCCGCCTCGGCCAGATTATGCCATGTCGCGATCCGTTCGGCGGCATGATACGGCTTTAGAAGATCGATTGTCTTGGCGAGCCGGGCAGGTTCGGCGGCGATATCGGCATAGGCCTGCGCAAGATAGCTGCCGCGCTGGGCGAGCGAGGCATGGACGCGGATACGAGGCGCACGGCGCATCCGGGCCCAAATCTCACCGGGGATGCTCAGCTGTCCGATACGGCTTGACTCGGACTCGACGATGACAGGCCGCGAGGGATCGAGCCCCATGAGGGACGAGGCGATCGCCGTATCAAATGCTTTCTGTGAGGGTTGGGGCGAATCGAGTGCGCCGAACAACGAGCCGCGATGGCGCGCCAGCCCTTCGAGATCAATCACCTGGGCGCCACGCGCTGCGATGTACCGGAGCAGCTCGGTCTTTGCTGTCCCCGTATTGCCGTCCAGGACGACCAGCCGCTCTGCCGGAAACGCCCCATCGCCGGACGGTTCGTAGAGGAGCTTCACCACAGCGCGGCGAAAGGACTTATACCCACCTTCGAGCGTTTCGACGCGCCATCCGATTTGTTTCAGGATGGTTGCGAAAGCCCCAGAACGCATGCCGCCGCGCCAGCAATAGACCAATGGCCGGTAACTTCCCGGCTTATCGATCAGGTGCGTCTCGATATTGAGACCTGATCGCCTTGCGACGAGCGCGCCGCCAATTTTGCGCGCGCCAAACGCACTTTCCTGCTTGTAGATCGTTCCGACACGAACGCGTTCTTCATCATCAAGCACAGGAAGGTTGATCGCCCCCGGCACGTGGTCATCTGAGAACTCGCCCGGGGAGCGAACGTCGATGATATCGTCGAAGGTTGCCGACAGAAGGTCTCGGAGGTCAGAGAGGATGAAGGCCATGCGTGTGCGTAATGATTGCTTCAGGCTGCGCAATAGCGCCAGTAACGAACGCACCGAAATAGGCGCGAATCCAGGTTCAGGCTTATGGGTTCCTCAGCCGACCTTGCTGTGTTAGCGATATCAAAGATTGTGAAGCCCGAACGTTTCACGGGACCAAACCAAGGCATGCGGCGTTTCCGACGAGACAGCCGTTATACGGCGAGAAGCATAAAGTCGGCATGATCCTCCTCAAACACGAAGGTTTTGAACTCGGCCTCGCGCCAGGGTCCGGTGGTACGGTGACGCATCTTCGCCACCTTGGACGAGACCTCTTGCGGCCAGCAAAGGGCAATGCCCCGACTGAAGCGGCGGCTTTTCCGATGGTGCCATTTTCGGGACGCATTGCGGCAGGAAGGTTCAATTGGCTGGGCAGGCATCTGCACCTCGAACCCAACTTTCCACCCGAACCACACGCTATTCATGGACATGGCTGGACGAGACCTTGGAGCGTGGACGCGGTCGCGCCGGACCAGGCCGAACTCCGTTATATTCACGAGCCCGATTCATGGCCCTGGATGTATCGCGCTGAACAGGTGTTCGAACTCGGTCCTTTCGGACTCGCACTACGCCTGTCCATTACCAATCTCAGCGAGGGTGCAATGCCGGCGGGACTTGGCTGGCACCCCTATTTTGCCGCAAGCGGCGCCGAGATCGAGGCAGATACCGCGCTCATCTGGGAGACGGGGGCAAACGGCCTCCCATCAGCGCGGCGCGTTCCGGTGGGCAGCGAGCAGCTTCGTCGCGGGCAGGCTGTCGAAAGCCTTGCGCTAGACACGCCCTTCGAGACGGCTGGCGGGCCTGTCGTGCTTCGCTGGCCTGCTCAAGGCAAATCTCTGCGCATCTTGGTGAGTGATACGCTCAGGTTCCTCGTGGTCTATACGCCGCCGGGCGAAGCCTACTTCTGCGCAGAGCCGGTGAGCCATGTTCCAAACATGGTCAACATCGCCGCGACGCATCGTGAAACCGGTCTCGTCGTACTGGCACCCGGCGAAACATTGTCGGGAACCATCCGGCTTGAACTCATACCTGAACACACTGGCGCAAGGCCGGTTGATACGGAGCGGGCGCCCGCACGTTAGGTTGGGCGCCCCTGCCCTATTCTGCAATCATCAACTTCACCGACTTGACGACTTGCGAATTTGGCCCGGCCATGATTTCGAACTCACCGGGTTCGACCACGCGCTGCATGGTCTTGTTCCAGAGCCGGAAATCTTTTTCGCCAAGCGTGAACTCGAGTGTCTCTGATGCGCCTGCCGCAAGCGTTATGCGTTTGAAGCCTCGCAATTCTTTGACCGGACGGGAGACTGAACTCACGCTATCCCGGATGTAGATCTGTACGACTTCATCGCCCTCACGCGCACCCGTATTGGTTACGGGCACAGAGACTGTAACCTTGCCATCCGGCGCGATTGTTGTGGCCGACAATGTGGGCTCACCGATTTCGAACGTCGTGTAGCTGAGGCCATACCCGAAAGGAAAAAGCGGAACGGTCGTGCCCTCGAGATAGCCCCGCAAGGCGCTTGGCTTGTGATTGTAGACGAGTGGCAACTGGCCAACATCGCGAGCAATCGTAACGGGCAGCTTCCCGCCCGGGTTGACCTTGCCAAAGAGAATATCGGCCATGGCAGTACCCCCCTCTTGGCCAAGGTACCAACCCTCGACAAGGGCATTCACTCTGTCCGAAATTTCGTCCACGCCCATCGGCTGACCATTGATCAGCACAGTGACGACTGGCTTGTTCAGGGCCAGCATCGCTTCCACGAGTTCAGTCTGTTGGGCAGGCAACTCGATCGAGGCCCGGTCGCCGAGGTGGATCAAGGCCCACCCCTCGCGTGTCGTCGCCTCTGAACCACCGATGAAGAGGATGATAACGTCCGCATTCCGAGCCGTGCGCTTCGCTTCGGCAATCATTTTCAGGTTTTCGGCCACATCCGCGGGCTTGACACTGTCAAGCCACCAATCGCCCTCTTCGGTGAGTTTCACACCCGGATGGTGATCAATGCGAACCGACTCTCCCAGGGCTGATTTCAGGCCGTCCAGCATGGTGATGACGCGCGTTGGAACGTCTGAATAGCCACCGAGGCGCACCGCCGCAGCGTTGGGGCCGATCACCGCGATTCGCTTCAGCTTCGACGCATCAAGCGGAAGAATCCCATCATTCTTGAGCAGCACGATCGACCGGTGCGCCGCCTTGAGAGCAAGTGCACGCGCTTCGTCATTGTCGGTAATCGCCTCAGCGTAGTCGGCGTCTGCATAAGGATTTTCGAACAGGCCGGCGAGGAATTTGATTTCCAGCATACGACGCACCGCTGTGTCGATCTCCTCAATCGAGACGTCGCCCTTCGCGAGCGCGTCAGGCAACAGCTTGAATGCGTTGCCATCAGGCAAGTCAAAATCAACCCCGGATTTTAGAGCGCGGACCGCAGCTGACTGAAGGTCGGGTTCGACGAAGTGAAGTCGCTGCATATCGTCGATGCCCCAATAATCTGACACAACGCCGCCCTTGAAGCCCCATTCGCCGCGCAGCACATCGTTCAAAAGCCATGGGTTCCCGTGGGACGGAACGCCGTCGATCTCATTATAGGAAGCCATCAGGGCACGAATATTCGTACGCGCAACGACCTCTTCGAAAGGCGGAAAGAACGTTTCTCGCAGCAGGCGATCCGAAAGGTTGGCTGGACCGACATTCGTGCCGCTCTCGGGTTGGCCGTGTCCCGTCATGTGTTTCAACGTCGCAAAGACTTTATCCTTTGCGAGTGGGAGTGTTTCGCCCTGGAAGCCTTCAACGGCCGCAACGCCAAGTTCGCTGACGAGGTAGGGATCCTCGCCATAAGTTTCCTCGATGCGGCCCCAACGCGGATCGCGGGCCACGTCCACGACTGGCGAGAGGACGAGATGCGCGCCGCGCGCACGAATCTCGCGGCCAACAACGGCGTAAATTTCGCGAAGCATCTCAGGATCCCATGATGAAGCGAGCCCGATCGCTTGTGGGAAGGATGTCGCGCCGCGGGCTGCATAGCCGTGCAGCCCCTCTTCATGGAAAAGAACCGGGATACCGAGGCGGGTTTCTTCTACGGCCCATTTCTGGATTGCATTCGCCAATTCGACTGTCTGACGCTCATCCCGGAACGGCGTTTCCAGAGGACTTGACGGGCCCCGGATATCATTCGGCCGTGCGAAATGTCCGAGTCCGGATGGATAGAGCCCGGTGGCTTTTGTTGGGTCGAACTCGCCATCTGCATCGAAAAGATCGGCTTTTCCGGTCCAGACGGTCGTGATCTGTGCAATCTTCTCGTCCAACGTCATTCGCGAGACGAGATCCTCAACGCGCGCCTCTACGGGCTGAGACGGATCTTTGTAGATGGGTGGGGCGCTGGGATCGATTTCAGCTTCAGTCACAACAGGCGGAGACAGATCGGTTGCGGTCACGCTGACATCCGGCTTGGAAATGGCGGTACAACCGCTGGTCAATTGCATGATCGCCAGCACCGAAACTGCGGCGCCCAGACTGCGTAATGCTGTATCGTTCATGGCGTCTCTCCCTACGACGATTGAAATGTTTACGCTAACATTATGATCGGTGTCGGCGTGCGTCAAACACTTCCGGTCCCGCGGCCGGAAAAAATGTGCCCGGCTGATGCTCATCAGCCGGGCAAGTCCCTGGGGGGAAATCCGCAGGCGGATCAGCGGTAAGTCATATCCTCAAGTTCCATGCCTTTGGTTTCGCGAACGAAATACCAAACGAAGCCTACGGAGATGAGCGCGCTGATCGCATAGAAACCATAGGCACCGGAAAGGCCGATCCAGCTCGTTCCCAACATGATCGGGAAGGTCATCGTGATCGCAAAGTTAGAGACCCACTGGAAAAATCCCGAAACCGCAAGCCCTGCCCCGCGAACCTGATTTGGAAACATCTCGCCAAGCGCGACCCACATCACGGGGCCCCACGAGGCGTTGAAAAACACCACGTAAGCATTCGCGACCAGAAGTGCGACCGTGCCGATGTCAGGCGGCAGAGTCACTTTCCCATCGATGACCTGTGCGTGCGAGAAGCAAAGCACCATGATGGCGAGGGTTACGGCCATGCCGGCTGATCCAACGAGCAAAAGCGGCTTGCGGCCGATCCGGTCGATCAGAACAAGCGCGACGATGACGGCGAGAATGGAAACGGCACCGCTGATGACATTGATCAGCAGGGCATCGGATTGTGAGAATCCAACCGCCTGCCAAAGCACGGCGCCATAGTAGAAAATGACGTTGATCCCGACGAGCTGCTGAAAGGTCGCGAGGCCGATACCGACCCAGACGATTGGTTTGAAGACGCCTGCTGCCGCGAAGGCATCTGCGAAGCGCGGCTTATGATCGTTGGCAAGCGACTTTTGGATGTCCGCGATCTTTCCGGGGGCCGATGCTGCGCCGCCCACCCGGGCAAGAATTCCGCGCGCGCGCTCGGCATTGCCATTCGCAACAAGGAATCGAGGGCTTTCGGGAATGAACAACAAGGCGACCAGAAAAACGAAAGCCGGCAACAGTTCGATCCAAAACATCCACCGCCAGGCCTCATAACCAAGCAGCCACGTGCTTTCCGCAGTACCCGCAGCGCTGGCGATCAGGTAATTCGAGAGAAACGCAATGAACAGTCCGGTGATGATCGCGACCTGTTGGATCGTTGCGAGCCGTCCGCGAAGGTGTGCGGGAGCAATCTCCGCGATGTAGGCCGGCGCCATGACGCTTGCTGCCCCAACCGCAAGGCCACCCAGAATACGGTAAACGACAAACTCGGCAGAGGAATTCGCAATGCCAGATCCCCATGCGCTTATGATGAAGAACGCGGCGGCAACGATCATCATTGTCCGTCGACCGAATTTGTCAGAGAGCCACCCTGCGACGCCAGCGCCCACGGCACATCCGAGCAGCATCGAGGCGACGTTGAAGCCCGTGCCTATATCCTCGGAGTCAAAGGCCTCCTTTAGGCCGTCGACCGTCCCGTTGATGACGCCGCTATCGAAGCCGAAAAGAAACCCGCCTATCGTGGCGACGAGCGTAACAAGCAGGATAAAGGCGAAATCGCCGCCGGTCCGTTCGCCTTGCGTAACTGAATTGGTCAAATCTAGCCTCCCGAGCATTCTTTTGGCTTAGTATGACGGCGCCCAATAAGAAAAGCCACTAAAAAATGTTTGCGCTAACAAGCGCGCGTCATGCGGGCAGGCTGTTCCGACCAATCCGAGCCTTCGGCAGGACCGAAGCGCGCGACCAGAAACCAGACAGCGCCGCTGGATGGCAGGCTACGCCAGAACGTCTTCCCAAGGGACCCTGCGCGCTCGACTGAAGCCTCTGATGGGCGAACTCAGATGCGCCGTAACGAGTCTCGTGTCACAATCTCGACGTCCAGAACGACATTGCGGAGGAGGTCTGGAACAGTTTCGCCGTT
This sequence comes from Hyphomonas sp., assembly GCA_041752715.1. GTDB lineage: Bacteria > Pseudomonadota > Alphaproteobacteria > Caulobacterales > Hyphomonadaceae > Hyphomonas. The sequence goes on from JBGSVY010000041.1 coordinate 18,980, forward strand.
TCCGTCTTTGGGCTCCTCAGTCTGCAAATGGCGCGACAGGAGGCGAACAGACTCTGCGGCCATCTCGGCGATCGGCTGGCGTACGGTCGTTAATTGAGGCCATATCGACGTTGCAAACATCGTGTCATCGAAGCCGACGACCGACAAGTCGTCAGGCACCTTGACACCGAGGCGCTGCGCCGACGCGACGACGCCTGCCGCCATGTCGTCGTTTGACGCAAAAATCGCTGTCGGGCGGTTCGGCAAAGCGAGCAAGGCTTCGGCCGCCAGCATACCGGACCGGTAGGTATAGTCGCCCCTGACAATCCAACTGTCGTCTATGGTCATGCCGTGCCTCGCCATTGCTGACTTGAAGCCACGGAACCGCCGGCGCGATGATGATTGGTTATCCGGTCCACGAATGAAGCCGATCTTGCGATGTCCGTGATCGAGGATGTGGTCCGTCATTTCCTCGGCGGCCTTGGCGTCGTCGATGGACACGCTGATATCTGTCTTCGAGACGTCTTTCGGCGCGATCAGTACCGTGACGATCTGTGCAGCAACGAGCGCGTCCAGGATGTCGTCATCCTCGCTTATCGGCGGCGCAACGATCACGCCATCGAGACCAGCGCCACTGAGACGCTCGACGATGACAGGACCGCTTTCCTTGATGTCTCCGGAGGTGAAATCCTCGATCACGAGGTGATGGCCTTCGTCCCGGCAGCTTTGTAACGCGCCCACGAGCAACTCCCCGAGATAGGTATTTGACGGGTTGTGGAACACAAGGCCGATGAACAATGATTTGCCACCTGCCAGCCCGCGCGCCAGCAAGTTCGGCCGGTAATTCAATTCGCGAATAGCATCCTCGACCCTGGTCCGGGTTGCCTCCTTGACCGCCTCGCGCCTGTTCAGCACCCGCGACACGGTCATCTGGGATACGCCTGCAAGTTCGGCCACTTCCTTGATAGTTGCGTGCAGCCGGCGGGAGGGGCGGCGCGGAAGATCGTTCATGCGGACTAACCCCTTGAAACACCGCAAAAGTGCAGCGCGGAATAATTGCGCGAGGGCAGCTTGCCCTGTCAACGTACCGCCGGGATAGTCGCAGACCTAAAGGTGGCGATTAAGCACGTTTTCGAGCCATTCCTGCCGTCCCGACCGCGGCTGAGGGTCCAGTTCGTCATTGATGACACGATCAGAGATCGACTCGAGAGTCGCGTTTGTCATCAACCACTGCCCAAGTTCGCGATTCCAGCCTGCGTAGCGTTGGTCGACGAAGCGATCAATTTCCCCTGAATCGAGAATATCGGCGGCGGCGATCAACCCCCGCGCAAGTGCATCCAGACTGCCAATATGGCCATGAAACATGTCGGCCGGGTCTATACTCTGGCGCCGCACTTTCGTGTCGAAATTGAAGCCGCCTGTCGTGAACCCTCCGCCACGCAGCAATTCGAGCATAGAGCGGGTGATTTCCAGGTGCTCCATCCAGAACTGATCCGTGTCCCATCCATTTTGCGGGTCACCCCTGTTCGTGTCGATCGAGCCGAAAATGCCGAGCGCGAAGGCCGTCGCGATCTCGTGGTCCATTGCATTGCCCGCAAGCGTCGCATGATTGGTCTCTATATTGACGCGCACGTCATTCTCGAGACCATATCTCTTTAAAAAGCCATAAACCGTGGCTGTGTCGCGATCATATTGATGCTTCGTGGGTTCGTGCGGCTTGGGCTCGATCAGCAGTGTGCCCTTGAAACCAATCTTGTGCTTATGCTCGACCGCGAGCGCCAGGAGCCGCGCCAGTTGATCCATCTCCTGACCTATCCGCGTATTGAGCAAGGTATCGTAGCCCTCACGCCCGCCCCAGAAGACGTAATTCTCGCCGCCAAGCCGATGCGTCGCATCCATGGCATGCCGGACCTGCGTCGCTGCGCAAGCAAACACTTCCGGATCCGGATTGGTCGAGGCGCCGCTCATGTACCGCCGATTGCCAAAGACGTTCGCCGTGCCCCACAATAGCTTGAGCTTCGTTTCGGCCATCTTGGCTTCGATCTTGTCGACGACCGCGGCGAGGTGGTTGACATGTTCGCGCATGGTTGCCGCTGGCGCCATTACGTCGACATCGTGAAAGGTGAAGAACGGAACACCGAGTTTGGTAATGAACTCGAATACGGCATCCAGCTTGGCTTCTGCCATCTGTTGACCGGTTAGCGCGTGCCAGGGGCGCCGGAAAGTGCCTTCGCCGAAGACATCAGATCCATCCCAGCAGAAGGAATGCCAGTAGCAGACTGCGGGGCGCAGGTGCTCTTCCAGACGCTTACCGCGGACGATCCTGTCCTTGTCGTACCAGCGATAGGCCAACGGATTTGAACTTTCTGGCCCTTCATAGTTGATTGCGTGCACTGCAGAAAAATAGGAAGCGGTCATTGGCGAAACTCCGTGGACAACAAGGGCTTGAGGCGGGGATACGCCTCTCTGAATCGAAGACGATTTTTTGCTAGGATCTCGACATCATCCGGGTCCGGATCGATCGTGAAAAGAACTGGTGGGGGCGCGCAGGCCGCTTCTGGAGAAATACCGGTGACGGCGATCATTGCCAATTTCGCGGCACCGAAGGCCGGACCGACTGCGCCATCACGGCGATAGACGAGGCGACGCCCAAGTGCGGCCGAGAGGATCCGCCCCCAATAGGCGGAGCGAGCGCCCCCGCCGATAACAGTGATCTCGTGGAGCTCCCCGCCACCTGCTGCGAGCGCGTCCATTCCGTCTGCGAAGGCAAATGCAACGCCTTCGAGGACGGCCTGTCCTATTGCGCCGGCGTCGCTGTCATGATCGAGGCCGAGAAGAACGCCGCGCGCATAGGGATCATTGTGCGGTGTGCGCTCGCCAGAAAGATAAGGGAGAAAGACTTCCGGACCGCCGAGGCGACCCCTTTGTTCGGCAAGTGCAATCAAGTCCCCGGCATCATGCTTGCCCGTCATCCGCGCTGCCCAGTCTACACAACTTGCCGCTGATAGCATCACCGTCATCTGATGCCATCTCTCGGGCAGGGCATGACAAAAGGCGTGAACGGCTTGGTCGGGATTTGGGAGAAAGCGGTCGTCCGAAAGGAACAAGACACCCGAAGTCCCGAGCGACAGAAAAGCATCTCCCGGACGAATTACGCCTACACCGACTGCACCGGCTGCGTTGTCGCCACCACCACCCGCCACCGGTACGATCGGCATACCCCATTGCGATGCGATGTCAGGCAGCAGCTTTCCGGTGATTTCACTGCCTTCGAAAAGTTCCGGCATATGGCCTTCCGAAAGTCCTGTCGCCGCAAGAAGATCGAGCGACCAGGCACGTTTCGCAACGTCCAGCCAGAGTGTGCCGGCACTGTCAGACATATCACTCGCGGCATCCCCCGTCATTAGGAGCCGGACATAGTCCTTAGGCAGAAGGACACGTGTGATCTGAGCAAAGTTCTCTGGTTCGTTGTCCCGCACCCACAACAGCTTCGGCGCGGTAAAGCCCGGCATGGCGAGGTTGCCCGTAATCGCGCGGAGACGGGGCTCGGTCATTTCCAGCGCTTCACATTGGGCGAAGCTGCGGCCATCATTCCAAAGGATAGCGGGCCGAATGATCTTGTCATCGAGTCCAAGGAGAGTCGCACCATGCATTTGGCCCGAGAGGCCAATGCCGCGTATCTTCGCGCGGCGATCGGGCGACAATTCGAGAATGGCCCGGTTCGTAGCGATCCACCAATCGGAGGGATCCTGCTCTGACCAGAGTGGATGCGGGCGTGAAATCGACAAGGCGACGCTTGCTTGGTCAATAACGTCACTTGCGTCGTTGATCACGACGGCCTTGACGCTTGATGTGCCGATGTCGATGCCGAGAAACATGGATTGACGCCTGACTAAATACGCACCGGCGCGGATTTTAGCGCAGCCGCAATGGCTTCGCGCATGCGCTTTGGTTTGTAATTTGAGTCAAAGAGCGTTGGCCGCTTTTCGACGCCATCCGTACGCGGCAGAAAGCCTTGCAGCCAGCTATACTTGTCGACAAGCCCCCACATCAGGAGTTCTTTTGTTTGTGGATAGGACAGCATGATATCGAGATAGTCCTTCGTGTAACTGGCAATCAACTCATCGCGGACGGCAACGTCAGGGGCAAGGTTCGTATCGTTGACGTCAAACTCTGTCAGCGAAAATTGAAGGCCAAGGTCAGCTGCGTCATCACAGAATTGCCTCCAGGCCCTTTGCTTCGCGGCCGTGAATTCGTTCGGCATATCGAAATTTGAGTGGCTCTGAATGCCGAAGACAGTCACCGGCGCGCCGCGCTTCAAGAGGGCTTCGAGAAGTCGTAAAACCCCCGTGCGGTGGTTTTCGTTGCCTGTCTCCCAACTCATGTAATCGTTATAGGCAAGACGCGTCCCGGGACTAATTTCAGCTGTTTTTCGGAAGCAGAAATCGATCACGTTGAGAGGACCACCCATCGCCCGCGAGAAGCTCGTTTCACGCAGCTCGCCCGTCTTGTCATCGACCGCCTCGTTAATAACGTCCCATTCGTGAATGAAGGGATGCGCCCTCGACGCGACGCGCGAGATATAGTCAGAGAGCATCGCCTCTGCGTCAGCGGCAGTCGAGAATGTCAGGTTGTTCACCCAATCGGGGAACCAGCGCGGATGATGCCAGACAATCGCGTGGCCCCGCATCTTCAGATCATTTGCCTTGGCAAAAGCAACCAGCGTGTCGGCCGGATCGAAGGTCCAGACGTCAGGCTCGGGATGAATCGTGTACCACTTATGCTCATTTTCGGCGACGATGACGTCGCATTCAGTTTTGATCAGGCGGAGGTAGTTCGGATCGCTTGTCTGATATGACGACAAAGCCGAGCCGAACAGGACACCTTTGGATCTTGCGAGGACGTTCAGCGGATCTGAAACGACTGGAAATTGCGACCCCGGGCGAGGTGTTGCGCACGCGGCCACTGTGCTGGCGCCAGCGAGAAGGCCGAACACCTTTCTGCGCGTCATCTGCGCCATGCCTTTCCTCCCCTTCTGCCTGGACTGGTCCGGATCAAACGAGATTCGGACTATCCATTGTCGTTTGGTACCGCTATCATTTTGAGTTAGCATGAAGCGTCGCGATGCGTCCAGATCAAATTGCCGGTTCGCCTGACGGGTCCATGGGGCAATCTATCGCCCGCAGAAAATTGGAGTGGGAATGATGTGTTTCAACACCATAGCGGCGCGCGTATTCGCAGCCATTCTTGCAATCTTCGTTTTGAATGGCTGCAGCACGGCGCTGCCTCTCTCGCCTGGTCGAGAGGCGGTATTCGGCACATTTGTCTATTCCGGCAACGATGCCAATCCGGCTACCAAAGCGATCGAGGGGCAATATTCCAACCCCATCCTCGCCGGCTTCTATCCGGACCCGTCCGTGACACGCATCGGAGCCGACTTCTATCTCGTTCATTCAACTTTCACCTGGTATCCGGGACTGCCCATCTGGCATTCGACCGACCTCGTGAACTGGACACAAATCGGCAATGCTCTGGATCGTCCGGGTATGCTCGATTTCGACGGACTTGAGCTCTCTCGTGGCGTCTTTGCGCCGACGATCGAGTTCCATGACGGCACATATTATATCGCCAATACCTGCGTCGACTGCGGCGGCAATTTCGTGCTGACTGCCAGCAATCCAGCCGGTCCATGGTCAGATCCGATCTGGATTGAACATGCCGGGGGCATCGACCCATCCCTTTTCTTTGACGACGATGGCAAAGTTTGGCTTATGAATAATGACCTTCCCCCCGGCGGTTCAACGTATGAGGGGCATCGGGCAATTTGGCTACGTGAGGTCGACGGCACGACATTCGAGGCGCTGAGCGAGCCGGTCGTCATCATCAACGGCGGCGTTCGGCCGGAAGAGAAACCGATCTGGATCGAAGGTCCGCATATCTACAAACATGACGGTTGGTATTATTTGGCTGCCGCGGAAGGTGGCACGGCAGTTGATCATTCCCAGGTCATTTTGCGCTCCCGGACCATCGATGGGCCGTACGATCCCTATCCTGGCAATCCGATCATGACGCAACGTGATCTGCCCGAGGACAGGCCGTTTCCAGTCACGTCGATCGGTCATGCCGATTTCGTGATCGACGATGCCGGCGAATGGTGGGCCATTTTTCTTGGCGTCAGACCGTATGAAGGCGATTACTATAACACCGGCCGGGAAACATTCTTGCTGCCGGTAACCTGGAAAGATGGCTGGCCGGTCATTCTGGAAAAAGGCGCGCCCCTGCCCCTCGTGGTCCGAAAGCCCGCTCTTCCTCAGTCACCTGCAACGTCTTTGCCCACAAGCGGCAGCTTCCGCGTGATCGAGGATTTCAGCGGACCTGCTCTGCCTCCTCATTGGATGACGCCCCGAGTCCCTGAATCTGACTGGTACTGGGTGAAGGACGGACGCCTCGCGTTGACCCCGCGCGAAGACGGTCTCGGAAGCGGTCGTCAACCCTCGCTTCTTGCGCGGCGACAGCAACACACGCAGGCTTCGGCGGAAGTGACCGTCCGATTTGATCCGCACACCGGCGAAGAAGCGGGTTTGGCCGCTTTTCAGAGTGACGCGTTCTGGTTCGCGCTCGGGATCATAGGCACGTCAAATAGCCAGAGGTCTGTCCGACTTCGCCAGCGCAACGGCCCCGGGGCTGACGAACGCGGGCAAGTCCTCGCAGAAGTGCCCGTAGGGACGATGGGCGAGATCCGCTTCCGTTTCGAAGCCGACGGAGACAAGTATCAAGCCAGTTGGGCCGGCGAGGATAACACCTGGAAGAAGATCGGACCTGTGCTTGACGGAAAGCTGCTTTCAACGCGAACCGCTGGCGGGTTTGTCGGCGCCGTGTTTGGCGCGTATGCGGAACAGGTAGACTGACGGTCTCGATCATCCCGGCGACAAACGGGGGATCACAGACAAGTTTGGATCCGAACCACATGAGCCGTCATCGCAAAGGATCTGACGCGCGAGACTTCAGCCAAATTATCTGGGCGTCGTTTCCGGTGGCCCGAGATAGCTCGCCGGGGGAGGTTGCTGGCTTATGGTAACCTTCTGGTAGATCAACGCCGGGTCGATCGCCCAGAGTTTCAGCGTCTGTGCGCCGACACCATCAACAGGCAAAACGACCGATACGCGATGTGCGTTTCGCGCAACGACTGTCTCCCAGTGCGCTTCAGACCAGTCGGATTGGGTCAATTGCTCGTGGACATTGGCAATAACAGGCGCCCCGTCATTCAGCGACAGGGCAAACTTCAAGCCGCCGTCACCCTTGAAATCGAGCGTTGGTGCCAATTCTATCTCCACCGTCAGCGGTCCACGTTCGAAAAGATGAAGGTCAAATTCAAGATGGGCGCTGTCCCCGCCCGGGGGTGAAGCGGGTTGGGCCGTGACCGGCGTAAGCGTCATCCCGCCGCTCGTCCGGCCAAGATTGGGAATGTGCATCCAGTCGACGCCGCCGGCCGACACCACGCGGCTCGCGTTTGCTGCATCAATCGCGACATGGTCGACAAGAGGATATCCTCTCACTTGCGCCCACCCCTCGGGTTTGAAAATGGGTACCGAAATGTCAAATCCTTGCCAGAGGCCTGTTTTTACAGTGAGACGGCCCACGTGATGTCCGGTGGGGGCCTTGTCCCAATCAATAGCGATCTCTACTCGGTCTGTCCCGGCGACGGATCGCTTGCCACCGGGCACGATGATCCAGTCCTCGCGCGCAACCACAGTGGCGGAGACGGGCTTACCTCCGCGTGGGAAGAGTTCGATCCAGCGCGGCGAAGATTGAAATACATGGGACAGGGGAAGGGCTGCGCTCTCTTCGTTCATGTGCCGTCCTTGAACCTCGCCTTCGATCGCAATGCCGAGCTCGCTATCGTCAAGGATTTCTGGCCGGGAAAGTTCTGGCATGACCTGCATTTCAGGCTGTTGCCACGACGTGTAGCCGATATGAGTCTGGGACATCATATGCATCCATTTCCCATCCGCAACGTCTTCGTGAAAGATGCGCGTAAGCTCCGCATCCCGATCAAACAGAGCCTCGGCCCGCGCGGCCAGTTCAACTGCCTCCAGAGCGCGGCCTTGCGCCGCATAAAGCCGATTGAATGCTGCCGCTTCGTAAAGCTCATACAGGTTTGCAGATGCGACAATCGGTAACCAGACGAGCTGAACAAACGCATCGTCGTAGGCCGGCGACATCGCACCGCGCAAGGCCTCAGCACGCGCTGCAAGTGAAGTCCATTCGGCCGTGACGCGGTAATATTCGTCGAAGTTCACGACACTGAACGTTTCGGGATCGACAAGCTCGTGCTTCCGCCGAGCGGCGTATTTGGTGTAAAGACTGAGAAGTTCGCCGATCTCGGCTGCATGAGCCGCCGGAAACTGCTGCGCTGCCCAAGTCTCGTAATAGCCTGCCATCACTTCAAGTGACATCGCTTCGGGATTCCAAGCGAGATCCATGAAGAATGAAATCGGCAGTTCCATCGGCTTGATGTCACCAACATTGGCAATCCACACTTCCCGGGCGCCGAAGTCCCAGGCAAGGCGCATCTGTTCCCACACCCGTTCAATCTGGTTTGTGTTCAACCATTTATAGTTTCGGGGTCCGCCGACATAATCAAAGTGATAGTAGATACCGTAACCGCCGCGGCGCGCCGCATTCAATTTGGGCAAGCGGCGGATGTTGCCCCAATTGTCGTCGGAAAATAGCAAGGTCACGTCGTCTGGAACCTGCATGCCTTGATCATAATAATCTTGCACTTCCTTGTAGAGCGCCCAGATCGATGGCCGTTCTGATGCCGGTTTCCCGGTCACATCAGAAATAATCTTGCGTTGATCGCTGACGATGCGCTCCAGCAAGTCAATTGCCGTGCCCTCCGCCATCGCCTCATCGCCATCGCCCCGCATACCGAGGGTCACGATCGTCTCCCAATTCGCCATGCGCTCCATGCCTCCGCGCCAGAAAGCCTGTAGGGTGGTGGTGTTGGCGGAATAATCCCAAGATCCGCTTCCATGGCGGGTCCATTCAACGTGAGCTCGGCCGAGAGGTTCGTGATGCGATGTGCCCATGACGATCCCCATTTCGTCCGCGAGCGGACCTGTCAGTGGATCATCATCGTAAGCGGCTTCGCCCCACATTGCGGGCCACAGATAATTGCCCTTGTGCCGGAGGATGAGTTCGAAAACACGCTCGTAGAACGGGCTGGTGAAACCTCCGAAGTTCTTGTTTGCCCAACCGTGAAGCGCAGGTTTCTCATCGTTGATGAAGATGCCGCGATACTTCACCCGTGGCCAGTCTGTTGCCATCCCTGGTGCAACGTGCAGCTCAGGACGAAGCGGTAAGGGTACATCAGCCCACCAAGCCCAGGGCGACGCGCCGGCGCGCTCTGCGAGATCATACAGTCCATAGATTGTCCCGCGTTTGTCCGCGCCGGCGATAATGAGCGCGCGCGCAATCCCGGGCTCGGGATCATCAACGACAACTTGAAGATACGCCTCCCATACACCAGAAATCGCACTTGCATCGACTTTGCCCGCAGCAACCAGCGCATCGATCCGGGGCGAGCGGCCAAGCGTTCCTGCGATGATTATATTGTCAGCGTACGTCACTGCGCCCGCTGCGCCCGCGAGACCTGCCAAGTCGCGTTGCACGGCGTCTGCCGCGCGATGGACGCCTGCCCAGTCAGGATCGTCAATCTCGATCCGAGCAGGACGACCCGCCGAGATCAGTGCAAAGTGATCAGCGTCCCCGTGCGCACAAATACCTGCAGGGATTTCACAGCCACCTTCCTGCGCCGCGGCGGCACCAGAAATGCCGATAAGCAAAGCGACACAGACCAAAACGAATTTTGCAAGTCTGAGATGACCGGCCGCCTGCATGTCAGCTGCCGCAATTCGGTTTGCCGTCCTTGTCTTCAGACAAAGCTATGTCGGCGATTGCAACCTCTCCCTTTGCCAACCTGAACGTTGCTGCATTCCTCAAGTTTGTCATGTCAACGCCAGAGGTGGCAAAACAACCAAGCGATATGCGGTGCTCCTGCCAAGTCGCGCTCGGCCGCACAATCACCTCAGCGGGGCAATTTCCCTCCTCGTCACAGCCGATGGCCACCCGCAAGCCGGTCGCCTCGGTTCCAATTGAACGCACCTGAAATCGCAGTTCGATTGCACCGTTTGACTCCCGGGACCAATCAACGCCGTCCCCGCTCGTCACGAAGGCGAGGTCTGCGGGCGCTGAGAGGGCACTAAGACGATAGGCATCCTCTTGCGCGAGATGGTCAATTCGGCTCAGACTTCCTTCAGCCCCCCGATGGCTGACAACCCATTCACGCGCAGTCTGTCCACGAACAAAGACATCGCCCCGTGCCCCCCCTTGCCCCTCTGGCAGACCGGAATTTTCCGGCAGAATACCAAGATCGGCGCCGGGGTCCGAATAGGACCGTCCAAAGCCATAGGCAAGGAGTGGAGCATAGTCGCTATCACCCCGGTTCAGAGTCGTCTGGACCGCATTTGCTGGCCACGAAAAGGACAGCTTTCCGCTAAAGTCAAAGTTCGGATCGGTGCGGAACAGGAGGTCCGCGATGCCGCCCCCCTCTGAGCCGGGAAGCCAGGCCGCAACGAATGCATCAGATGCGTTGATTTCCGGATTGACCCAGAGCGGCCGTCCGGACAGGAAGACCGAGACGACCTTCATGCCATCTTCACGATACCTCGACAGCTTTTTGGTATCGAACCCTGCCGGCTGGAAATCAAGATCATCAAGATCACCTTGAAACTCGGCATACGGATCTTCGCCATAGACAGCGATGACGACATCAGCGGATGCTCCGCTGGTTCCCTCCGGATCGAAAATGACCTTTCCGCCGCTGCTCTCAACAGCGCGGCGAATGCCCGACAGGATCGTTTCGCCTTTCGGAAACTGCGCATTCTCGTAGCCTCCACCCTGCCATGACAATGTCCATCCTCCAGACGCCTTCGATATGCTATCGGCGCCATCTCCAACCACCAGAACAGTTTGGTTTGACTTGAGGGGCAGCACACCGCCATCGTTCTTGAGGAGAACCATCGACTGGCGCACCGCCCGCCGCGCGATGGCGCGGTGTTCGGGAGACGACAAAAGTGATGTTTCTCCCGCCCCTGCCCTCAGGCTCGGCTTCGGTTTGTCGAACAGGCCGTAGGCGAGTTTGACCCGCAAGATACGCCGAACGGCGTCATCCAGGCGCTCCATGGGTATCGTTCCGTCCGACACATGCTTCAGGGTCGAGTCATAAACGCCGCGCCAACTATCCGGGGCCATATACATGTCCAGCCCCGCCAATAGCGCCTGAGGACAATCGGTATTCGTGCAGCCGGGAATTTGACCGTGAGCGTTCCAATCACCCACAATGAAGCCCGAGAAGCCCATACGATTCTTCAGGATACCCGTTAACAGCGCGTGGCTGCCATGGATCTTGATGCCCTGCCAGCTCGAGAATGACGCCATAATTGTCTGCACGCCGGCTTCGATCGCTGGCACATATCCTGCGCCATGGATGTCGCGCAGGTCTGTCTCGCTGATTATGGCGTTCCCCTGATCCCGGCCATTTTCAGTGCCGCCGTCGGCAAGGAAGTGCTTCGCGCTTGACAGCACTCGCCTGTCGCGCAGCCAGTCAGACTCGCCGGGCCGTCCTTGCAGGCCCTCAACAATCGCAGCTGAATAGGACCGCGCAATCTCGGGGTCTTCTGAGAAGCCTTCATAACTGCGTCCCCAGCGATCATCTCGCGGCACGGCCAGGGTCGGCGCGAAGGTCCAGTCATGGCCGGAGACGACGAGTTCAGCTGCCGTCACACGTGCGATCTCGCCAATAAGGTCCGGATCACGCGCTGCGCCGAGTCCGATATTGTGTGGAAAAACCGTCGCGCCAACAAGGTTCGTATGTCCGTGTACGGCATCGATGCCCCAGATGACAGGGATTGGGATCTCCACGCCCTGCGCATCAAGCGACGCCTCGAAATAAGCATCTGCGAGCGCGAGCCACGCTTCGGCGTCGGCAAAGGGCTCTTCGCCCGGCGCCGAATTGCCTCCACTCAACACCGCGCCCAGCCGATACGTTCGCACATCGTCAGGCGTGACGAATTCGCTGTCGCCCTGCACGACCTGCCCGACTTTTTGTTCCAGGGTGAGCCTGGGCAGGATCTCATCAATGCGCGCCTCGATCAGCGGATCCAGCGGCGGAGAGGATGGTACAGGCCAGTCAGACGGTGTGACAACGACATCCGGATAGAGCCAGTCAGGCGCGCGCGCAGTCGCATTATCGTCCAGTTCGGTCGGAGCCGCGCAAGCCGAGATGGAGCCTATCGCGATCATCTTTACGAGCAGAAGAAGGCGTTCAAATCGCATGTATGCCATGTCTCGTTTACTCCTTGAGGCTGGTAGGATGATTGCGCCGCCCGATCAGGGTTCGGCCTGTTTCAGAAACCGTTGACCGGGCGGTGCCTGATGGCCAATCGCCCCCTCCGGAAGTCGAAAGCGTCGCGATACGGTTACAACGAGGCGTGATGGGACGTCCGCAGACAGAATCGCTGCCCGTTCGGCTTGGCGCCTTCATTCAACGTCCTCCCGTTTGCGCGCTGCGATTACTTATGGTCGGTTGGAAACCGGGAAGAGTCGCGCCAATCTGCACTAGTGTCCCGATTCGGAAGTTTCTATCCACCGGCTTTGGTGTCGGTTTGAACATCGAGAGTGCGCTGACAATAGCGTTCGATTGAAGCCAGGATGTCATCTGCTGACTTGGTCCAGCGCAGCGGCGTTGGATCGTCGTT
>JBGSVY010000042.1:0-12604 GCA_041752715.1 Hyphomonas sp.
GGTGTTTTCGACCGCTTCCTTGATGTCTTCGAACAGCTTGCCGGTGACGAGCGTTTCGGAATTGAACGGCACATAGCCGACCGAGCGCTTGGCGCCGTAGAAGTGGGACGTGAAGGTCAGGCCGTAGACGCAGCAGGCCGAGCCGGAGAGGATGGTTGCCGTGCGGCGCATGCGCAGGCCCACGCGGAGCGAGCCGAATGCCGGGCACATGCTTTGCGGCTGGTCATGCGGGCCTTGCGGGTAATCCTTCGCGTACTGATCGAGGACTTCGCTCTTGCCGGCGGCTTTCGCCGCTTTCAGCATTTCTTCCTTGCCGCCATGGCAACCTGAGGCTTCGGCCACGGGCGCTTCGGCGGCTTTGCTTTGCGTCATCGGAACAACCACAGGCTGCGCCGGGCGTTCGCGATTTTCGAGGAGGGTGCGCTTGGAAGCCATCGTGTTCAGATTGCCTCGTACACGACTTCAAGGGTGCGTTTCTCTGCTTCGGCAATGCCGCACATGTCGGCGACTGTGGCCGGTTCCAGGACGATGTCGCCGCCGGTATCTTTCGACGAGAAAAGGCCGAGGAGACCGTCCGACGTCAGAGGATTGGGGCGGTTCGGGACCGAGCCGTGGATGTTGGCGGCGAGCTCCGAGAAGAGCGCGCCCCATTCGGAGGCTTCGGTGCCGACAATCTGGTAGTTGGCCGACTTGCGGCGGATGTCGTCGTTTGCCGGGATGGTGGCGAGGACCGGGATGCCGACGGCGTTCGCGAAAGCAGCCGCCTCGCCGGTGCCGTCATCGCGGTTGATGACCATACCGGCGACGCCGACATTGCCGCCCATCTTGCGGAAGTATTCGACTGCCGAGCAGACATTGTTGGCAACGTAGAGCGATTGCAGGTCGTTCGAGCCGACCACGATCACCTTCTGGCACATGTCGCGGGCGATCGGCAGGCCGAAGCCGCCGCAGACCACGTCGCCCAGGAAGTCGAGCAGCACATAGTCGAAATCCCATTCGTGGAAGCCGAGCTTCTCGAGCAGTTCAAAGCCATGAATGATGCCGCGACCGCCACAGCCGCGGCCGACTTCCGGGCCACCGAGTTCCATGGCGAAGACGCCGTAGCGCTTGAAGCAAACATCACCGATGGCGACTTCCTCACCAGCGAGCTTCTTCTTCGAGGAGGTCTCGATGATCGTCGGGCAGGCCTTGCCGCCGAAGAGCAGCGAGGTCGTGTCGGATTTCGGATCGCATCCGATGAGAAGGACTTTCTTGCCCTGCTCAGCCATCATGCAGGAGAGATTGGCGAGCGTGAAACTCTTGCCGATGCCGCCCTTGCCGTAGATCGCGATGATCTGGGTGTCTTTCTTGACCGGGCCGGTCGATACAGCGTCCGGCTCATAAGCCGCCTCGTCGCGCAGCGCCGCGTCATAATCGCCAGAGGAACTGCGGCGTGTGAGAGTCAGGTCTTCACTCATCCGTGGACGTCCAATCTATCAAAAGCTTCAGGCAAGAGGAATCTTCAAAAGCACGCGTGTACGCGCTGGCCGCGTCACACGCGGGCGATGTGTGGGTCACGAGGCTCGACAGATCGAGCCGACCGGCGGCAGCGAGATCGATTACGGCATCAAGATCGGCCGGAGCCCATTCAGCGGCGACCCGCAAACGCATTTCCTTGCGGAACGCGATCGGGAAATTGAAAGCAGGCGGCGAAGAATAAAAGCCCGCGAGGATGATCTCGCCTCCCCGCGCAAGGTGCGGCAGCGCCTTGTCCAGAATGGCACTGTCACCGCTGACATCACAGATGGAGCGATAATCCCTACGCGTATCATCTTGAGGATTGACGACGGGGCAGACTGCGCCGCCCATCCGCTCGGGATTAATCTCCCAGACGATTGGCGCGCCACCGAGCGCGATGATCACGCGCGCCACGAGCCGTCCGAGCACGCCGTGCCCGATCACGAGGTCCGGCAGGACCGGACCGTTGACGGCATGGTAAGCGGTGGCCGCGAGGGCAAGCAAGGCGCCTTCTTCGGGCCGCGCGAGATCGATTCGCCGCGCCTTGTCACCGGGCACGACAAGGCGCGATGCCGAAGCACCGAAGAGTCCGTGCACACCTTCGAAGCAGCGTGCGCCGGGAATGAAAACGATTTCGCCGACCCGTGCGGGCGCGTCCGGCGCATGGATGATGCGGCCAATGCCTTCATATCCCGGCACCAGCGGATACCCCATGCCAGGAAAGGACGGCATCTCGCCCGACCACATCAGCCGCTCGGTTCCGGTGCTGACACCGGACCACATCATGTCGACGACCACATCGCCCCCCTGCAGGGGGGTAAGCGGCACGCGGCGCAGCGAAACCGTCCGTGTACCTTCAAATATGACAGCATTTGCGGCGAGCTCGGGGGCAGGCCTCCGATCTTGCGAACGCCGTGTGTCCTCAAAGGCATCTGTTTCGATCAAGCCCGTATCCATAAGTGTCACTTTAGATTTACAGATTAAACTGTCAATCTGTTTTTACGCTTTGCGGGCCGAGACGATATCATTCCGCAACAATGACCCGCACCAGCAGCGGCTGATGCGTCGGCAGCAGGCGAACCCGCGAGAAGCCGGCCTGCAGAAGGAGCGCCGACAGCTCGTCCGGACGGCGGGGCCGGCCGCGCCCCATGGCCCAGAGGTAAAACCCGAAATAGGCCTCCCCCATCGCTTCGGCGCCGGGGGTCGCCGACATGGGCTCGGCCAACAGAAGACGCCCGCCGGACGCAATGGCGCGCCGGGCTGACTGCAGCATCTGCAACACAGGGGCGTCATCGTGGTCGTGCAGGACGCGGATGAAACTGATGAGGTCAGCGCCTGTTGGCAGCGCCTCGGTCAGAAAATCGCAGGGCGCGAATGTGAACCGTTCCAAAGCAGGGTCGCTGGCCCGCTGGTCCCTCGCAAGAGCGATGACGGGCGCAAGATCGACCAGCGTCATTTGCAGCCGGGGATGCGCGGCGCCTGCGCGCGAGAGGAAGGCGCCGACACCGCCGCCAACATCCATGAGCCGCTTGTGGCGAGCCAAGTCAAAGGCGCCGAGCACTTCCGCGGCAATCATCGCCTGGGTCTCAGCCATCAGGTCCGAATAGGCGGCCGCGTCCGGATTCTCGCCGGCGCTAGTATAGGCCCAGAATCGCGCGAGCGCCGTCTGGTCCGTCCGGGCCTTCAGAAGCGCAACGGGGTCTGCAAGGTCACGGTAGAAGGCCGCGTGGTGGCGGATCATCGCGAAGACGGACGGATTGCCGAGGAGCGCCGCGCCCTGCTCGCCGAGGATGTATCGTCCATCCGCGCGCAGGTGCAGCAGCCGGAGCGACGCGGCCGCCTTGATCAGCCGCTCTGCGCCAGCAACGGGAAGGCCTGCTTCCGGCGCGAATGTTTCTGGTGTGAGCGGGGCCGCATCCGCCGCCTGAAGCAGGCGCGTCTCCACCGCCGCGAGAAGCACCTGCGAATGGACAAAGCCCGTGACAAGGCCAAACGATTCTGCGGCCTTGCGCCGGGCGATGCCTCGGGTCAGCAGATTGCGGGCGGCCCAGGACTGGAAACGCGGGTCCGAGATCAGGCCGTTGCGCCAGGAAACGAAGCGATCGGTCAAGCTCATCGCATCGTCCTGCGCTGACACAGCGATCGATCAGGCGACGTTGCGCATCAGGCTTTGCGGCATCAGGCGGCTGGCCTGCGCATGGACGATCTCGCGCAACATCCCGGCCCCGGCACACTCGGGCACTGCAGCGGCAGCTTCCGCGATTCGCGCTTCGAGACGCTTGATGGCGCCGTCCAGGCCGAGTTCCTGCACGGCACTTGGCCGTGCATGGGCGGCATCCTGTCCGGCGGGCTTGCCGAGGCTGTCCTCGCCGAGCAGAACATCGCGCAGATCATCGGCAACCTGATAGGCCTCACCAAGGCGCGATCCGAGCAGGCGCCAGGGCGCGGGATCTACACCTGCTGCCGCAGCGCCGGACATCGCTGCTGCAATGAACAGCGCGCCGGTCTTCGACTGGTGATAGGCGGCGAGGTTGATTTTCGGTTCACTTTCCCAGGCCTGCCCGGCGACAATGCCGCGCGGCGCGCCGACCGCCTCGATGAGGATGGCCATCAAGGGGCCAAGCGTTGCCGGACGGGACTTGCTGTGCCGGAGCAAAGTTTCGAAGGCCATCACGATCAGCGCATCTCCGGCCAGAACGGCAAGCGGTTCGCCGAATGCGACATGGACTGACGGCTTGCCGCGCCGCGTGCCTGCGCCGTCGAATGCCGGAAGGTCATCATGAACAAGTGACGCGCAATGCATGAGTTCGAGCGCGGCGCCGGCGCCTGCCGCGATCTCGATCTGGTCTTTCGCGCCGCACGCCGCTGCGACGGCAATACAAAGCCGGGGCCTGACCCGCGCCCCACCGGGAAAAACGGAGTGTCGGATGGCCTTGCCAAGTTTTGGCGGTGCACCGGGTTGACCTGATACGGCAACAGCCTGTTCAAGCACCCATTCGATCAATGCGTCAGTGTCCATCGGGCCTCCATGGTTGTAACGGTAGCTTGTCATTCTTGACTGTCAACTTGAATTGACGTTCTTGGGTCACGGAGGAAGCCTGATTGGCCAAGATGAAACCTGCAGATATTTCGCGACAGGACGGGTTCGACGCGCCCGTACCCGCCGGGGGGTATGCCTGGTGGTACCTCGATGCCATCAGCGAGAACGAGGATTACGGGCTGACGATGATCGCCTTCATCGGCAGCGTTTTCTCGCCCTACTATGCATGGGCTGGCCGCACCGAACCCTTGAACCATTGCGCGATCAACATTGCCCTCTATGGCCGTGACCGAACCCGCTGGGCGATGACCGAAAGGGGCAGCGCTGACGTTGAACGGAGCGCCCAGTCCTTCAAGGTCGGCCCCAGCGCTCTCAATTGGGATGGCGATACGCTCGTGATCGACATCAACGAACGGGGTATGCCACTGCCCCAGCGCGTGACGGGCCAGATTCGCGTCCGTCCAAGATCGATCAACAGGCAGGACTTTGTTCTCGACGCAGCCAAACGCCATACGTGGCGGCCGATTGCCCCGTCAGCGTCTGTCGAAGCCAGCTTCTCAGCGCCCGGTCTCACCTGGTCGGGTGATGGGTATCTTGACCATAACCGCGGCGTTGAAGCGCTGGAGGATGGGTTTTCCTATTGGGACTGGTCACGCGCGCAGCTGGATAGCGGGAGTACCGCTGTTCTTTACAATACCGATCCGCGCACGACTGATCCGCGCACGCTCTCCTTATTGTTCCGGCCCGACGGCAGCGTCGAGTCTGTCGACCCGCCCCCCGAACATCACCTGTCTCCGACCGGAGTGTTCCGCATTCGCCGGCGGACACGGGCAGATCCCGGCACGACGCCTCGCATTGTGCGCACGCTGGAGGACACGCCCTTTTATAGCCGATCAATTGTCGACGCGCAGCTTTTTGGGCAAAGAGCCGCCTCGTTCCACGAGAGTTTCGATGGCGACCGGCTTCGCTCGCCGGTCGTCAAGTTGATGCTGCCGTTCCGGATGCCGCGCCTCGCGCGAAGCCGCTGACGCTCAGTCTGGCGCTGACGCCTGTTGGCCCAAGGCCGCCTGCTCTTGCGCCTTGCGCCTCTTGATCAGCGTATCGGTGCGCCAGTATTCCCAGAGACCCCAAGCCAAGGCCGAGCCGCTGAAGACGACAAGCTCAAGCAAGAAAAGGTGATGCATGGGTCGCCTGTGGGGTCAGAAGCGCTGCACTAGCGCGGGAAAGCGTCTGCACGACAGCGCTCATGTGTCTCAAGGCGCATGAACAGATCAACCACCCACGCATAACTGCCGCGCTTTGGCGGGGGGGAAGTGGTACGATGGGCATGCTGCACGGCATCGATAAGGAAACGGCTGGCTTCCGGTGGCGCCGATTCGCGCAAAGCCGGCTGCGACCGGGTCGGAAGGAACGCGCGAGCCGCGAGAACTGCTTTGCGGGGCCGTGAAACAAAGGCGCGCCGGGTGATCGTGTCGTATCCGGACCGCTCGATTTCGGCGCCGATGCCGGCATAGATCAGCCCCGCCGCCCTGATTGCAGGCCGACAGGAGGATGGCAGGAAGTCAGCACCCGCAAGCCCAGCGAAATAGTGCGCTTCGGCCGCCAACAGGAGCTGCGCGGTAAACGCCCGCACAGCAGGGCTCGCAATTTCCGCGCCGAGCAGATCTTCAGGTTTGAGGTCCGCCTGCTCCAACCAGCCGAGCGGAAGGTAAATCCGCCCCGCCCGCGCATCTTCACCCACATCACGGGCTATGTTGGTGAGCTGCATCGCGATCCCGAGGTCGCAGGCCCGCGCCAAGGCTAGCGGATCACGCGCGCCCATAACCAGCGCCATCATCACGCCAACCGTGCCTGCAACGCGAGCGGCGTAATCCTTCAATTCCTCCAGCGTATCATACCGGCGACCCTCAGCGTCCCAGGCGAAGCCTTCGATCAGCGCAGCTGGAATCTCTTTAGGAATATCGTAACCAGCGACAACAGCCGCAAAAGCGCGGTCAACCGGATCATTGTCGGGCCAGCCCGCATAGATCGCATCGAGGCGATTACGAAGTTGCGCGACGGCGCGCCTGCTGCATGCGCCTTCATCAACGGCGTCGTCGGCAACGCGGCAAAAGGCATAGAGCGCTAACGCAGCCTCGCGGACCTCCCGTGGCAGCAGCAGAGAGGCCGCGTGAAAACTCTTCGATCCCTCACGGATGGCCCGCGCGCAAACAGCGAGATCATTTACAGCGTCAGTCTCGCTGGATGTGTAAGGCGACGAGAGTGTCCACATGATTTGACATAAAGCCCTGCCAAGTCAAAATCCGCAAGCCTGAAAAGCGATCGGGCGTGACCCACAACCGGAAATAAGCATGACCCGTCCTCGCCATGTCATCATTGTTGGCGCCGGCGCAGGCGGCCTCGCCGCATCGATCGAACTGGCCGCCCTCGGCTACGATGTGAGTGTCATCGAACGCGCCACATGGCCTGGCGGCAAGATGCGCAACTGTGACGTGGACGGCACGCCAGTCGCCAATGGCCCGACGGTGTTCACCATGCGCTGGGTCATCGACTCCCTGTTTCAGCGCGCCGGTCACGAAACCGACTCGCTGCTGACACTGACGTCCGCCGCCCGACTCGCCCGCCACGCTTGGCCGGACGGCGCGCAGCTCGACCTGTTCGCAGACATCGCAGCGTCCGCCGATGCGATCGCCGACTTTGCGGGCCCCGCCGAAGCTGATGGTTACCGGCGGCTTTGTGCAGATGCGGCCGGGATGCACGAGACCCTGCGCGATACATTCATTGCAGCGCAAAAGCCCAACGCGCTGACACTCGCCGCCCGTGTCGGATTTCACCGTCCGCGCGCACTCTGGGAAACCCGGCCTTTCGACCGGTTCGCCAAGCGCCTTGAAAACTATTTTCGCGATCCAAGGCTCGTTCAGCTCTTTGGCCGCTACGCCACTTATGTCGGATCCTCGCCTTTTCTCGCCCCGGCGACTTTGATGGTGATCGCTCATGTCGAGCAGGCCGGCGTCTGGCTCGTGAAAGGCGGTATGCCAGCCGTCGCCGAGGCCCTTTGCCATGCCGCTGCAGACATCGGTGTGACCTTCCAGTTCGGCACCGGTGTGTCGGAAATACTTACGTCGGCCGGGCGCGCAATTGGCGTGCGGCTGGACGATGGCACCGAGCGCCTCGCTGATGCAGTTGTCTTCAATGGAGATAGTGCACTGCTCGCAAGCGGAGGTCTCGGTCCCGGCGCAAGCCGCGCGGCGCCTGCGGTCGCTCGCAGCGATCGATCCCTGTCTGCGGTCACGCTCTGCATGAAGGCACGCGTTGAAGGCTTCGACCTGGATTATCATACGGTCTTCTTCGGTCCGCACTATGCTGACGAATTCGGCGCCGTCTTCGAACGCCGCCGGACACCGGACTTGCCAACGATTTACGTTTGCGCCCAGGACCGCACGAATGGTGCGGCGCCTGACGGTCCTGAACGTCTGTTCCTTCTGGTGAATGCCCCCGCCGATGGCGACACACCCACAGGGGCGCCAAAGGATACAGATTTTCCGGCGCGAACGCTTGATTATCTCAACTCCTTCGGCCTGCGGATCAACCCCATCCCAGGTAGTCCGGTGATGACCCGCCCTTCAGACTTCAACATCGTATTTCCCGGCGCAGGCGGCGCGCTTTATGGCCGCGCAAATCATGGGCCGCTCGCGAGTTTTGCGCGGCCGGGCAGCCGCAGCCAGTTACCCGGTCTCTATCTGGCCGGTGGCAGCTGCCATCCGGGGGCCGGTGTGCCGATGGCGATGCTATCGGGCCGCCTTGCGGCCGAAGCAATCGCAGCCGACCTCGATCGCTAGGGCGTGCTCAACCCCGCGAGGCCAAGAAGGCGCTGGCCTCGGGGATGAGCCGGTCGATAACGCGGGCGCTCGAAATCACGCTCGGCACGCCCGCGCCGGGATGCGTTCCAGCACCGACAAGGTACAGACCCTTTATATCGGAAGACTGATTATGTGGACGGAACCAGGCGCTCTGAAAAAGGCGGGGCTCCATGCCGAATGCGGCGCCGTGCGTGGAGAGCAGCCGATCACGAAAGTCGAGCGGCGTCAGCATTGTTTCGCTGATAATGGCATCGCGCAAGCCCGGCAGACACGTTGCCTCAAGGCGTTCCGCGATCCGGTCACGGAACGGTTTTGACATAACCTGCCAGTCCGTACCGCTTTGAAGGTGGGGAACAGGAGCGAGCACATAAAATGAGTCGCATCCCGGTGGCGCGAGTGACGGATCGTTTGCTGTCGGACGATGCAGATAAAGACTGAAATCCTCTGCGAGAACCTTGCGTTTGAAGATGTCGTCGAGAAGCCCCTTGTAGCGCGGTCCGAGCGCGATTGTATGGTGATAGCAGTCGTCATATGTCCGATTTGTTCCGAAATACCAAACAAACAGGCTCATCGAATGGTTGGCACGCGCAACCTTTTCATCAGTCCACGTCCTGCGCGGTGCTGACTTCAAGAGCTTGGTGTACGTATGACCGACATCGGCGTTCGATACCACGAGGTCGGCGGGAATTACTTCGCCAGAGGACAGGCGAACGCCCGTCGCCCGGCCCGCTTCAACCGTGATTTCAGAGACTTCGGCATTCAGACGGACGCTGCCTCCGAGGCCCTCAATCAGGCTCACGAGGCCTCGCACCAGGGCGCCCGTGCCGCCGATGGCATAATGAACGCCCCATGTCCGTTCGAGATGCGCAATCAAGCAATAATAGGCTGTCGCAACGAACGGGTTGCCGCCAATGAACAACGGATGGAACGAGAATGCGATCCGCAATTTCTCGTTCGAGAAGTAGTCAGAGACCTTTGCATAAACCGAACGATATCCACCGAGGCGAACCAAGTCCGGCGCTGCCTTGATCAACGTTCCAAGCTCATGGAAGGGC
Organism: Hyphomonas sp.; assembly: GCA_041752715.1. Lineage (GTDB taxonomy): Bacteria > Pseudomonadota > Alphaproteobacteria > Caulobacterales > Hyphomonadaceae > Hyphomonas. Next base: position 9,453 of record JBGSVY010000042.1, read on the forward strand.
TGATCGACAAGTTCGGTGTAGGCGGCGTCGAAGATCGCCTCGCTGGCCTTGAGGTAGCGATCAAAGCCCGCCACATCCCGCGGTTCGATCAAGGCGATTTGTGCCCGCATCTTTTCGAGGTCTCTGTGCGCCTCGAACATCGTTCCGTCATCGAAGCGGATCTTGTAGAATGGATCAATCGGGTGAAGGTCGATATCGTCTGCGAAGCGGCGACCGCACAGCGCCCATAGCTCTTCGAACAAATGCGGCGCTGTCAGGATCGTCGGACCTGCATCGAAAACGAACCCATCCTGCCGGTAAGTGTAGGCGCGCCCCCCGGGACCGTCGAGCTTTTCCAGGACGGTGACACGATAGCCCTTGGCGCCGAGGCGCACTGCCGCCGCGAGCCCTCCGAACCCGCTCCCAATGACCACGACATGTGGCGCCTCGGAATTGGACTCGCGATCACGGTCGGTTTCATCAAACATGCGACTTTTCCTCATCAATCACGAGCGCTGCCACCGGCTTCTCCCGCTTTTTCAACTGTTCACGCGTATGCCAGACGCCAAGAATTGCCGAGGCCAGTGCGACGGGTACGGCGAGCCCCATTGCGATCTTTGGATTGATACCCACCCCGATTGCCAAAAGGCCCTCGGCAAAATAGCCGATCACCCCAACGACATAATAGGTGATCGCGGCAACCGACAGTCCTTCCACGGTCTGTTGCAGACGCAATTGAAGTTCGGCCCGCATGTTCATGCTCTCGAGAATCTGGCGGTTCTGGGATTGCAGCGCCTTGTCGACCTTCGCCGACAGAAGCTGCGCCGCCCGGTCCACACGTTCGGAGACAGCCGCCTGACGCTGGGCAACTGATGTGCAGGTGTCCATCGCTGGCGCGAGGCGCCGCTCTGTGAACTCCTGAAAGGTTGGCATGTCGGTAAGGCGCTCCTCGCGCAACTCGGCAATGCGCCGCTGAACGAGCGAATAATAGGCCGCGCCCGCGCCGAACCGGAACTGTGTCTCGGTGTAGCTTTTCTCGATCGCCGCTTGCAGCAATGTGAGACGATTGAGAAGTTTGGTCTCGTCATCGACCTCCGAGCGTGTCATCGCCGACGTGATCTGCGACAACTCTGCCTCCCAAGCTGTCAGTTTTGGGGACAGGTCCTGCGCCACGGGCAGCGCTAGCAGCGCCATGATCCGGTAGGTCTCGATCTCGAGCAGGCGCTGGACGATCCGGCCAGCATGCCAGGGCGTCATCGACCGGTTGAGAACCAGGAAGCGGGAAAACCCGTCTGCATGCAGACGGAAGTCCGTGATGGTCACCGCTGCGTCTCCGGCGATCGATGCACCGATCAGTGCATTGCCGCTGAAATGGGTCGCTGCGAGGGCGCCATGGCCGGGTGTCGCAGCGTTTGACGCGATCAGGCTCGCGTGCGTTGCCGCGATCAGTTCACCCGGCAGGCTGGCGAGCCAGTCCGCCGGGGCGGACGCTATCGCGGCCGGCGCAAAAGGATCGGCGCCGTCCGCGGCCGGCACGACAAATGTGTAACGCGTAAACTCGGTGTGCCTTTCCCAAATCAGCCGGAAGTCCTTCAGGTCAACGCTGAAATGCTTCACGCCAGGTCCCGGCGGTGTTGCGCCATAGCGGTGTGTGAGGTCAGCGACGACCTGCCGGTCACGTTCCGAATAGGGCCAGTTGGTGGTCAGCGCGATGCACGAGAGCTTCACCGATCCTTCAAGCGGCTCGGGCGGTCGGGCATGTACCTCATGGCTGAGCACGAAGCGCTGGTCGTGGCTTTCGGGCAGTTTCATGATCGAATCCAAGCCTTTGATGCCTTACACAGGGCGCAATTCCTGCAACGACGCAAGGCCCGTCAGGAGGGATTTAGCGCGGCAAGGTCCGGCGTCATCCCCTGCCCGGATCGCCTGAAAGACCGGCCGCCACAATTGCCTTGAACATCACGGCGAACACCCGGCCGGCATCCTCCTCATGCGCGAGATGGCCGAGCCCCGGCAGTATCTCGGCGGTGACGCTGGCCAGCCGCTGTCCGAGTTCGGTTGCAGCGCCCGGTGGCACGGCCTTGTCTCGCTCGCCCGCGATCAGATGCAGGCGAACTCCCGCCCGCTCGCTACGTTGCATCAGACCGGACAGGTCCCAGCTCGCCATCATGGCGATCGTGCCGGCGATATGTGGCGGTGACTGGAAGAGGCGTGCATAGCGCGAGAGGTAGGGCGCAGGCACGTCCGATCCGGTGCCCGAGATCAGGCGCGCGACGCGGCGTTCATCGCCAGCGCTCCGGGCAAGCATCCCGGCGACAAACGGATTGAACCGCAACGCATTCGCCATCGCAGGGCCGACGAGGCCTGCAATCCCGCCGAGCGGCTGCAGCGCCGCGTTTAGCCCAATCACGAACCGCAGCGGCGGCGGCGCACCCATCGCAAGATTGACGCCGATCGCCGCCCCTGCCGAGTGGCCTACAATGATGCGCGGCGCAAAGGCTTCGGCCGCCATCAATGCACGCAAGGCATCTGTCATGGCCGCAAGCGAGCGCGACTGCCGCGACAGGGCCGTCGTGAAACCGTGACCGGGCAGGTCCATGGCGAGCGTGTCGAATTTTTCCGCAAGGCGCGGAAACAGATCGGCCCAGGAATGGGTCGAGGCGCCGGTGCCGTGGATGAGCAGCAGCTGAGGTCCGTCGCCCGCGCGCTGAACGTGCCAGCGATAGCCACCGGCCGTCACGAACCGGCTCGCATCCCGGTTTGGCCAGTCGGCGCCATCGCGTTGCCAGTCGAGCGCTTGCGGCACGGGTGTCGTCCTCCGCTCCAGCGCTCAATCGAGCAGGCGTTCACGCACAATACCCGATACGCGCCGGCTGTCGGCGAACGGGAGTGGCTCGTACATTGCCCCCATGTCCGCGCTGAGCTGGCGCGCCGCCGGGCTCGGGCGCTTCGAGATGTCAAAGAACAGCGCTGAATGTCCGGCTGCCTTGAGGCGCGCCGCCATCGCCTGCACGTCAACACCTGCCTGCGTGCGGCCGCCGGAGCCATCGAGGGCGACATTGCCCTGTCCGTCCGACAGGAACACGATGTGCGCCCGCTTCTGCTTGCGCCGCTCAAGGCTTGCCAGCTCGGTCGCCGCAAGGATGCCCGCAGCCAGAGGTGTGCCGCCGCCA
>JBGSVY010000043.1:0-34243 GCA_041752715.1 Hyphomonas sp.
GAAGCCACCGAGCCCGCCGCCGCCCCCGCCACCGCCGCCGCCAGCCGTTCCGGGGCCTCAGGGCTTTCTGTCCCCCGATTTCTTTCCGGGCCTGACGCCACGCGTTTCGAACGCCTCGCTGGACATTCCCGTGAATCGCCGCCTGCGGTGCACGCAGTCGAGTCAGCAAGCTGGCTATGAGGGGCTACGCAACGTTTATCTCAACCAGACCCAGTCCTGTGCCTCGGCCAGTGGAAAGCCATTCGATGGGGTCGCCGATGCGTGCGTCTCGGACCCGAACGAGTTCCAGTATTTTCAGTCCGGAAACAAAGCCTGCAAATGGCAGACGAGCATCACGCCATGGACGAGCCAGAAAGCGATTTCCGGGCCGAACATCAATTGCCCGGCATCAATGCTCGGCCTTTCGGGCGACCGCGGCCAGATCATCGACAAGCTGAATGAGATGTATCCCGTGCCCGGTGGCACGCAGGCGGATATTGGGGTGATGTGGGGACTGCGGGCACTGTCACCTCGTGCCAGCTGGTCAAACTTTTTCGGCACCAGCGGCGCTGGAAATCCGCTTCCCTTCAAGGATCCAACCGTGCGCAAGGTCATGATCCTGCTGACGGATGGAAAGAATGAAGCGCCGTATCACTTTGAGGGCTATTACGGCTGCACCGAGGGATCAGACCGCGGGCAGGCGGGCAAATGCTGGAAGGCGACAGGGATCAATACCCTCGACCGGAGTAGCCTGGATGCTCTGATGCTGGATGCCTGCAAAGCCGTGCGTGAAGACTATGGCGTGGAGCTCTACACGATCGCGGTCGACATTTCGGATGCTGCAGCCACATCCCTGCTTGCAAGTTGTGCCGACGATCCGGGCCGATCATTCAACATCACGTCCGCTGAACTCGACAAGACCTTCTCGGCCATCGCCGCTCGCGAACTGCGCCTCACGAAATAGGGCATCAAGCCCAGGTCGTTGCGCCGTGCCCGCAACCTGATTAGCAGGTTGTGATGGACGATATGTTTAGACTTCCTGTGTTTGCCGATGTTCAGGCCGCGCATTTGCGCCAGGCCGGCATCGTGCGCGAAACGCCAATCCTCGTGCATCCCCAGATCGACGCGATGGCGGGCGCAGAGATCTTCGTGAAGGCCGAGTGCCTGCAAGTCACGGGCAGTTTCAAGATTCGCGGAGCATATAACCGGTTGGCCCAAATCCCCGCAGACCTGCGGCGTCAGGGCGTTGTTGCCTTCTCGTCGGGCAACCACGCGCAAGGCGTCGCGAGAGCGGCGCGCCTGATCGGCATGCCGGCGACCATCGTGATGCCGGACGATGCGCCGCAAGTGAAGGTCGATGGCGTCCTCGCGGATCGCGCAGAAATCGTTTTCTATGATCGTCACCGCGAAAGCCGTGAGGCGATTTCTGCGCAGCTTGCAAAGGATCGCGGAGCAATCGTGGTGCCGAGTTACGATGATTTTGACATTATCGCTGGGCAAGGCACGATCGGAATTGAGTTTGCCAATCAGATGGAACAAGCCGGTGGCCCGCTCGATCATCTTGTGTGCTGCGCTGGCGGGGGCGGGCTCATTACCGGTGCCGCCCTCGCGATCGAGGCGCTCGCCCCCGAAACGAAGGTATGGACAGCGGAACCGGACGGACACGATGACTGGGCGCGGTCGCTTGAGCTTGGAGAGATTGTTGCCAATTCGCCGGGTACGCGTTCAATCTGCGATGCCATCCTAACGCCGGAGCCCGGCAGATTGACCTTCCCGATCGGCAAGCGATTGCTCGCCGGCGGCTTGACCGTCAGTGACAACAATGTGCGCGACGCCATGCGCGCGGCGTTTCGTTATCTCCGTATCGTCGCCGAACCCGGCGGTGCCGCGGCGCTTGCCTCGGTCGTTAGGGGTGTTCCTGCGGACTGGCGCGGCAAGCGGGTTGGTGTGATCGTGACCGGCGGGAATGTCGATGCGGGCGTCTTTGCCACGATCATCGCAGGCGGGCTGGGCGAAAGGTCATAAATCCGGCCTAATTCTGAGCAATTTCACTGTTCATGCGAGAAACGATCTACTGCGCAATCGGCGATATTCACGGCGAACTCGATCTTCTTGTCAGCCTTCACGGCAAAATCGAGAAAGTGGCAGCGGAGGCGTTTCCGGGACGACCGATAACATTCGTGCATCTGGGCGATCTCATTGATCGGGGCGAGAACAGCTGCGGTGTGATTGACTATCTCATCTCGCACGAGGGTTTGTCGGGCGGACAGTCGATTACCTTACGTGGCAACCATGAGCAAATGATGCTGGATGCGCTGCGTACTGATCTAGCGGCGAATATGAATAGCTGGTTGCGCAACGGCGGTGAGGCCACGCTCGCGAGCTACGAGTCCGAAGGACATGTGACGATCCCCGAGCGACATCTTGACTGGCTGGCGGGCCTGCCGAACCATTTTTTCGACGAGACAGCTGGCCTTTTCTTTGTTCATGCGGGGGTTGATCCAGCGCTGTTTCCAGACTGCGACGCGCAAGTGCGCTTGTGGACGCGGCAGAGAGCGTTCTTCGATCCCCAAAGCTGGACCGCGCCGGCGCTTGCAGACTTGCGGATCATCCACGGCCATACACCGACAGATGACAGCTTTCCCGATGTTTCGCCTTGCCGCCGGCGCGTCAACATCGATACCGGCGCGGTCTATGGCGGACGCCTGACGGCCGTCATCTTGGCAGCGAATGAGGAGGATATCTTCCTCCACGCCTGAGCTTATGCTGTGGCCAAACGAAAACCGCCCGAAGCGAGAGCTTCGGGCGGCTTTTTTGTGCGTCGAGGGACGGTCAGATCAGGGTACGTAGACCGTGTAGACGACGTTGGCTTCGATCTCGCCAGCGCCCATCGACAAGTCGTAACCAACCGAGCCACCGAGTGTGTATTCGGCGTCAAAGCGGACCGATTGGCCGGCAATCGTTCCCGGCGTGGCGGCCGTGCGGCGGTTGCCAGTGAAGACGTTGACAGGTGTTGCCATCGCGCTGAGGTCGGTGATGGACGCTGCCACGCCGCCGGTTGCGCCGCCAGTGTGCGGGAACTGGGCGTTGCCGCCGAAGTTGAGGCCGCCGTTCGAACCCGATTGCGTCACGGCGAGCGAGTAGCCGACGTCCGCAAGCGTGAAGTTCACGGTATTGGCCGCAACGGTCGATGCCGCGGCGTCGATGGCGAACGGCGTGTTCGACGCGACGAAGAAGCTCGAGTTGAAGGCGGTGCCGCTGGCTGTCACGTCGGTCGTGTCGTTGATCGTGAAGCTCGTGAAGCTGTCTGAAGCGTTGAGAACGCCATCGCTGCTTGTGTCAGTGTTGAACGACGCGCCGAGCGAGCTGTTTGTCACCTCGAATGGTGAGGCACCTGCCAGCGAGTCCGGGGTTGCGGTGAGGGTGCCGGTGACCACGGTGTGGACGTTGCCGGCAATTGCGTCATGATCGCCGGCGCCAGTTGCCGTGTCGATGATGAAGTCGGAGACCACCGGAGTCGTGCCGGAAGCGTCAGCGCCCCACACGATGACGAGGCCAAGCACTTTGAAGTGAGGATTGTCGACGATTGCTGCCTGTGCAGGGGCGGCTGCCATGAAAGCAAGCGCACTGCCGGCAAGCGCCAGCTTACGGAAGTTCATTGATTTTCTCCATCCAGTCTTTTTTGTTTGGGTTGCCCCGGACGCGCCCTTTGGAACGTCGTCTACGGACCTTATGACACCAAAGAACTGAAGAACCGCTAAGGACCCGGACAAATGGCGTGGTTAAAATTAACCATCGCTTTTAGCCGCGCTACCGAATGGTTAATCGCAGGTTCGACCCGCACGTTGTTTTTCATTGGCGTGGTTCAGCCGACCTTATCGCGTGCCTGTTAAGCATGCTCGCTGGTGGCAAAATGCCGACATAGCCAGGAGGGCACCGAAACATGAAAGCTGCACCGCTTATAAGTCTCGGGTTGTCGGTTCTTCTCGGAGCAGGTGCGATCCTGTTTGGTCGAGGCTTCATGAAGACGGGCACAAGCGAAGCGAGTGCCGGCGTTGCTGCGCCCGCGATCGCCATGACAACCCTTCTTGTTTCGACCAGTGTCATCGAACCAGGCGCGATCATTGACCCGGCGAACTTGAAATCTGTCGACTGGCCCGAATCTGCTGTGCCGGACGGTGCGCTGCGAGACGTCACGGAGCTTGGTGAGAAAGCCTATGCGCGGGGCCTGATGGTTCCGGGTGATCTTGTCCTCTCGGCCAAAATCGACACGACCGGTTCGGTACTCACGCTTGCTGCTGCAATCACACCGGGCATGCGCGCCGTATCCATCGTCGTCGGAAACGATACAGGCGTGGCGGGGTTTGTGTTACCAGGCGACCGGGTCGACGTTAATGAATTCATCGAGAAGGGCGAGACAAGCGGCACACCGGAAGGTGCGCGCATCTCCGCGAACATGATCGCACGGCCTGTCTTGAAACACATCAAAGTGCTCGCTGTTGACCAAACATTCGCATCGAACCTTGAGGGCGCGGTTCCATCCAACACCGTGACACTAGAAGTTACACCGGAAGATGCGCTTCTGCTCGGCGCTGCAAGCCAGCGGGCCGCGCTGGGGCTGGCGTTGATCGGACGCGATGAAGAAGCGGCGGCCGTTCAGCAGGTCGCCTTGCCGGCCGCCGAAAAGCCCCGTCCACAATCGCGGACGGTATCGCGCGCACCCTCGACCACGACGGTCCGTGTCATCAATGGAACGGATGACGTTCACGTCACCACCCCCATTGCGGGGCCGTCCGCCCAGACAGAAGGCCAACGCTAATGTCCAGATTCAGAGACTTCATCCTCGTCGTTGTTTTCGCCGTCATCGCCGTGCCGGCTGCCGGCGCATGGACGCATCGTTCGGCCAGTCCGGATGCGGACCGTCTCGAACTCAAGCAGGGACGCTCGGCTGTGGTCGAAGCCGATGCCCCGTTCGCGACGCTGGTTGTTGCAGACCCCGAGATTGCCGAAGCGATGGCCACATCGAACCGATCATTCTTCGTACGCGGAAAGAAACCGGGCGCAACGACCGTGCTTGTGTATACGGCCGACGGCGCGATCTCTGAATTGATCGAGGTCGACGTCAAGCTCGGTCTGGAAGATCTGCGGGCTGACCTTTCACGCCTGCTGCCAGGCGAAGCGATTGATGTGCTGGCCGTTCATGATGGTGTCTATCTTGATGGAAAAGTCACAACGGCGGCCGCTGCCGATATGGCGCTGCAGGTCGCCGAACGGCACGTTCCGGGAGGCGTTGCAAATGGCCTGACCGTTGGCCAGAGCCAGCAGGTGATGCTTGAGGTGCGGTTCCTCGAAGCGAGCCGATCGGCCGTCCGCGAGGTCGGCTTCGGGAACACGATTGATGCGCGCGACGCGGTCGCCATGACCGAGAGCGGCACAATCACAGGTCTCGCGGAAAAGACATTCGCGCTGTTCACCAATGTCGCCGGAGAGAACATCGACGTGCGCCTGCGTGCACTGGAAGAGAAGGGGGTCATTCGCACGCTCGCGGAACCGAACCTGGTGGCCCTTTCCGGGGATACGGCGAGTTTCCTCGCCGGGGGTGAATTCCCGATTCCGATCGCCAACAAGGACGGTGAAATTACCGTCGAGTTCAAGAAATTCGGCGTCAGCCTCGATTTCACCCCAACCGTGCTGGGCGATGGACTCGTCAACCTGCGCGTTCGGCCAGAAGTTTCCTCGCTTGATCGGGCAAATGGCATCCGCGCATCGAATATTGAAATACCCGGCATCAGCGTGCGGCGGGCCGACACGACGGTTGAACTGCACGATGGCCAGGCCTTCGCGGTGGCGGGCCTGTTGCAGAACGATTATTCAAACGATGTCCGGCAGACGCCGTGGATCGGAAATGTGCCAGTGCTTGGCGCACTGTTTTCGTCCAAGCGCTACCAGCGCAACGAGAGCGAACTCGTGATCATCATTACGCCGCGCCTGGTCCAGCCAGCTGCCCATCCGGACCTCTTGTCATCGCCGCTCGACACTTTTGGTGAACCTGCCGAGGAGGACCTTTTCCTGCTTGGCATGACGACCGCCGAGCCCAACTCCAATCCAGGAAACTGAGATCATGAAACGCCACGTCCTTGGCCTTGTAATGGCAACCTCGCTTTGCGCCTGCGCTTCGATCGACCAACAGGATCGGTATATCCTCGGAGAAGCCACGCAGAACAATATCGCGATCCAGTCGCCGCGCGATGTCACTTTGCCGAACGGAAAGCATGTCGAGACGATCTCCGGCATTCGTGCGACCCGGAACGTGAAGGCGCTCAACGAAGGCAAGACGAAGGCCCTGGCGGCGTCGGGCGTGACCGACGCGGGAGGGCAATAATGTCGGCTCAATTGGCGACGGTTGGGACGCCAGCCCATTCTCCCGTTTCGAACCGGGTCAGCGTTCTTGTTGCGCTCGCACGTCCGGAGCGGCTCGCCTTGCTTTCGTCGATTTGTACGTCGCTTGTCGACGCATCCTCGATGGCACCCCCTGATGTTGTGTCACGCCATGGTGACGCGCTAATCCTGATCGAGCAGGGAATGTCCGGATGGGATCAGTTGTTGCTTTTGCTCGCCGTCGAGCGGCCGGCATCGGCCGTGATCGTGATTTCGGATAATCTGCCCGCGCACATGGTGCGGGCCCTGATGAAGTTCCGGGCCTCCGATATTCTCTCGGGTAGTGCAACGCCCTCCGATATTTCCGAGTCGGCTGCCCGGCTGAGCCTTGTCGCAGACGTCTCCGAAATACCATCGGCTTCGCCCGGATCTTCGGCTTGCTGGGCGTTTCGCGGTGCGGTCGGGGGAGCGGGTGTTTCGACACTCGCCATCGAGAGCGCGTTTGCATTTGCGCGCGCGTCCGGACCAGGCAAGGTCTGCCTCGTGGATCTCAATCTCGCTGACGGCATGACGACATCGTTCCTGGAGGCCGTGCCAAAACTTGACCTCGCAGCGCTCGCCGCCGCTCCGGAGCGCCTTGATCAGCGACTGCTTGCGGCCTGGTGTTGGCAACATGAACGCGGCGTTTCGATCATCGCATCGGCGCGAAATCCTGATGCCGACATGCTGGCCTCCGAAGGGGCAATCCTGCGCCTGCTTGATGTCGCGTGCGCAACGTTCCCAATCGTCATTCTCGATATGCCACGCCATCGGATGCCGTGGACGCAGCCCGTGCTATCGGCTGTTGATGAGGCGATAATCGTTAGTGAGCTGACTGTGCCGAGCCTGCACGCTGCAGCTGACATGTGCCGTGATATTGACGTCTTGCGAGGTGATCGCTGCAAGGCACGGCTCGTCCTGAACCGCATGTTCCAGAAGAAGCGCTTCCGCACCGAATTCGCAATCGACAAGGCCGAGCAGGCAATCGAGCGCAAGATCGATGCGACGATCACCTCCGATTGGGACGCCGCGCGCACAGCTGTGAATTTGGGCAAACCAATCGCAGACGTCAAACCCAAGAGCCCTGTCGTGGGGGATGTCGCCTCGCTGGTTCGGCTTTTCGCACCCGATGGACTGATCACTGAAAATACCGCCGCATCCCGCAAGAAAAAGAGCTTCAGATGAGCCGCTTCGGAACGTCCAGTCTTGTTCCAAAGGCCGAAGGGGTGGCCGCGCCAAGTCTTGTTGCGCCGGCGCCGGTGACGCCCGTTCCGCCGAGCCGGCTGAAACCGGAGCCACAGGGCTTTGATCTCCTTGATGCCAAACTGCGCGTTCATGCCAAGCTGATTGACGAGCTGGATCTTTCCGTTCTCGACAAGCTGGACGATGAAACGATGCGGCGCCGGGTACGTGGGATTGTATCTGATATCATACGCAAGGAAGACATGGCGCTGTCAGCGGCAGAAGAGGCCTCCTTCGCTGATGCCGTGATGGACGAAATGACCGGACTGGGACCGATCGAGCCTCTGCTCAAGGATGATTCGATTGCGGACATTCTCATCAATGGGTTCGATCAGGTCTATGTCGAGCGCCACGGAAAGCTGCAACTGGCGCCCGTTCGATTTGCAGACAATGACCACTTGTTGCGGATCGTGCAGCGCATCGTGTCCGCGGTCGGTCGCCGTGTCGATGAGAGCCAACCGCTCGTCGATGCCCGTCTGGCGGATGGAAGCCGCGTCAACGCAGCGGTCCTGCCGATTGCAATCGACGGTCCGCTTGTCTCGATCAGAAAGTTTTCCAAGTCTCCGTTGACGATGGAGAAGCTGGTCAAATTTGGCGCCATCCCGCAGCCGATGGCTGATTTCATACTCGGCGCCGTGAAATGCCGCGCCTCGACGGTGATTTCCGGAGGCACCGGGTCGGGCAAGACCACACTGCTGAATGCCTTGTCTGCCGCGATCAGTCCCGATGAACGCCTCATCACGATCGAGGATGCTGCCGAGTTGCAACTCCAGCAGCCGCACGTCGCCCGCATGGAGACCCGGCCGCCGAATATCGAGGGCAAGGGCGAGATCCGCCAACGTGAACTCGTCAAGAACGCGCTTCGCATGCGCCCTGACCGGGTTATCCTTGGCGAGGTCCGGTCCGAAGAGGCCTTTGACATGCTCCAGGCCATGAACACAGGTCACGAGGGATCAATGGCCACGATCCATGCCAATAACCCGCGGGATGCACTGACGCGTCTTGAGCAGATGGTGATGATGGGTGGCATGAAGATTTCTGAGGAAGCGATTCGTGGCCAGATTGCCTCTGCCGTGAACTTCATCGTCCAGGCCTCGAGGCTTTCTGACGGATCGCGCAAGGTGATGTCGATTGCCGAGATCACCGGAATGGAGGGCTCAGTCGTGCAGCTCCAGGAAATCTTCAAGTTTGAGCGTACAGGGACGACCTCCGAAGGGAAAGTCGAAGGCCATTTCGTCGCGACGGGCTTGCGGCCAAAATTCCTGGACGGGATGGAGCGCCGAGGCATCTTCATGCCCGCGGGCATGTTTGACCCTTCAAACCGGTTTTGACGGGGGCGCGCGTCACGTGTTCGGATTTCCGAGCCTTCCCAGTTTAGACAGTGTGCTGATCATCCCTGTGGTGATGGCGGCCGGCGCTTTTTTTCTTGCCATCCAGGCGACGTTGAGCCTCGTGACTGACGCACGCACGGAGCGGCTCGTAAATCGACGCCTCCAGTTCAAGGACAAATACGCAACCCATAACGAGGCGATGATCGAACTGCGAAAGAGCCGTGGGCTTGATCGCGACGGTAATCTTGCCATGTCGCTGCGCTGGATCAACCGTCTGATCGTCCGCAGCGCCTTGAAATACCAACCGGTTCGGTGGGGCGCCATGGCGGTTGCCGGCGCGGCTTGTGTTGCGGGGCTCGTCTGGCACTTTGTTGGGGGTTTTGTCTTCCCTCTGCTGGCTTTCGTCCTGATCCTTCCTCTTGCGCCGCTGTTTGTTCTCAATCATCTGGCCGGGAAACGCGCAAAGAAACTCGCAAGCCAGCTGACCGATGCCTTGCAGATTGTTTGTCGCAGCCTCGAGGCGGGGCATCCGGTCGCGACAGCCATTTCGCTTGTTGCGCGCGAGATGCCTGACCCGATTGGGACCGAGTTCGGGATGACGGCAGACGAGGTCTCCTATGGGATGTCGCTGACGAACGCCGTGCAACGGATGGCTGAGCGCGCTGGCGACCCCGACGTCGAACTTTTTGCTGCAACGGTTCGTCTGCAGGAGAAGACCGGCGGTAACCTCACCGAGTTGCTCAAATCAAACACGGCAACCATCCGCGAACGTCAGACCATGCGCCTCAAGGTGCGCGCCGCGACCTCTGAAGGCCGCGCTTCGGCAATGATCCTGACGGCCGCGCCGTTTCTCGTCATGGCCGCCATCCATGTGCTCCGGCCGGAATTCTATGGCAACGTCATCCATGAGCCGCTGATTCAATACGGGTTTGCCGGTCTGTTTTGTTGGATGGCGATCGGCAATCTCGTCATGAACAAGATGATCAACTTCAAGATGTAGGTGCCGGCGCTGATGATGTCCCTTCTTTCCGGCCCTGTCGTTCCGGTGCTGATGTTTGTCGCGGCGATGCTCGTCGCCATTCCGGGGCTGCTGACGTTCACGCGAAACCAAAGTGCACAAGAGAACGTCGAGCGGCGTCTGGACCGCCGCCGCGCCAGCGGTGCGCCGGGCGCGCGCAACGAAAGCCGGATCGGCGCGGCATTTCTCGGTTTCGCTGATAGTGCTGCGCCGTCTGAGGGTGAGGAAGTCAGCGCGGCGCGCGCAAAAATTCAGCTTGCGGGTTTCAACCACCCGCGCGGTGTTGCCATTTACTTTTTTGCGCGCTTTGTTTGTGTCGTTGTTCCGCAGGTTGGGCTCTTTTTTGCGCTACCGCTGTTCAGCGATTTGCCGCCGATCACGCCTGTGGCGGTTTCAATTTTTCTGGTGCTGCTTGGGCTTGCAGCGCCATCGATGTATCTCGATGGCCGCATCAAGGCGCGCAAGCAACGTTGCTCTGGCGGCTTTCCCGACATGATGGACCTGCTTGTCGCTTGCGTCGAAGCAGGGCTCAGCCTCGACGCATCGGTCCAGCGTGTGGGGGAGGAACTCGAACTTCGTCACCCCATCATCGCCGCGCACATGCGCACGTTGTCGCTCGAGCTTCGCGCCGGACGTCCACGCAAGATTGCCTGGCGAAGTTTCGCAGATCGCCTGGCGATCGAGGAGGCTGGATCTCTCGCGACGATGCTCCGGCAAGCGGAGGAAATGGGAACAAGCCTTGGCCAGACCTTGCGCGTCTTTTCGGCTGACATGCGTCAGCGCCGGATCCTTTACGCCGAAGAAAAGGCGATGGCCCTTCCGGCAAAGCTCACCCTGCCATTGATTTTCTTCGTGTTTCCCGTGCTTCTCGGCGTGCTCACGCTCCCTGCGGTCGTTATGCTGACCCGGGTCCTCGGTTAAGAATTCGCTAGGCGAAGGCGGTGGCGGTTGCTAATTCTCCCGTATGGCAACTTATCTCGAATTTGAAAAACCGATCGCCGAACTCGACGCGAAGATCGCCGAGCTCGAAGCGCTGGCTTCGCGTAAGGATGGTCCGCCGATCGATGATGAACTGGCAAAACTGAAGACCAAATCAAACAAGCAGTTGAAACAGATCTATGCGGACCTGACCGCGTGGCGAATCACCCAGGTTGCCCGGCATCCGGACAGGCCCCACCTTGTCGATTTCATCGGCACGATCTTTGAGGATTTCGAGGAACTCGCGGGTGACCGGGTCTTCGGAAATGACGAAGCCATCATCGGCGGTCTGGCACGCTTCCGGGGGCGCTCCGTGGTGCTCATGGGCCACGAAAAGGGCCGCACTACTGACAAGCGCCTCAAGCACAATTTCGGCATGGCGCATCCGGAGGGCTATCGCAAGGCCGTCCGCCTGATGGATCTTGCGGAGAAGTTCAACCTGCCCGTCCTGAGCTTCCCCGACACGGCAGGTGCCTATCCCGGACGGGGCGGCGAAGAACGCGGGCAGGCCGAAGCGATTGCGCGCGGCACCCAGCGCGGTCTCTCGCTCGGCGTTCCGTTCGTCACGCTGATCATCGGCGAAGGCATGTCGGGCGGTGCGATCGGCATCGCGGCGGCGAACCGTATCCTGATGATGGAGTATGCGATCTATTCCGTGATCTCACCCGAAGGCTGCGCCTCGATCCTCTACCGGGATCCGGCAAAGGCAAAGGATGCGGCAGAGGCCATGGGCATCACCGCGCCTGAGCTCATGCGCACCAAGGTTATCGATGGCATTGTGAAGGAACCTGTTGGTGGCGCCCATCGCGATCCGCAGCGCGCAATGGCGACAGCCGCAAAGGCACTTGATACGGCTTTGCGCGAACTTGAAGGCCTGACGCCAGCCGAGTTGCGGCGCCAGCGCCGGGATCGGTTCTATGCCATCGGCCGCGAGGGGCTGTGACCGTCAAGGCCTCGCCTTATGGCTGAGAAGGACTGGATCAAAAGGTATTTCGCGCCGCTCGCAGCCGACGGATTGACCGATGATGTGGCCTCGCTCGCTTCACCCGGGCCGCTTATCGTAACATCGGATAGTGTCGTTGAAGGCGTACATTTTCTGCCCGGTGATCCTATCGACACCGTGGCGCGTAAGCTGGTCAGGCGGAACGTATCCGATATCCATGCGAAAGGCGCGCGGCCGCTCGAGGCGGTGCTAAACCTCGGCTGGCCGATGGGCCGCACCGATGCTGAACTTGCTGCCTTTGCCAAAACACTCGGCGATGATCTCGCATTCTGGGGCGCACAGCTCATCGGTGGGGATACTACGACGGTTCCGGCCGGCCTGTTTGGTGCAATGACAATGACCGGCCTTTGCGGACCGCGTGGTGTCCCTGTTCGCCGGACGGGGGCTAAGCCTGGCGACAGCCTTTGGGTGACCGGAGATATTGGCGCCGCGTGTCTGGGTTTTGACGCCATCAATCTCGGCCGGGGGCAGGATGGTTGGGCGGCGCGGTATCGCGTGCCCCAGCCAGCGCCGCAGTCTGCCGCGGTCATGGTCAGCACCGAGGCGACGGCCAGCATCGACATATCCGATGGCTTGTTGGCCGATGCACTCGCGCTCGCGACGGCGTCCGGCGTATCTTTGATGCTCGACCTCGACTGCGTACCTTTTGCGGTGCAGGCGGCCAGCCTGATGGAACAGGTAAGGCTGGCCAGCTGGGGCGATGACTACCAAATCCTATTCACGGCGGGGCCGGGCAGCGAATCGCTGATCCGCGCTATCGCTGCATCAAGCGCGTTTCTGGTCACCCGGATCGGCCAGGTTGTGACAGGGAGGGGGCTGGAGGTAGTGTCACAGGGCAGGCCAATTAACTTGCCTGAAACCTTGGGCTTTGAGCATGGTGTGTCCGGGCCGTCCGGCACTCTCCCTTGAAGCGAGGCAAGTTGCACCAAGAGGGAGCTACTGGCAGTCAGTACGGAAACAACAATACCCTGGAAGGGCCGGTCAATCCGGCGCTTTTAACAAGGGCTTCAAGGAAGGAAATCCTATGACTTGGTATCTGCTTGCACTTGGTGCGGGTCTCGTCTCGGTCCTATTTGGCTGGGTCCAGATCGGATCGATTATGAAGGCGCCAGCGGGCAGCCCGCGCATGCTGGAGATCGCGAAGGCGATCCAGGAGGGTGCGAATGCCTACCTCAATCGACAATACCGCACGATCGGTATGGTGGGTGTGGCGGTCGCGATCATCCTTTTCTTGCTGCTGGGCTGGAAAGCCACGCTCGGTTTCATCGTCGGCGCGGTGTTATCCGGCGCAGCGGGTTTCATCGGCATGCTGGTGTCTGTGCGCGCAAACGTGCGCACGACTGAAGCGTCCAAGTCGGGCCTCAATGCCGGCCTGAAGCTGGCCTTCAAGTCGGGCGCCGTCACCGGAATGCTCGTGGTCGGTCTCGCCCTGATTGGCATCGTTGGCTATTACGGCTTGCTGACGGGCCCGATCGGCCTGAGCGTGAACGACGATGGCCAGAAGCGTGAGATCATCGATGCGCTGGTTTCACTCGGGTTCGGCGCTTCGCTCATCTCCATCTTCGCGCGTCTCGGCGGCGGCATCTTCACCAAGGGCGCCGATGTCGGCGGCGACATGGTCGGTAAGGTCGAAGCCGGTATCCCTGAAGACGACCCACGAAACCCCGCGACGATTGCCGACAATGTCGGCGACAACGTGGGCGACTGCGCGGGCATGGCGGCTGACCTGTTCGAAACCTATGCCGTTACGCTTGTGGCGACCATGGTTTTAGGTGGGATCTACTTCGCAGGCACGTCTTACCTCAGCGAGATCATGATGTTGCCGCTCGCTATCGCTGCAGTGTGTATCCTGACGTCGATTGTCGGCACCTATTTCGTCAGCCTGTCGCCGGGTTCAACCGATGTCATGGGTGCCCTCTACAAGGGCCTCAACGTGACGGGTGTGCTGTCGATCGCCGGTCTCGCGATCGCCATTCACACGGTCCTGCCGGGTGGTATGATGGGAGAGCTGGAAGGCGCAGGCGCCGTCCTCGGGCTGATCGATCCTGTAACGGGCGCAGCGGCCAGCATTACCGGCTGGAAACTGTTCCTTTGCGGCGTCGCCGGCCTGTTCGTTACATTGTTGATCGTCGTGATCACGGCCTATTACACCGAGACGAAGTACCGGCCTGTCCGCTCGATCGCAAAAGCATCGATGTCCGGACACGGAACAAACGTGATCCAGGGACTAGCGGTGTCGCTTGAAGCGACTGCGCTCCCGGCCCTCACGATCATCGGCGGCATCCTGCTCACTTTCAATCTCGCGGGCCTCTACGGCATCGCGATTGCCACAACCACGATGCTCGCGCTCGCAGGCATGATCGTTGCGCTCGATGCCTTCGGTCCTGTCACAGACAATGCCGGCGGCATCGCGGAAATGGCGGAACTTCCCTCTGAAGTGCGCACGACCACCGATGCACTGGATGCTGTTGGCAACACCACAAAGGCGGTCACCAAAGGCTACGCCATCGGTTCGGCGGGCCTCGGCGCGCTCGTCTTGTTCGCGGCGTATGCGGAAGATCTGAAATACTTCTCCGCTCGCGCGGCTGAAGGCACGTTCTTCTACAACCTCAATGTCGACTTCTCGATTGCCAATCCCTACGTCGTGGTCGGCCTCCTTTTCGGTGGCCTCTTGCCATTCCTCTTCGGCGGCATGTCGATGATGGCGGTGGGCCGCGCCGCTCAAGCGGTTGTGGAAGAAGTCCGCCGTCAGTTCCGGGAAATGCCGGGCATCATGAAAGGCGAGGTCAAGCCGGACTACGGCAGGGCAGTCGATATCCTGACGCAAGCGGCGATCAAGGAAATGGTCGTGCCATCGCTGCTTCCCGTGTTGTCGCCAATTGTGCTGTTCGGTGCGATCTTCGTCATTGCGGGTGCTGGCGCTGCGCTGGCGTCGGTCGGCGCCATGCTCCTCGGTGTCATCGTGACCGGCCTGTTCGTGGCCATCTCGATGACCTCGGGCGGCGGTGCATGGGACAATGCCAAGAAGTATATCGAAGAGGGTCACCATGGGGGCAAAGGCTCCGAGGCCCACAAGGCTGCCATCACCGGCGATACAGTCGGTGATCCCTACAAGGACACGTCCGGTCCGGCGGTGAACCCGATGATCAAGATCACCAATATCGTCGCCCTCCTGATGCTGGCAGTGCTCGCGGGCCACTGATCGGTCTTGCCCCAAAAGAGAAGGCCCCGGGGAAACCTCCCGGGGCCTTTTCTTTGTGTCTTCCAGAAGGCGAGCCCGGGATCTGTGGATAGCCCCGGTCAACTATTGGCGGCGGCCAGTTGGATTGTCCGGGGTTGCCTCTTCGGAGTTTGGCAGACGCACTGCGCCGACCGAGCCGAAAATCTGTTCCCAGAGGCCGAGTTCCCTGCCGCGGGTTGGCGTCTCGCGGGCCGCATAACTGATCACCTGCCCATCGGCAGCTGAATACTGGAGGACTTCATCCACCTTGTCGTCTTCTGCGAAGCGGATCGCGACAATCCGGCGCTCGGCCACAACGGGCTTGAAATAAGCGAACCGCTCCTGGATGTCCGAAACATAGAACCAGGTGTTCTCATCGAACGTGCTCTTCGTCGATGGCGATCCCAACTGGGAAAGCACGCTGGACCGGGTGTCATCGCCGGGTTTGATTTCCGAGGGCTGCACCTCGTCGGCGATGTAACCATGAAAGTCGCGCGATGGCGTCAGGCAGGCGGTCAATGGTAAGGTCAAGAGGCCGAGGGTCAAAATCACGCGTCGCGACATCGGAAAACTCCTGATAGGGCATTACAAAACGACCTAGCGGCAGCCCGAGCTGGTTGGCAAGATCGAGAGCGCACCGGCCATGGTATTTTCATCTCTTCTGGGAGGCGCGCGGTCTGCACGCCGTCGAGCCGCGGAAACGGCCTATAACGGGCTGATCAAGGCCGCTTTGTCGCCGAGGCTCTATCTCGACTTCGGTGTGGCCGACACCTTCGAGGCCCGCACCCGAGCGGTCACGCTGGCCTCTGCTCTGGTCTATGATCGGCTCTCCCGTGAAGACACCCCTGAGGCGAGAAAACTGATCGATGAAATCAACCGGAAGGTGCTAGATGGATTTGACGCGGCCTTTCGGGAGCAGGGCGTTGGGGACGCATCGATTGCGCGCAAAGTTCGTAAACTTGCCGAAACCCATTCCGGATTTGGCCGGGCGCTGATGACGACCCTCGCTGCGCCGGAGGTTCCAGACAGGGCGGCCGGGCTCACCGACGCTTTGGTGCGCAATGCCATGATCGGCGAGACGTTCGGCCCGGCTCTCACAGCCGCGGCACTTGATGTGCAGTCGGTGTTTTCCGCGCAACTGCAGGCGGAAGTGATGTCCGGGCTGTTCGATTGGCGTGGGTTCACGGGAGCTGGGCTCCCGTAGCCGCCGATGTCGCCCGTTGCTTTGCTGCGCGGGTCCCCTTACACCACCGAGTTATCCGGCGCGTCCGGTCAGGCCAATCGGAACAGTTCGGCATGAACGGCAAAATGACGCTTTCCGTGGACGCGATGGGCGGCGACGCCGCGCCAGCGGTTGTTGTCGAAGGCCTGGCGCTCTTGCTGGCCCGACGGCCGGAAATCAACATCCTCCTTCACGGTAGCGAAGCTGAATTGGCGGCATTGATCGCCCGGCACAGCGCGTTCGCCGGGCGGGTCACGATCATTGATGCAGCCGAAAAGATCCCCAGTGACATGAAGCCCAGCCAGGCGCTCCGGCGGGGCAAGGGGTCGTCGATGTGGAATGCGGTCGAAGCCGTCAAGGACGGCCGGGCCGCCGCATCGGTGTCTGCAGGCAACACCGGCGCTTTGATGGCGATTTCCATGTTGTTGCTGCGCAAGATGGACGGCGTGCACCGGCCCGCGATGACCGCACTCTGGCCGACACTCAAAGGCCGGACAGTCGTGTTGGATGTCGGCGCCAATCTTGAGGCCGACGCGCAACAGCTGGTGACTTTCGCAATCATGGGCGAGGCGTTCGCGCGCGCAACGCTCGATATCACGCGCCCGTCAGTCGCGCTGCTGAACATCGGCTCTGAGGAAATGAAGGGCCATGATGAGGTCCGCGAAGCGCATGAGATGTTGCGCAATTCCGGCCTCAACCTCGACTATCGCGGTTTTGTGGAAGGCGACGACATTTCACGCGGCGTGGTCGATGTGGTGGTCACCGATGGCTTTACCGGTAATGTGGCTCTCAAGGCTGGCGAAGGCGTTGCCCGCATGCTTGCAGGCCGCATGCGCGAGGCTTTTACCGAGAGCCTGATGTCCAAGGCTGGCGCCATGCTCGCGATGCATGGCCTCAAACAACTCAAGGACTTTATGGATCCCAGCAATGTGAACGGCGGAGTTCTCTTGGGTCTCGGCGGCGTCTCGGTCAAAAGCCACGGAGGGACCGACGCCAGGGGTTTTGCACGCGCCTGCGAACTGGCGGCTGACCTTGCAGCCAGCGGCTATCAGGACCAGATTGCCGCCAATCTTGCGAAGGTCGGTCCTGGCGGGCTGGCAGCAGAGTAGGGCGGGTTATGCTCCGCAGAAGGTAAGGTATGGCGCGGCGAAGTTTTATCCGTGGAACCGGGGGTTACCTGCCGGCACGGGTTCTCACCAATGATGAACTTTCGTCCATGGTCGACACCACGGACGCCTGGATCCAGGAGCGGACGGGTATCCGCCAGCGGCACATCGCTGCCGACGGGGAGGTCACATCCGACATTGCAACGGCAGCGGCGAGACTGGCGCTCGAAGCCGCCGGCATCGCGCCGGGACGCATCGACTTGATTGTGCTCGCCACGACCACACCTGACCGGACGTTTCCGGCAACGGCGACCGCTGTGCAGGCGAAGCTCGGCACGGGCACAGGCGCCGCATTCGATGTGCAGGCCGTCTGTTCGGGCTTCCTTTTCGGGCTCGCCACCGCCGACTCGATGCTGAAGCAGGGCTTGTTCAACACGGCGCTCGTCATCGGCGCCGAGACTTTTTCCCGCATCATCGATTGGTCAGACCGCGGCACCTGCGTGCTGTTTGGCGATGGGGGCGGAGCCGTCGTTCTGCAGGCTGAAGACTGGACCGGCGCAGCAGATGCTGGCGTAATCACGCATCACATTCGGACCGACGGAACGAAATCAGACCTGCTGTATGTGGACGGCGGCGCCAGTTCAACGGGTACGATTGGCCATGTCCGCATGGAGGGAAACCGAGTCTTCAAACACGCGGTCGCGAACATCTCCTCGGCGATTGAGGCCGTGTTGCACGAAACCGGCTTTACAGCTGCGGATATCGACCTTTTCGTGCCGCATCAGGCAAACAAGCGTATCCTCGACGGCGTTGCGAAGAAACTGAACATTGCCGAAAGCAAGGTCGTGATGACCGTTGCGGAGCACGCCAACACGTCGGCAGCGTCGATCCCACTCGCGCTGAATCACGCCGTTCGCAGCGGTCGGGCCAAACCAGGCGACCTTGTCCTCTCTGAGGCGATGGGCGGCGGGTTTTCGTGGGGGGCGAGCCTATTCCGCCTCTGAACCCATAAACGCCAACGCTGGACTCAGAATCCGCTAACGGACCCGATAGGAATCCGTTAACATTCAGGCGTTATCTTTTAACCAGAGGCGGTAGCTGACATGGACAAACCAAGCCTGACGCGTGCTGAGGTCACGGACGCTATCGTTCGAGAAGTTGGCGTGACAAGGCAGGAGTCAGCCGACCTGCTTGATCGCACACTGGAGATCATCGGCAGCGCGCTGGAACACGAGGATGAAGTGAAACTCTCGCGTTTTGGCAACTTTGTCGTCCGCTCGAAGTCCGCGCGCGAAGGCCGCAATCCAAAAACCGGGGCAGAAGCGCCAATCGCTGCGCGCCGGGTCGTGACCTTCCGGCCATCTCCGATGTTGAAGAAACTTGTCAGCGAAAGCTGATACGACAAGGACCTGCAGATGCCCGCACTCAAACCCCGTATCGAAAAATCTTCTGATGCTTTTCGTTCAATCGGGGAGGCGGCCGCCGAGCTCGGGCTCGAGACACACGTCCTTCGCTACTGGGAAACGAAATTCCCTCGTGACGTCCGCCCAGTGAAGCGGGAAGACGGCCGGCGTCTTTTCCGGCCGCAGGATATGGATGCTCTGAGGGCGATCCAGGTGCTGGTCCATCAGAATGGCATGACCTTGAAGGGTGCCAAGGCGATCCTGACGGAGCAGGGCGTTGTTGCGGTTCTCTCTGGGGCAGCCAGCCTTGCACCTACCGAAATCACGCCTGCCGCCAGCCCGGCCCGGCAGCTGCAGGACACAGTCGCAAAGGCGTTTGGCGCGCCCCGTCCGGCGATCGCTGATCCCCAGAAGCGTCAACGCCTAGAAGGCGCGCTTCTCGAACTCTCAGATATCAAGGCGCGGATTGACGCTGCGTTGCTTCACCAGGCCGCGTGACCCACATGAGTCATTGCGGACGCCACGTGTGCCCGCTAAGAAGCCCACAAGTCGGAGCGTAGCGCAGCCCGGTAGCGCACTAGTCTGGGGGACTAGGGGTCGTGGGTTCGAATCCCGCCGCTCCGACCATTGAGCAAGGCCCCTTGGCAGCCGCTCCAAATATAACTAGCGATGACCGCGTTCCCGAAATCACAGCTGGGCCTCGCAAAGATCTATCTGGTGCCGGAAATTTTGGCTCGCCGCGAGAGTTATTTCGGGTCTTTTCGGACAGTCAGGTTCAAGCCCGATCCGAGGTAAAATTTTGGAGGCGGGTTCGAGTGGCCTCGCATCGGCTGAACCCCTCATTGAAATTCTCAACAAACGAACAATTGTTCAGGACAGAATTGTGTTGGACGTCGTGGTGTTTCAGCAGCCGGGTCAAGGACATCAAACATGGCCATGAGCCAGGACACGCCGCGCTGGATCAAAGCCGAGCCGCAAGGGATACTCCTTCCCACAATCGGTTGGTGGATCGACCCCTCCCATGCGGTCGCCCGCGCCTTGGTAACGCATGGGCATGCTGATCATGCGCGTGGTGGGCACGGGGAGATCCTCGCAACGCGCGCGACGCAAGATATCATCGCTCTGCGCTATGAAACCCCGTCCCATGACCGAGCCGTTCCTTATTTTGAACCCGTACCGATCGGGGATTCGATCACCGCGACCTTTATCCCGGCGGGCCATGTGCTTGGTTCAGCGCAAATCCTGCTTGAACGGGGGAATGAGCGGATCGTCGTGACCGGAGACTATAAGCGCAGCCCAGATCCGACCTGCCTCCCCTTTGAGCCGACGGCGTGCGATATTCTGATCACCGAGGCCACTTTCGCGCTACCGGTTTTCAGGCATCCCCCGATCGGAAAGGAGATCGCGCGTCTGCTTGTGACGCAGAGAGAGAACCCGCAACGGGCGATCCTTGTCGGTGCCTACGCCCTTGGCAAGGCGCAGCGGGTGATCGCGGAGTTGAGGCGCGCCGGCTACCATCAAACGATCTGGCTGCACGGCGCCATGAGCGCGATGTGTGCCTTGTACCAACGGCACGGCGTTGACCTTGGCCCTCTCGCGCCCGCTGCCGGTGTGCCGCGGGATGCGCTGAAAGGCCAGATCATCATTTGTCCGCCTTCCGCTCTCAACTCCGCGTGGGCGCGGCGCTTGCCCGATCCCGTAAACGCGATGGCGTCAGGCTGGATGCGTGTGCGCCAGCGTGCTGTGCAGCGCAATATCGAGCTGCCGCTGATCATTTCGGATCATTGCGACTGGAACGAGCTGACAGATACGATTCGTGAGGTCGCCCCCCACGAAACCTGGATCACCCACGGCCGCGAAGACGCGCTGCTGCATTGGTGCGCTCAGCAGCATATCCGTGCACGCGCGCTGGACCTCGTTGGGCGGGAAGAGGACGAGGCGGAGTGATGGATCAGTTCGCTGATCTTCTCTCAAGCCTCGTGTATACGCGCTCGCGAACACGCAAACTTGCACGCCTCGCTAGTTATCTGAAAGCAACCCCAGATCCAGACCGGGGCTGGGCCCTTGCGGCGCTGACCGGGGCACTGAGTTTTCCGGCAATCAAATCGGGACTCATTCGTGAACTGATCAAGGAGCGCGTTGATCCTGTTCTCTATGCGCTGTCGAGAGACTTCGTGGGCGATACAGCAGAAACCGTCAGCTTGCTTTGGCCCGGTCCGCAAGTCGGTGCGTCCGCTGGACCAGGGATTAGTGAGGTGGTTGCTGTTCTGTCTTCTGCGACGCGCGTTACGGCCAAACCGGCCCTTGCAGCCTTTCTTGACCGTCTCGACGAGAACGGGCGCTTCGCGCTGCTGAAGCTGGGGACAGGCGCTTTGCGAATCGGTGTCTCCGCGAGATTGGCCAAAACCGCCTTTGCGCAGGCCTTTGACGTCCCGTTGAATGACGTCGAGGAGGCTTGGCATGCTCTTCGTCCTCCCTACACTGAGCTATTTTCCTGGGCGAGCGGCGTTGCCCCAAAGCCGGACGTCTCTTTGCTCCCGGTTTTCCGGCCGTTCATGCTTGCAAGTCCATTGGAGGATACGTGTGTGGCGTTCGCCGATTTTGCTGCCGAATGGAAATGGGACGGAATCCGCATCCAAGTCGTCCGGGCGGGCGGAGAAACACGGTTGTTCAGCCGCGGGGGTGAAGACATCACGGCAAGTTTCCCCGAGATTGCGGGAACGTTTGGCTTTGCCGGTGTCCTTGATGGCGAACTCCTTGTGCGGGGAACTGTGCAAGGCGGGGCAGCGGGCGGCGCGGCGAGTTTCAACGCACTTCAGCAGCGGCTGGGTCGCAAGACGGTAAGCGCGAGTCTGCAAGCGCAATATCCTGCGTTCGTCCGGCTGTATGATGTGCTTTTCGAGGGCAGTGACGATTTGCGCCAGAGCCCGTGGATCGCCAGACGCGCCCGGCTGGAGGGTATCGTTCAACGGCTCGATCCTGCCGTATTCGATATCTCCGCCTTGATCGATGTTGAAACTTTTGAAGACCTCGCGGACCTGCGCGCGCGTGCGCGCGACACGGATGTGGAAGGCGTGATGCTCAAAAGGCGAGACAGCGCCTATGAGCCCGGTCGCAGGTCCGGATTATGGTACAAATGGAAACGGGAACCGATGACGGCAGATTGCGTGCTGATGTATGCGCAGCGCGGCTCCGGAAAGCGATCCAGCCTCTATTCAGACTTTACCTTCGGGTGTTGGTCCGAGCCGGAAGAGACCGGCGGCATTCTTCTCCCGGTTGGCAAGGCCTATTCCGGGTTCAGCGATGAAGATCTGAAATGGCTGGATCGTTTTGTGCGCAAGCAAAAGACCAACCGGTTTGGACCTGTTCTCGAAGTCGAAAAGACTTTGGTCCTCGAGGTCGCATTTGATGCTGTGAACCCTAGCAACCGGCATAAATCGGGTATCGCCCTGCGTTTCCCCCGTATCAACCGTATACGCCGTGACAAGCCGGCCTGCGAAGCAGACCTGATCGAAACCCTGCGCAAAATGATCTCCGGCGGTCCAGCAAGACCTGAACTGACATCCGAGCCGTTGTGATGTCTGCGACGCCGGAAGGGATGTCACGGCCGCCATCTGCGCGCCCGCGTGCTTGCTTGCATCTTTAAGTTCGCTGACGAACAGTCACAAAACGGTGTTCTCTGCAGACCTTGAGAAGGTCGCAGACCGATTGTGTGCTGGCCCGTTCAAGCCTAACTTCGCGGTCGCGAGCGGGGGGATAACGCAGATGCGGTTTGTGGCAACCTTTCTGATTGCACTCTGCGTCTGGATGCTTCTGGTGGCGGTCCTGTTCGGCGCGATCGGCTTGCTCGGCGCGACAGGCTTGCTCGCGGGGATCGCAGACCAGTCAGCCCAACGCCTCGCTCTGGCGCTCGGCCGCGGGGCAGCTGCATTGAACGAGGCGGGTTTCGGCGGGCTTGGCGACGGGCTCGGCTTCATTGCGGGTGTTTTGGATCGCAATCGGGAATTGCAATGGTTGATCTGGACCTTTCCGGCTGTTTTCGCACTGATGCAGGTGTCCGTGCTGGAAGAACTTGCCGCATCAATAACCGGAAGCCTGCCGGCATGGTTGACCGATCGCGAATTGCGACGGCGCCAGGGAAGCCTCGGACCTTCCGGAAAAACGCTTGAAGAACTTGTGCTGCTTGCGCAAGACAGCCTGGTCCAGGACATCGCACTGCAAGGGGTCTTCGGCGATCCCGACCTGCGCACGCAAATCGGCTATGCTTGGCTTGCGAAGATGCGAAGCCTGGGCTGGCACGCTGGTGAACCGGAGCAACCTGATCGTTTGCCGAAGCAATTGACGCTTCGTCGCAGGACAGCTGTTTTTCTGGATATTCGCGAGAATGAGGTAGAATCGCTGCGGGCATTGAGCGACCGGCTACGGCGGTGGGAGGGGCGACTTGGAAAAAAGCGGTTACGCATTCTCGTTTCCTGCCGCAATGATCTGCCGCATCATATGCGAACGGTGAACGACGATGCACTGGACTTGCTGCGATTTGTTCCGTCCCCTGTCGTGGTGCCAGCAAGCCGTCGAAAGATGGTCTCAACCTTCGCCAAGCAAGCAGAGACCGAGACGAGCAAGCAAAGCCGTGTCAGCGACGGCGCGGGGAAAACCAGACCCGCTGGCACGCCAGACGGGGCAGGTGTTCACGAAGGGACCGACGAGGAGGACGTTCGCGACATTGCGGTCCAGGCGCCGTTTGTCTTTCATCTCGCATCGACCGACCCAAACACGCTGCGTATCTGGATCGCCGGTCAGTTTGACCGGGCGATGGACAGTTTCGGTGCGGATGGCTGGCGGTTAATCCTTGCGGGAACTTTGCTGGCTCCGGCTCCAGCCGCGCTGATTGACCGCTTGTTGCCGTCCACAGCAAACAAGATTTCGCGGGATGCGCTCTTTGCCCTTGCGCGGGTGAAAGACGATTCGCAAGAAGGGGGACTGTCGATACCGGGATTGTTGCTTGAGGGCGCTGAAGCGGAATGTTTGCGATGTGTCTTTGAGGAGGCGATATCGCGGGCAGGAGCCGACGAGGTCCTTTCATTTGCACAAACGATTTGTGCACAGAGCGCCGATCGTGGGGCTGCCATCGTGAAAGCGGTTCTCGAGCCGTTGAATCTCGAGCCGCCTGCGGAGTTGAAAATTCTTTACCCGGAACGCGCCTTCGATGCTGCGAACGTTGCGTCGATGGCGCAAGAACGGGGAATCCGCATTTTTATGAGAGCCGCTGCCGCGAAGTATGGCGATCAGTTCTTTGCGCCTTGGGTGTTGCGCGCAACTGCGCTTTTGCCGGGTGCATTTGCAAAACTGGGCACAAAGCAACGCTGCGAGCTCGTCGCCGAGATATCCCGCTGGGAGAGCGAACGCGGCGCGCGGCTTGAACTGGCCCTACTCGCAAACGCGCCAGACTGGATGGCGCGAACCCAAACCATGCAGGCCTTCTTTGCACTGCTCTACCAGCATCGTCGAAAGCACATTCCAAACGCATTGATCGGGCATCCCGATGTGTTGGAGCTGACGTCGCCCTGGACACAATATGCAAGCGATGAAACGGAGCAGGCCTTCCTCCAGTGCTTCGACACGCTCGATCTGTTCTTCACAGACAGTGACGCGGCAAACGATCTTCCCAGATGGGAGGCCGAACAGGTGAGGCTATGCAAGCTGCTGGCCGGAGACGATCCCGTGCTGGCAATGGCAGCGGCCTGGGCTCTGTATTGGGCGACCGGCGGCAGCGGAAATGCGCCGGCAAAGCCGCCCTTCCTGCCTGCAACGATTGACTGCCTGATTGCTGTTTGCGCGTCTGCAGCGACCTGTCCGCCGGTCTGGCGGCGCGCGGCCGAAACCCTCCAGAAGCTGGCGGCTCCCCCGCCTACGGATGATTATGTCTATGATTGGGCTGTCTTTGCCGATGGAGGCACTGCGGACCGCATTCCAGAACTCGTGCTCAATCTTAGCCCTTCGCAGATTGCACCTGCGATTGCCGAGGCACGGGCACGCTTGTTCGCCAGCGAACCGCTGGTTCAGATCGCCGCGGCGATGCTGATGTCACTGTGTGACCGCGCGCTTGGTGGGCGGGCCGCAGCCATTCTGGCAACCGCACTGCAACACCCCGCGCTTTCATTGAACCAGGAATACCTCCTGATGCTGCGCCTTGCCCAATGTTGTGATCGTCCGGGTGCCGTCAGAGAGTTGCGGCGGTTGTTTGTTGAGGGTCTCGCGAGCCGCGACCGGGCATTTTTAACGCTCTGCGGCATGCGCGAACTCGACACGATCGCCGAGGCAATTGTCCACATTCAGGCGCGTGAGGATGTTGGTTTTGCGCGCACCGTTGAAATGTGGCGGCGGAACGGTCTGGTCGGAAGTTAGAGGCCTGCCGATTGGCAGAAGGCTTGGCACGTGGCTCTTTTACTCGGGCGTTAGGTTCACCTGAGGCGCGAGGCCTGCTGCCGCCAAGGCGAAGGCATATTCAATCGCGGCTTCCTTCAGACCTTCAAACCGGCCCGATGCGCCGTAGTGGCCTGCATCCATGTTGATCCTCATGAGATAGGGCCCTGCCGACGGCGATTCATGGCGCAGCTTCGCGGTCCATTTTGCCGGCTCCCAATAGGTCACGCGAGGGTCTGAAACGCCGCCTGTGATCAGCATCGGCGGATAGTCTTTTGCCGACACGTTGTCGTAGGGGCTGTAGCTGAGGATCTGGTCATAGGCCTTTTCATCCGTCAGCGGATTGCCCCATTCTGGCCATTCAGGCGGGGTGAGCGGAAGGCTTTCGTCCGACATCGTGTTCAGCACGTCGACAAACGGAACGGCAGCGATGATTCCGCCGAACAGGTCCGGCTCGAGGTTGGCAGCGGCGCCCATCAGCAGCCCGCCCGCCGATCCGCCCTGTGCGACTATGCGCCCGCGAGCGGTGTAGTTCTTGCCGACGAGGAAGTTGCCTGCCGCGACGAAGTCCCGGAACGTGTTGCCCTTCTTGTCGAGCTTTCCGTCAAGGTACCATTGATACCCCTTCGCCATCCCGCCACGGGGATGCACGATCGCGTAGACGAACCCGCGATCGACGAGGCTGAGGCGGCCTGTCCGGAAGTCTGCAGGTATCGTGACGCCATAGGAGCCGTAACCGTAGAGCAGCAGAGGCGCCGATCCGTCGAGCGGCGTGTCCTGTCGCCGCAGGATGGTGACCGGCACCAGGGCGCCATCCCATGAAGGCGCCATCAGCCGCTCGGTCACGTAGTCGCCGGGCGTGTGGCCGGACGGGACTTCGCGCGTCTTTCGTAATGTGCGTTCGCGGGTCGTGAGATTGTAGTCGATGACCTGGTCCGGGGTTTTCGGCGATGCAAAATCGAAGCGGAGGATCGGCGTCGAATAGTCATAACCCGAGTCAAGGCCGAGATCGAACGCCGCCTCATCAAAGCTGATGGCATGGGAAGTACCATCGGTTCGGGCACGCACAATGATGCGCGGCAGGCCATCTTCGCGTTCCATCATGGCAAGGTAGTCCTTCTGCGCGTGCATGCCGAGCAGGAGGGTCCCGGGACGATGCGGGATCACTTCCTCCCATCCGGACCGCGACGTCGACTCCATCGGCGCACGCATCAGCTTGAAATCGACCGCGCCATCGAGATTCGTGGAGATGTAGAACTGGTCATCCCAGTGTGTGACAGCGTATTCGTTGTCGGTCTGGCGCGCAGCGATCAGGCGCAGTTTCGGGTTCAGTTCGGATGCGGGAAACCAGTAGGTCTCCGAGGTCGTGTGACCGGATGCCGTGACGAAGATGACCGCCTCGCTCTCGCTCGTTTCGACACCCACGAAGAAGCCGGGGTCGGTCTCTTCGTAGATCAGTGTGTCGGTGCCGGTTTCAAGATCGCGCTGATAGACGGCGTTCGGCCGGCCGTTCGCGTCGCGGAAGACCCAGAAGATCGCCTTGCCCGTCGCGCTCCATTCGAAAGGTCCATAGGCATTCTCGATCAGCGTGCCAGTGTCTTGGCCCGTCGCAATGTCCTTGATGCGAATCTCGTAGAACTCGCTGCCCTTGGTGTCGATACCGTAGGCGATGCGGGTCTGGTCCGGCGAGGCTTCCATGTCGCCGAACGCGAAATAGTCCTGGCCTTTACCCATGGCATCGCCATCGAGCAGGATCGTCTCCGGCGCAGTGTTGTTGAACGCATCAGACGAGGCGCGCCGTGCAATCACCGGATATTCCCCGCCTTCGCGAAAGCGCGTGTAATAGGCGTAGTCTCCATCAATGTTCGGAACGGAGCTGTCGTCTTCCTTGATCCGTGCACGCATCTCGTTGAAGAGCGTCTCGCGCAGCTCCGCCGTCGGGTCTTCCAGCACGGCTTTGGTATAGGCGTTCTCGGCTTCAAGGTAGGTCTTGATGTCGGCACGCAACAGCGATGGCTCGCGCATCACCTCCTGCCAGTTCTCGTCCTTCAGCCAGTGATAGTGATCGATGCGCGTCCGCCCGAGTTGTGAGACCTCTTGCGCAATCCGGGGCGCGACGGGCGTCGCTGGCCGCGCGGCTATGGCAGACGTCTTTGCGTCGCTCTCAAGCATTGTGCATCCTGTCAGCATGAACGAAGCGGCGGCGAGTGCTACCGCGATCTGGGCGAAACGCATGTGTGGTCTCCGCAAAGCGCATGCCCGAATTGGATCAGGCAGGTCTGCCGCTGTCCATCCCTATTTTGATGGCCGGAAGTCCAGGACGACACCGTTGATGCACCATCGCTCGCCGGTTGGCGGGGGGCCGTCCTTGAACACGTGGCCCATGTGCAGGCCGCACGTGGCGCAATGGCATTCGGTGCGGGGGTACACCAACTTGAAATCGGTCTTGGTGCCGACCACGTCGCGGTTGACCGGCTGCCAATAGCTCGGCCATCCGGTCCCGCTGTCGAACTTATGCTCGGATGACCAGAGCGCCGTGCCGCATCCCTTGCAATGGTAGAGGCCGGCGCGTTTCTCATCCTGGAAGTTTCCGGGCGTGAAAGCCCGTTCTGTGCCTTCCTTGACGCCCACCCGGAAGGCATCTTCCGAAAGAATGGTGCGCCATTCACTATCCGTGCGCTCTATGCGGGCTTTGGTCATGGGCAGCGCTCCTGTCGAGGTAGAGATATAGGGGCAGGCAAGCGCAATGGAAGCCGATCACTGGTGGCTTCAAGATTTACCCTGAATAGAATGCCGTCGTTATTCGTCGTCACGCAGAGAAAGGCGCCCCGCATCGAAGGCGGCTTTGCAATCCGTTGCGTCGCGAAATCTATCGGAGTCTAGAAGCGTCGTTTCGGTCATCCCCGGGCCTGTGAAGCGCGGATCATCGCATTCGCCATCATTCGCCCATTCGCTCGAATCGCGCCCGAAATCGACCTGAGCGACGTCGGGACGCTGGCCTTGAGCCTGCGCAAAACCAACAAAAGTGGTGGCCAGCAAGCCGGCGCAGGCCAGCATCCGGATCGAAAACACGCTCATTCCACATCAACCCTTCATTTGAGACACTGATCTCGTGCACAGAATCCAGATTTGGACCCGAACACAAGTCAGAACAGGCAGAACGGACGCTTGGCGTGCTCAGCCGTAAACGACTGAAATCGCCTCCGCCACAAGGGCTGGCCGCTCTTGGCCTTCGATCTCGACGGTGCTCTCCATGATCATCTGTTTGCCGCCCGATTTGGCGACAACCGACTTGCAGACCTGACGCAGCCGCACCTTCGAGCCGACCGGCACCATGTTCGTGAACCGCACCTTGTCCGAACCGTAATTGATCCCCCGCGTCACACCCGACACGTTCAGCACTTCGGCGCTGAGCATCGGCAACAGGGACAGGGTCAGGTAACCATGCGCGATCGGCCCGCCCATCATCTTGGTCGCACGCTCCACGTCGACATGGATCCACTGGTGATCCCCGGTCGCATCCGCGAACTTGTTGACACGGTCCTGATCAATGACATGCCAGTCGGAAACCCCCACTTCCTGTCCGGCGAGGGATTCGAGCTCTTCGTAGGTAATCTTGCGCGGGTTGGCCATTCGGTCGTCTCCAGTTTCGACTTTCTAACAGTGTGGCGCTGTCAGGCGCGGCCTGCAAGCGTAACGGCGCGTCAATCAGCGTAAGTCGTTCAGGACGACCAGACCAACCTTACCGGACAGCCGGATCAGACAATCCGGCTGTCCTTGTTGCCCCAGTAACGGTCGCGCACGAGCCGTTTGTAGAGCTTGCCGGTTGGGTGACGGGGCAGTTCGGGATCGAAATCGATACTCTTTGGGCATTTCAGCTTGGACAGGTTTGCTGCGCAATAAGCCATAAGTTCAGCCGCCAGCTCCTCAGACGGCGCAATGCCCGGCAACGGCTGCACGACGGCCTTCACCGCCTCGCCAAACTCTTCGTCCGGCACACCGATAACGGCCACGTCGGCGACTTTCGGGTGCGTGATCAATATGTTCTCGGTTTCCTGCGGATAGATGTTCACGCCGCCGGAAATGATCATGAAGGCCTTGCGGTCAGTCAGGTAGAGAAACCCATCCGCGTCCAGCTTGCCGACGTCGCCGAGCGAAGACCAGTCGGGATGTTTCGGATTGAGCGCCGCTTTGTTCTTTTCCGGATCATTATGATAGCTCGGTGTCGGCGTGCCGGAGAAGTACACCTGGCCTTCCTCGCCAACTTGTACCTCGTTTCCGTCCTCGTCGCAGATATGCAGGGTACCGAAAATCGCGCGGCCGACCGTACCTTTGTGAGTCAGCCAGTCCGGGCTCTTGACCCAGGTCATGCCATTGCCTTCAGAACCTGCATAATACTCGTCGATGATCGGTCCCCACCAGGCGATCATCTGTTCCTTCACGGGAACGGGGCAGGGCGC
Source organism: Hyphomonas sp. (assembly GCA_041752715.1). Taxonomy (GTDB): domain Bacteria; phylum Pseudomonadota; class Alphaproteobacteria; order Caulobacterales; family Hyphomonadaceae; genus Hyphomonas. The sequence goes on from JBGSVY010000043.1 coordinate 29,803, forward strand.
TGCTGCGTGGATCGCGAATTTCAGGCTCGACAGATCGTACTTGCTGCGCGTTGCTTCGGGCAACTTCAGCATCTTGACGAACATGGTCGGGACAAGTTGCGAATGTGTGGCACGATATTTCTCAACGAGGCGCAGGTAATCCTCGGGATCGAACTTTTCCATCACGATGAGCGTGGCGCCGAAACGCGTGAACGTCATACACCAGCGCAGCGGCGCGGCATGGTAAAGCGGAGCAGGGGACAGGTAGATCGAGTCTTCGCCCGCGCCCGATAGCCCCCTGGCAATCTGCGACAACACGTTGTCACCATCGATCGGCAGGCCGCGCTCCAGCGCTGGCCGGATGCCCTTTGGCCGTCCCGTCGTGCCGGACGAGTAGAGCATGTCCGTGCCGGCCATTTCGTCGGCGACCGGGCTGGCCGGGAAGTTCGACACATGGCTTTCCATCGGCACGAAGCCTTCAATGTCGCCGTCGATGCTCCAGGCGTGCTGCAAGCCCGCCGCGTTCAACGCCTCGCGGGCGATGCCTGCCTTGCTCGCGCTCGCGATCATCAGCCGGGCGCCGGAATCCTGCAGGATGTAGGTCACTTCGGGGGCGGTCAGTCGCGACGAGACGCAGACGTAATAAAGCCCGGACCGTTGCGCCGCCCAGCAGATTTCGAAGTATCGCGCCGAGTTCTCCGCGAACAACGCGATCGTGTCGCCCGGCGCGCAGCCCGCGTCGCGCAGCGCGTGGGCGATCCTGTTCGAGCGCTCGTCGAGTTGCTTGAACGTGATCGTCTCGCCCGATCCGCCCATGATGATGGCCGGCTTGTCGGGATGTGTTTTCGCGTGATGGCAGGGGTGCATCGGCCGTCTCCTCGCATGGTCGGTCGCTATCGGACCGTTACCGCAAGTCGTAGCTTAACGGGCGCCGGTGCGCCCTGTCCACGATTGCCGTTGGGAGAGGGGGCGGGTTAACGGCCGGCGCGCGGCAGGCCAGGTCGTCCGGCTTCCTCCGGGTGCGCGGCAACGAAGGCGCGCTTGAGGTCCACACTCCGGTTATGGACGGTGTCTGGACTCCATCCGGGCGGATTTATCGCCCGGCCGATCCATCGCCAAGGTCTTGGCCCATCTGCCGCACAGTCGCGCAACAGGTCCAAGAACTCGTGGAAGGCGAGGATGAATGGATTGTACGTGCTGACTGGCTTGATGATGCCGTAGACCGGCTTTTCCGTTTCGAGCTCGGGAACAAAACTGCCGAACATCTTGTCCCAGATGATGAACACGCCGGCATAGTTGGAATCCAGGTAGCGCGGGTTTGTCGCGTGGTGGACCCTGTGATGGCTCGGCGTGTTGAAAACGGCCTCGAACCAGCGCGGCATCTGCCCGATCGCTTCAGTATGTATCCAGAACTGGTAAAGGAGGTTGAGCCCCCCGACAAAGCCGATGAGGTAGGGGTGGAAGCCCATCCAAACCATCGGCAAGCCGAGAAGGATCAGGCCCGTGAACGGGCCGAACCAGGGTTGTCGCAGCGCAGTCGTAAGATTGTAGTGCCTGGAGGAATGGTGGGTGACATGCTCCATCCAGAACCAGCGCATCTGGTGAGCGAAGCGATGCTTCCAGTAGTAGACAAGATCATAGATCACGAAGCAGGCGACTGCACTCCACCAGGTAAACGGGATGGTCGCGATCCGGTAGGGCCAGGCAATCATCAACATCCAGATCGCGACGGATCCGGTCAAGGTGTTCACCACAACGTTGCCGAGCCCCATGGCCATCGAGGCGATCGCGTCATTCGTCTCGTACCGGCCGGTTGCGCGCCCTGTCTTAACCGCCCACCATTCAAGTGCAACGAATGCCACAAATAACGGGGCCGCAAGCGTCGTAACGGAGGGCAGGTTCTGGATATCCATTCCGGTCAGATCGCTCAGACTCAGTTTGCGCGCTCAGAGGGTTTGCCATCCCTCTTGTAGACAACGCCATCCCGCATCACGAAGCCGACGTCCGCAAGGAGGGTCATGTCCTTCAGCGGATCGCCCGAGACAGCGACGAAATCAGCCCGGCAGCCGGGATCACCGCAACCGACCATTCCGGTCATGCCGAGTGCGTCTGCCGCGAGGGACGTACCCGCCTGCAAAGCCTGCATCGGCGTCATTCCGAATTGCACCATGCGCGAGAACTGGTGACCGTTCAGTCCATGCGGGTAAACCCCCGCGTCCGATCCGAAGACGACCTTGGCGCCCGCTTCAACGGCGGCTTTGAAACTCGCTCTCTGACGCGCAGAAATAGAGCGTTCCTTGGCGAGAGACTCGGCGAGGAGACCATTCTTCTCACCTTCCGACAGGATGTATTCGGTGTTGTAAATGTCCATCGACAGGAACGTCCCGCGCTCCACCGCCATTTTGATGGTGTCTTCGTCGAGAAGGCTGGCGTGTTCGACCGTGTCGACGCCTCCTTCGATGGCGTTGCGGATCCCTACCGTTCCGTGGGCGTGGCTAGCAACCTTGAGGCCGCGCGCGTGCGCCTCGGCGACGATCGCTTCGATTTCCTCGATCGTCCCTTGCGCTGCGCCAAGCGCCGTCCCCTTGGAAAGGACGCCACCTGTCGAGCACGTCTTGATGACATCAACGCCGTATTTGATGTTCTCGCGAACCTTGGCGCGCATCTCCCAAGGGCCGTTGGCGACCGATTCGCCCCGGAGGCGATATTCCGAGGGCAAGAGGTTCATGTCGGAACAGTGACCGCCAGTGATGCCGACAGGCGGACCGGAGACGATCAGGCGCGGGCCGGGTACATCGCCTTCGTTGATTGCATCGCGCAGGGCCACATCGCCGTAGCTCTCCGCGCCGAGATTACGTGCCGTCGTGAAGCCAGCGAGAAGCGTCCTGCGCGCATTCTTGACGCCCTTGATCGCCATGCGCTCATCGGAAAACCCTAGCGACATGTAGGGTCCGTCCTCGGCATCACTCGTGAGGTGCACATGCATGTCGATGAAACCTGGCATCAGGGTTGCTGACCCCAGATCGATTACCTTTGCGCCGCGAGGTGCTTGGAGACTCGCACGCAAGCCGCGGGCTTTCACCGCGCCGTCTTCGATCACGAAGGCTGGATTCGTTACAGGGCTGCCTGACACCGGGTCGATGTATCTGGCCGCTGTGAGATAGACCGTTTCGGCCACAGCGGGCGTGCCCAGAAGCAAAAGAGACCCGGCAAGTGAGGCTATGGTGCGAAGGTACAAAGCAGACTCCGGCGAAAAGGTTGCAGACGAAGCGTTGTCGAGTGTTGCCCGGTCAACGTCAAGCCGGAGCGGTCGCTTGACGAACGCTAGGGAAAGGGCCGCTCTTCAACAAGTGCAAACCTAGCCGGAGGAATCAGCATGGCCCGTCCCAAAGAGTTCAAGGAGATCATTCTCGACATCGAAGATGGCATCGCAACGCTGACACTTCATCGGCCAGAGAAGATGAACGCTTTCACCGGAACGATGATGTACGAGTTGATCGAAGCCTTCGACATCACCGACAAGGATGACGCTGTCAAAGCCGTGATCGTGACAGGAAGCGGAGACAAAGCCTTCTGCGCCGGCGCCGATCTGTCGGCCGGAGCCAAGACGTTTGACTATGATGCCCGCGCCTCGACGGGCGAGAAGGGCCGCACGGAGCAACTGGAAATCCAGCGTGACGGAGGTGGCCGGGTCACCTTGCGCATTTTCGAAAGCCTGAAGCCGGTCATCGGCGCGATCAACGGCGCGGCGGTTGGCATCGGCGTCACGATGCAATTGCCGATGGATATTCGCATCGCCTCGGAGACGGCGCGCTTCGGTTTCGTTTTCAACAAGCGGGGTATCAACCCGGAGGCCGCTTCCAGTTGGTTCCTGCCGCGCCTTGTGGGGATCCAGCAGGCGCTGGAATGGTGTTACACCGGGCGGGTCTTCCCGGCGGCAGAGGCGCTCGCCGGTGGTCTGGTGAGCCGTGTTGTTCCACACACGGAGCTTCTGACGGTCGCACGGGCGCTTGCAAGAGAGATCGCCGAAAATACCGCGCCTGTATCCAATGCGCTGACCCGACAGATGATGTGGAGGATGCTCGGCGCATCGCATCCGATGGACGCTCATATCGTCGACTCTGCTGCCATCTATTCGCGCGGCAAGACGGCGGATGCCAAAGAAGGCGTGATGAGCTTCCTCGAGAAGCGCCAACCAAATTATCCGGTCAAGGTGTCCGATGGTATGCCGAGTTTCTTTCCCTGGTGGGACGAACGGGAATTTGAATGGATCGGCGACTGATCAAGCGTTTTGTCCTTCTGGCCTTCAGGCCCGTTTCTGACTAGTGTCCCGATTCGGAAGTTTCTATCCACCGGCTTTGGTGTCGGTTTGAACATCGAGAGTGCGCTGACAATAGCGTTCGATTGAAGCCAGGATGTCATCTGCTGACTTGGTCCAGCGCAGCGGCGTTGGATCGTCGTT
>JBGSVY010000044.1:0-4807 GCA_041752715.1 Hyphomonas sp.
ACGACGATCCAACGCCGCTGCGCTGGACCAAGTCAGCAGATGACATCCTGGCTTCAATCGAACGCTATTGTCAGCGCACTCTCGATGTTCAAACCGACACCAAAGCCGGTGGATAGAAACTTCCGAATCGGGACACTAGCCTCCAGCGGGTCGCCTGAGCCTAGCGTTTGCGGGGCGGGTTTTGCAAGTCGTTCTCACCCCGCCGGGCAGAGGAGCCGTCAGGGCGCTGCCGCGATTGACTGTCCACCGCCCACACACCAGTCCGGCTTCTTCTCGCGTCCATCATAGTCCCAGGACTGGTGCGTACCCCCAGCCACCAGCAATGCTGCAACATCCTCGCCGTCGACTGCCAGGCGAAGCACTGTGCGATCATAGCGATCGGTTCCGCGTGTCTCGGTGACTGTAACGGTCCGTGCGCGGGTCAACGCGACCGCCGCCGCTTTTGCCTCGTATCCAAGCGCGCGCTCGTTTTCGCATTTGGCGCCGCCGCGTTGCGCGAGGCTGCCTGTCTCCGGCGCGTCGATGCCATGCAGGCGGAACTTGGTGCCGTCCGACAACCGCCCGGAATCGCCGTCTGACCAGTAGACCGTGTGCAGGGCATCCGGATCGGTCACCGCGACGGCTTTCGTCGAGGCCGCTGATGCTGCCTGCGAGGCGTAGAGCGCGCCGCCCAAAAGCATCGAAATGATGACGGCAGCCCCCGCAAGGAAGGTCAGGGGTGAACGCAGGCGCATGGAAGGATCCTCTGGTGTCCGGTTGGACACCAGAGGGGCGCAAAGAAGGTTTCTGGCAGGTTAAGAGCGCAGGTGTCAGCGCGTCGGGGCGGGCGGCTCCACGGCGTAATCATAGAAGCCCTTGCCGGCCTTGCGGCCCAGCCATCCCGCCTCGACATAGCGCACCAGCAGCGGGCAAGGCCGGTACTTGGTGTCGCCGAGACCGTCATGCAGCACCTGCATGATCGAGAGGATCGTATCGAGCCCAATGAAATCAGCCAGCTGAAGCGGGCCCATCGGATGGTTGGCACCGAGGCGCATCGACGTGTCGATGCTGTCGACCGAGCCAACGCCTTCATAGAGGGCATAGACGGCCTCGTTGATCATCGTCACGAGAATGCGGTTGACGATGAAGGCCGGATGGTCGCTGGCATTGGTCGTCGTCTTGTCGATCCGCGAGGTGTAGCCGAGCGCCATATCGTAAGTGTCCTGGCTGGTCGCCAGACCACGGATCACTTCGACGAGCTTCATTAGCGGCACCGGGTTCATGAAGTGCAGGCCGATGAACTTCTCGGGCCGGTCAGTTGTTGCGGCCAACCCGGTGATCGACAGCGAAGAGGTGTTGGTGGCAAGGAATGCCGCCGGCGAGACGACCTCGCACAGGGCACGGAAGATCTGTTCCTTCACCTCCTTCTTCTCGGTCGCCGCCTCGATCACGAGATCAGCGTCAGCATGCGCTTTCAACTCGGTCGACGTGCGCACGCGCTTCAGCGCCGCCTTCATATCGTCCAGCGAAATGATCTGGCGCGCCACCTGCCGCGTCATGTTGGCTTCCATCGTGACCATGCTCCGGCTGAGCGCGGCTTCCGACACGTCCGTCAGCACCACATCATACCCGGCGAGCGCCGAGACATGGGCGATTCCATTGCCCATCTGTCCCGCGCCGATGACGCCCACTGTCTTGATTTTCGCCATGACGACCCGTCCTTGAACACCTGTTGAAGCCGGCCGTTTATAGCGAATTGTGCGCCGCAGCAAAGTGCGGGTGAGCACCCCGTCCGCGCAAATTGCAGCGCTTGTCGTCCAGGCGGGGGGGGGGGGGGGGCCGGACGGACGGGGCAGACCCAGTCATTCAACCAGCGCGCCGGACCTCGGCCGCAAAACAGCCGTGCATGGCATTGTGGGCGTGAATATAGTCCACATCCGGCCGGGCAAGCGCCTGCTCGATCCTGGCCTTCAGCTCCGCATTCACGCCCATATCCGCGCCAACCAGCATGCCATCTGCATTGAATAAGCGCAGCGCGATCGGGCGATTGAGGAAGACCGGTGGCAGCTCGTCCCTGTACGTGCTGGCAGCCGCCGCGCCTTCGCGGACATAGATTGCATACCGCGAGGCATAGGGCGTCTCTGCGACATGGCTCTGATGGTTCAGCAGCAGCACGGTCTCGCCCGGCTCGGCATCCTCGAGCGTGATGCGGCAGGGATAGCCAGGTTTCGCATCCGCCGTGCACCGCACAATGTTCTGCTCACGGAGCACTGCATCCGGAAGGCCGAACAGGTGCTGGAAAGGCTGCGGCGACAGGCCGGTGATGGTGAAAGACATGGGATCAGGCTCCTTGGTGTGTGGAGCCCCGCAATCGCATGCTGGCGGGCGCTGCTGCCACCCGATGCTTGCTACCGCCATGAAAAAGCCCGGCTTCCTCTCGGAGACCGGGCCTGATCTTGTGGTTTGAACCCGCGCCTCAGAGCGCCTTGGTCAGTTCCGGCACGGCGACGAATAGGTCCGCCACGAGACCATAATCGGCCACCTGGAAGATCGGGGCTTCTTCGTCCTTGTTGATCGCGACGATGATCTTGGAATCCTTCATGCCCGCGAGGTGCTGGATCGCCCCCGAGATGCCAACGGCGATATAGAGTTCCGGGGCAACGATCTTGCCGGTCTGGCCGACCTGATAGTCGTTCGGGGCATAGCCTGCATCCACGGCGGCGCGCGAAGCACCGATGGCAGCGCCGAGTTTGTCCGCGAGCGGAATGATCACTTCCTTGAACCTGTCGGACGAACCGAGCGCGCGGCCGCCCGAAACGATCCGCTTGGCGGCGGTGAGTTCGGGGCGGTCGGACTTCACCATCTCTTCGGAGACGAATTCCGATTTGAACGGCCCGGCTGGCGCCGCCACATCTTCCACCGATGCAGAGCCACCTTCCGCGGCCGCTGGAAAGGCGGTGCCACGAACCGTGATCACTTTCTTTGCGTCCGAGGACGTCACCGTCATGATCGCGTTGCCGGCATAGATCGGCCGCACGAAGGTCGACGGATCGATGACTTCGACGATTTCCGACAGCTGCATCACGTCGAGCTTGGCCGCGATACGCGGGGCGATGTTCTTGCCTGTGGTGGTCGCGGCTATGAAAACCGCGTCATAGTTCGCCATCATCGGCACAACGAGGTCTGCCATAGCTTCAGCGGTCTGTTTGCGCAGGGTCTCGCCCTCGGCTTTCAGCACCTTGCGCACACCGGCGATCTGGGCGGCGGCTGGCGCAACCGTGCCAGCATTTTCACCGGCGACCAGCACATCGACATCGCCGCCGAATTTCGAGGCAGCGGTGACGACCTTGTGGGTCGCATCCGACAGCGCGCCATGATGATGTTCGGCAATTACGAGGACAGCCATTACACAGCTCCAGCAGTTTTGAGTTTCGCGACCAGGGCAGCCACGTCTTCGACCTTGATGCCACCGGCGCGCGCGGCCGGCTCGGTGACCTTGACGACCGTCAGGCGGGGCGTGATGTCGACGCCGTAATCACCGGGCGCCTTCTCGGCGATCTCTTTCTTCTTGGCCTTCATGATGTTGGGCAGCGAGGCATAGCGCGGCTCGTTGAGGCGCAGGTCCACGGTGACAATCGCCGGCAGCGTCAGCTTCACGGTCTGCAGGCCGCCATCGACTTCGCGGGTCACTTTCAGCGCGCCGCCGTCTTTCTCGATCTTGTAGGCAAAGGTGCCCTGCGGCCAGTCCAGCAGCGCCGCCAGCATCTGGCCGGTCTGGTTGGAATCGTCGTCGATTGCCTGCTTGCCCACAAGCACGAGGTCCGGTTTCTCGTCGGCCACGACTTTCGCCAGCAGCTTGGCCACCGCCAGCGGCTCGACCATCGCATCGGTCTTGATCAGGATGCCCCGGTCAGCGCCCATGGCGAGCGCGGTGCGGATGGTTTCCTGCGCCTGTTGCGGGCCGATCGAGACGACCACGACCTCGGTCGCGAGGCCCGCTTCCTTCATGCGCACGGCTTCTTCGACCGAAATCTCGTCGAAGGGGTTCATCGACATCTTGACGTTGGCGAGATCGACCCCGGTCTGGTCCGGCTTGACGCGGACTTTCACGTTATAATCGATGACGCGCTTGACGGGCACGAGAACCTTCATGCGGGCGCTCCCAGGCTGGTTTATGATTGTGGAACTAGAAAGTGTGCCGTCCCTACCGTCGCGGCGCCCTGCGCGCAAGAGTTGACGCTTACGTCAGGGTCAATTTGGCGCGCTCCTGAAAAGGTCGATCCAACCTCCCCTTTCCTGCGAAGTGGGAGAGGGGTTAGGGTGCGGCGCCTCATTTGCCTCTCTTCCTCTCTCGTTCCGTCTGCTTTTTTCGTCGTTTCCGTCTCGGGCGGTCTCGTTTTTCTCTCAGTTTTTCTCATTCATTCTCACTTCTTCTCGCTTTTTCTGGCGGCGGGACGGGGAGATCCTTGTATTTGCCGACTTTTCGGTCGGACGGCGGTGGTTTGAGGGATAAAAAAGGCGTGAGGGGGTGAATTGAAGGGTCTGTCGCTCGGACGGAGCTTGTTCCGGAGGCTGAGGGTCGGGGTTAATGCGCGGAGTATACTTCCGGTGCGGAGGGGCGGGCGGAAGTTTCGGCAAGTATTTTGTAACGCGTTGATTCTGCTCGTGGGAGGTGCGCGCAAATGTAGGCGCAAGCCTGGGCCTCAGGTCCTAATCCGGCGCTTCCCCATTTTCGCCCAGCACGATGCCGGCGAGATACAGCGAGCCGCAGATCAGCACCCGGTCTGCGCCGCTGGCCGCTGCCGCACGCATCGCGTCTGCGAGGCCG
>JBGSVY010000045.1:0-4501 GCA_041752715.1 Hyphomonas sp.
GCGCCGCGCCTCGAGCCCGAGGCCACGATTGCCGCCGCCGCTGCGGGCGGTGAGACCGCCGGCCCAGCGGTGGCAGGATCGTCTGGCGAGCTTGTTCTCGATATCGAGCGCACCGCGCCCCAGTTCACCGTGTCCTCGAAAATCGATCCGTCGATTGCCGCTTTCGATCCGGCGCTCGCAGCCCTGATCGCGCAAGCCGCCAAGACCGAGATCGACGCCTTCACGGCGCAGGCAATCGCGGACGAAAAGATCGCGGCCGAGGAAGCCGCCACACAGGGTGGAGAAAACTGGTTCCGGGCCTATGAACTCCAGATCGACCACAAGGTGACCGCTGGCACGCCCGACATCATCAGTATCGAGAAGGATGTGTATTACGACACGGGCGGGGCCCACCCGAACACTGCCATGGCCGGCGCGATCTACACGCGCACCTCGCCTGATCCGGTTTCTCTCGACGCTATCTTCGCCGACAAGGAAGCCTTCCGCGAAGCCGTCATCGCGGGCCTGATCGAGGAGAAGATCAAGCGCGGCTGGGAGGCGTCCGAGCGCGACATGGTGGCCGGCGAAGTGCGCGACCTGCTGACCGATGCGCAGCCGAATGCCGAGCCGTTCACGATGGTCAGCAATATCGTGCTGGAGCCGTCAGACGTGCCCGGCAAGTTCGGCGGCATCACCGTGCTCTATTCCCCCTATGACGTGGGCGCCTATGCCGAAGGGCCCTACACCGTCACGGTGCCGAGCGAGGCCTTGCAGCCCATGCTGTCGGCCAGCTGGAAAGACCTCTTTGCCGGCAAGCCGGTGGTCAACCGCGAACAGTAAGGGCGCCGGTTCCGCCCTCAGCAGCGCTTGAACTCCAGCACCTGTGCGTTGCTGCCGTCGGCTTTCGAGATTGTTGCCGTCATGCGCCGGCCATCGCGCGCATACGTGATGCGCTGGGGATAGTCATGCGCCGGATTGGCGAAGCTGATGAAGTTCTTGGCGCGCTGGTCCTCGGTGAAGGCCGAGGGGCCGAAACCGGCGGGGTAGGCATTGAAAACCGCGGGCGCGCCGGGATCAATCCGGGACTGTTCGAAGAAGCTCACGGCGCCCGCCTCATAGGTGAGGCTGTAGCCGAAGAAATAGCCTGAGTCCGGCTTGGTCCAGACTTCCTTGTAGCTCTTGTCGGCGGTGCGCCAGCAGCCTGACAGCCAATCGAGCGAAGCCTGCGCGGAGGCGGTCTGCGGCGTGCTTGCGCAGGCGGTGAAGGCGAGGGCGAGGAGAAGGCGTTTCATAAAGCCACCAATGTTTGCGAGGCCTCACCTTACCGGGAGGGCGGGGCCTTGCTCAACCGGTTTCTGCCGCTTCGGGCGTCCGGCCGCCTGCCTTGCCGATCACTCCGCGATGCAGAAACGGCGCGGAACGAAGAAGACCTCAAACCAGGTCAGCGGCGGGGACCCGGACCCGCTGACCATGCCGGTCGTCGAGAAGGTGATTGCGTCCGAGGTTCCGATCGTGCGCAGCTTGGCATTCAGGATTAGACCTGTGCGCGGGTCAGACGGGTCGCCAAAGACCGCGATCTCCTTGCGCTCGCCGCGGCTGTCGGGCCTGACCGTGACCTGCGCATTTGATGGATAGGTCTCCATCACGATGCCGTCCGGATAGGCGGGATGGCCGGGCGCGAAATCATTGAACGTCATCGAGACGCTGCGCACGCCGCCGCGGTTTCCGGCCGAGATCATCAGCGTGAAGGGTTCATCGCCGTAATAATAGGCGGCCCGCGCGCCATCGCCGATCCAGAAGGGGCGGTCGCCACGTGTCTGTTCGAACCAGGCGGTGTAGGCATCGACATCGCCGCGTTGCCCCGGGCCGCACCCGTAGGCGATCGGCTCTGTTCCGGGTGGCGCCGCGCCGATCAGGACGGGCGGATCATTGCCTTCCTTGACGTAGACCTTGAGAGGGCCGGGCGCTTCTTCACCGGTGGGCGGTACAGTGGTCGCGCAGGCGGCCATCATCATTGCGGCGCACACGCTGGCCATACGGACTGCGAACATTCTGGCCCCCCATTGTCCCACCCCATAAGAAATACCATCCCTCTTGCCGCCGGCATAGGGCCCGGGGATTAGTCGTCGCCGACCATGAAATGCGCCATAAGGGCGGTGACCGGTTCCGCCCGGTTTTCCTGCCAGGCTTCCGCGCGGACCGACGCCATGCGCCGGCCCATCTTCAGCACATGGGCGCGGGCGTAGAGATCCTTGGCGTGGCCCTGGCGCAGATAGTCGATGGTGAGGTTGATCGGCTTCGGCGGGCGCGGCTTGTCGGAAACAAGAAAGACCTGGAGCATCGCGGTCAGCTCGAGGAAGGAGGCGATGGCCCCGCCATGCAGGGCACGGATGGCGATGTTGCCGATCAGTTTTTCCTGGAAGGGCAGAACGGCCGTCATCTCGTCGCCGCGCACGTCGCAGCGCATGCCGAGCGCGGCGGCAAACGGCATCGCCTTCAGCACGGCATCGATCTCGTCGGCGCGGGGATTTGTCAGGTCCGGGTTCATGTGCGCTCCCTCCGGCTGCCGAGGCGCGGTTTGTTGATGGCAAACGTGCCCGCGGCCGTCGCGATCAGCCGGTCGCGCGTCTCGTGATAGGCCCAGGCGCGGGTGAAACAGACCGACCGTGTGAGATGATAGCACTCGGCCTCGCCGATCACCTCGCGGCGCGGATCGGCGGGGCGCATATAGTCGATGCGCAGGTCGATGGTGGCGACGAATCTCAGCTCGGTCATCGCCGAGGTGCAGGCCATGCCGCACAAATTGTCGAGGAAGGTCGTGATGACGCCGCCATGGATGATGCCGGTTTCGGGATCGCCGACGAGGTGCTCGGCCCACGGCTGGATGCCCCAGACATGGCCCTTCTCGATCCGGCTGACCTTGAACCCGACTTCGCGCGCCCACGGCACGACATTCGTCATCATGCCGGCATGCTCGCGCATCATGCGGGCGATGTCGTCTCCGCTGGCTGGATCGTCGGACATGGCTGATTACCGCTTTGGTGTTTGACGCGCTCAACAGGCCGGATAACATCGCCCGCAGCGCATGGAAACGGTCTTGCGTGACCTGAGGAGTTGACGGACATGGCCTTTGACGCAGCGGCAAAGCCGAAAACCTGCATCATCGGGGCGGGGTGTTCAGGGTTCACGATGGCCAAACGCCTCAAGGATCACGGCCTGCCCTACGACTGTTTCGAAAAATCCTACAATGTCGGCGGCAACTGGTATTTCAACAACCCGAACGGGGTCTCGTCCTGTTACCAGTCGCTGCATATCGATACATCGAAGTGGCGGCTCGCCTTCGAGGATTATCCCGTTCCGCAAGACTGGCCGGATTTTCCCCACCATGGCCAGCTCTGGCAATATTTTAATGACTATGTCGATCATTTCGGCCTGCGCGAGACGATCACGTTCAACACCTCGGTCGAGGATGTGGCAGACCTTCCGGGCGGGCGCTACCGGGTCACGCTGTCGACCGGCGAGACGCGCGACTATGACGCTGTCTGCGTCGCCAATGGCCATCACTGGGATGCGCGGATGCCAAGCTATCCCGGCACGTTCGACGGCTATCAGGTCCACTCCCACTATTATCGCGACCCGTTCGCGCCCTATGATTTCAGGGGCAAGCGGGTGATGATCGTCGGCGCCGGCAATTCGGCGATGGACATCTCGTCGGAGCTGTCGCAGCGCCCGATTGCGCAGAAACTGTTCATCTCTATGCGGCGCGGCGTGTGGGTGCTGCCGAAATACATGGACGGCGTTCCGGCGGACAAGGCGGCGCTGCCCGCCTGGATGCCGCCGAAGCTCGGCCGGTCGTTGGCGAAAGCCAAGATCAGGAAGACCATCGGCAATATGGAAGATTACGGCCTGCCGAAACCGGACCATGAACCGCTGGAGGGCCATCCGTCCGTATCCGGAGAATTCCTGACGCGGGTCGGCTGCGGCGACATCACGCCAAAGCCCGGGATCGAACGGCTGGACGGGGACGGTGTCGTGTTCACCGACGGCACGCGCGAGCAGGTTGACGCCATCGTCTGGGCGACCGGCTACAACACCACCTTCCCCTTCTTCCGGCAGGATGAACTCACGCCAAAGGACAACGTGTTCCCGCTGTTCAAGCGGATGGTGCAGCCGGGCCGGGAGACGCTGTTCTTCCTTGGCCTTGCCCAGCCGCTGCCAACGCTCGTGAACTTTGCCGAGCAACAGTCGAAGTTGGTGGCGGCGGCGCTGACCGGCGCCTATGCCTTTCCGCCTGCGGACGAAATGCACCGGGTGACGAAGGCCGATGAAGAGGCTCATCTCGGCCATTTCTATGACAGCCCGCGTCACCGGATGCAGGTCGATTTTGGCACCTATTGCAAGGACCTGCTGAAGGAAATCGAGCGCGGCGCGAAGCGGGCGCAGGTCCGCGCATGAGACAAGGTGCGGCCGTCCATGCGGCCTGACGCAGTGCGAAACGCCCTGGTCGCCGCGGCGATGGCTG
>JBGSVY010000046.1:0-17267 GCA_041752715.1 Hyphomonas sp.
CGCTCGAGGTGGGTCCAGGTGCGCACGAGGCGCGAGCGCTCGTAGAGCTGGCGGGCGAGTTCGACCTGCAGGCGGCCTTCCTTGGTGCGGGCGCGCAGGCCGAAGATTTCGAGGATGAGACCCGTGCGGTCGATGACTTTCACGCCAAGGCGCGTCTCGAGGTTGCGCTGCTGGACGGGCGTCAGCGCGCCGTCGATGACGGCGAGAGTGCATTCGTTTGCGGTCAGGTCTTCGCTCAGCCGGTCGAGCAAGCCGCCGGAGAGGAAATTCGCGGCGTTGACGTCGCGGACCTGCTCGGGCCGCAGGAAGGCGAGCTGGCAGCCGAGGGCTTCGATCAGACCGGCGGTTTCAACGAGCCGGTCCGGCCCCGGCCGGTTGGCGGGCGTGAACCAGGGGATAACGGCGCCCGCGATTTCAGGGCGCGGCAGGCGGTCGATCAGCTTGTCTGTCAAGCGCGCCTAGTCTCCGGTTGTCTCTTCGTCAAAGAGCTGTACGGGCGCACTTGGCGCAATGGTCGATATCGCATGCTTGTAGACAAGCTGCGGCGGACGGCCATCGCCCCGCAGAAGCACGCAAAAATTGTCAAACCAGGTGACAACGCCCTGAAGTTTGACACCGTTAACGAGGAACACGGTCAATGGCGTGCGCGACTTGCGGACGGCATTCAGGAATGTGTCCTGTAGATTTTGTTTCTTATCGGCGGACATCGAGCGATCTGTTCCTGCTTTTATTGTTTTTATATTCGTGGAGCTAATGCGATTGCTGCAGGTGCGCAAGGGCGCGGCCCCGTCAGCCTCTCCAGAAACTCAAGGTCAAAGCAGGCAGGAGTGCCAAAATCTCCAATCTGCCCAAAAGCATGGCGAAAATAAGCAAAGACTCACTGGCCCATCCGATTCCAACCGCCTCTGCGCCGATCAGGCCACCGGAATTGGTAAGGCCGCCAATTGCAAGGCGGATCGACGGCTCGAACCCTGCCCCGCCGAGACTGAAACCAAACATGAAGACGGCGACGCCGACGCAATAGGCAATCAGGTAGACCCAGACGCCGATGACGCTGCGTTCGTTGAGCTCGCGGTCGCGAAAATTGAAGCGCAGCACCGAGCGGCGATAGCCAAGCTGGCGGAACTCCTGGGCAGCGCGCCGGCCAAGGACAACAAAACGCGCAATCTTCACGCCGCCAGCGGCAGACAGCGCTGACCCGCCGATAAGCGCCGGGAGGACATCGATCGTGAGGGGCATCGACTGAAGCAGCGGGGTCGGGCTCAACGCGATCCCGGATGTGGCGAGCGTGGTCAAAGACCAGCCGAAACTATCACCCAGGCCGAAGCCCAAGCCCACAGCCGCTGCGCCGAAGATGACAAACAAGCCAAGAAAGGTCACGGTCTCGGGGTCTCTTAGCGCCTGTAGGGGCCGGCCGAGACGCAGAGGCAGCCAGACCGCAAGGCCGAGCGCGCCCGTGACAAGCCCCGCCGATAGCACGATGCTCGCGAAGGGCGAGACGGGCGGCCGAACGGTGCTTGAAGGGTCGACGAGTCCAGTTGTGATCACACTGATTGCATCACTCAACGCCCGCTGCGGACTGGAACCGGCAATAAGGAGCAGGATGAAGACCAAAAGCAGAGTGACGCCCACCATGGATGCTACGGCGCGGATGATGCGGGGCATGGCGTTGAAATAGCTCGCATCCGGAACGGTGAACAGGACGGTGCGGTGAATGCCGGGCCCGCCGAGATTGATCGCCGCGAGTACCCCGGCCGCTGTGACGATCGCCGCCATGGCGCCAAGCAGGTGCAACAGGCCGCGCCAGACCAGCAGGCTTGCCGGCCAGACTTCATTCTGCACACGGATTACCGACTGGCCGGTCGTTGTGAGACACGCCGCCGCTTCATGTATTGCCGAAATGAGCGACGGATTGGCGATGCCAAACACAAAAGGCAGGGCAACGGCGACCGGCGAAATGAACCACCAGAGGATAACGACAGCAAGGGCGTCTGACGGGCGGGCAGGCCGGCGGGGTTTCGGTGTAAGGAGGCCGAGACTGATCGCAACAACGCTGATGCCGAACGCAGTGGCAAGAAATGAGGCGACCTGCGCGGGCTCACCGGCGATCAACGCAATCAGCGCGCAAACGGCCGCCGACACGGCCAAGATCATCATCAGGAGCGCGAGGACACGGACGACGGATGCGTAGTTCATCGGATCAGAAGTAATCCGCGTTGACACGAAAGTATTTCTCGACCGTGCGAACCAATTCAGCTTCGTAGAACACGATGAGGTGGTCTTCCGCACGCGGCGCAACATCCGGGCCGGCAATGATCACATCATTGCCGCGAAGAATTGCAGCGACGGTGACGCCATCGGGCAGATCTTCGTAATCGATGGGTTTGCCGATCAGGGATGACGTTTCGAGAGTCACGCCCTCGGCCACCTCGGCCCGGCCATCCTCAAGCGATTGCAGTCCGAGGATGCGGCCGCGACGCATGCGAAGGAGCACCTGCGACACTGTGAGGGCGCGCGGATCGAGCACGGCATCGACCTGCATCAGCGGCGCAAGGGCAGCAAGTTCAGCCGCATTGACGAGCGCCAGCGCCCTGGCGGCGCCGGATTTCTTGGCAAGACTGCAGATCAGAAGGTTGGTGCGGTCATCATCTGTAATCGCGATAACGAAGTCGGCTTTGGGTACACCGGCTTCTTCCAGGATGCCCGGATTGAGTCCGTCACCCTGGATGACAATCGAGCGCTTGACCTTGGAGACGGCGAAATTCGCGCGATCGGGATCACGCTCGATAAGCCGCACGCGGATGTGGCTTTCTTTCTCAAGCGTTTTGGCGACGTAGAGACCGACATTGCCACCGCCAATGATGACGACGTGGTCGAGACGGCGCTGCTCTGGACTGAAAAGGCTCGTGAGGCGATCGGCGTGGGCGGCCAGCACGATGACATACGCACGATCGCCAGGCTTGAGCACATCGCGCGCGCGCGGCGCAAAGACATCCGCGCCCCTGCCGACGCCGACGACGCGCGCGGATAGCTCGGGAAAAAGCGCGCGTAATTGCGCAATCGGCACGTCGACCAGCGGCCCGGTCTCGGTTACGTCGAAGCCAAGCAGTTTGAGGCGCCCGCCGGCGAACGGCGCGCTCATGATCGTGCCCGGTGTGCGAAAGCGCTGAAGAATGGCCTCGCCGACTTCGGTTTCGGGAGAGATGACCATATCGATGGGCAAGCCTTCGCGCGAAAAGATCATCTTCCAGGCCGGGTCAAGATAGGATTGGTCGCGGACGCGCGCGATCTTGAATGGAACCTGGAAAATGGTGTGTGCGATCTGGCAGATCACCATGTTGATTTCGTCGAAATGCGTGACCGCGATGATCATTTCGGCATCGGCACAGCGCGCTTCCCTCAGCACGTCAGGATGCGCCGCATGCCCGCGGACACCCCGAACATCGAGTTCGGTCGTCACCTGGTCAACGAGGTCTGCATTCTCGTCGATGATCGTAATTTCGTGTTTTTCCTGGGCGAGACGCCGGGCAATGCCCTGGCCGACCCGGCCGGCCCCGCAAATGAGAACGTGCATTCGTTTCGGCCCCTGCCAGTGCCTGTCAGCTATCGTGCCGGATGCCGGACGTTACGCCCAAAGCCTTTAATTTTCTATGCAGCGCGGATCGCTCCATTCCGATGAACTCGGCTGTACGGGATATGTTCCCGTTGAACCGGGTGATCTGCAAAGAAAGGTATTCCCGCTCGAATTGTTCGCGGGCGTCACGCAACGAGAGGCCAACAAGGTCTGCCGATGCGCTCTTGCCTGCCTGCGGCGAGGCGCCGGTCTGGTCACGCGGCAATTCCTCCACACTGATGGGGCGGCCGAGTTCAGCCGGCGACAAGATCAGGATTCGCTCGACGATGTTGCGCAATTGGCGGATGTTGCCGGGCCAGTCCATCGACTGCAGGACGGCGAGCGCCTCCGGCGAGAATGTCCGGCAGGACAGTCCGGACGTCTCAGCAATGCGTTCGACGAAATAATTTGCGAGCTCTGCAATGTCGTCCCTGCGTTCTGACAAAGAGGGCACACGAAGGGGCACGACGCTGAGTCGATAGAAAAGGTCTTCCCGGAAATTGCCCTTATCTATTTCGGCGCGCAGATCCTTGACCGTGGCCGACATGACCCTGACATCGACCGAAACATCCGATCGACCTGCGACCCTCTGGAATCTCTGTTCAGTAAGTACACGGAGTATCTTGTTCTGTGTGCCGAGCGGCATGTCGGCAACTTCATCAAGAAGTAGCGTGCCCGTGTGCGCACGTTCGAAAAGACCGACGCGCAGTGTGCGACCCTGGGAATCCTCCTCGCCGAAAAGCGCATGCTCCATCTGGTCTGGCGCGATGGTCGCTGCATTGACCACCACGAATGGCCCGGCCGCGCGCGTCGAGCTGCGATGGATGAGGCGTGCCGCGAGTTCCTTGCCGACACCGGCAGCGCCCGTGATCATTACACGCGAATTCGTGGGGGCGACTTTTTCGATCGACGCACGCAGCGTGGCCGCCGCCTGGCTGCTGCCGATCCAGCGCTCTTCATCGCCTGCTCGATTTCGCAGCTGCGCATTTTCATACCGAAGTGCGGCAGACTCGATCGCGCGTTCGACAAGAAGGAGGAGCCTGTCGGTCTTGAACGGCTTTTCAATGAAATCAAATGCGCCTCGCCGAATGGCAGCAATCGCCGTTTCGATGTTGCCATGGCCGCTGATCACGATCACGGGCATGATCGGATCGATGGATTTCAGGTACTTGAGCAATGACAGCCCATCCATGCCGCTGCCCTGGAGCCAGACATCGAGCACGACAAGGCGCGGCGTCCGTGAACGGACCTCCTCCAGCGCACGTTCGGCCGTGTCGGCCGTGCGCACTGCATAGCCCTCGTCACCGAGCACACCGGCGATCAGTTCACGGATGTCTGGCTCATCGTCCACAACCAGGATGTCGAGTGCCATTTTGTCTCCTCTAAATGTTCAGGGCTTGCAAGGGCAGGCTCGATCCAGCGGCCTGATCTTTGGTTTCGAGAATTTCGCCTTGTGCCGACAGCACACCATCCGCTGGCAGGAAAACGCGCACCCGAGCCCCGCGCAGGCCATCGGGCCGGTTCTGGAGCGATATGGTTCCGCCGTGATCGGCAATGATCCGATTGACGATCGCGAGGCCGAGTCCGGTGCCCTTTTCCCGGGTCGTAACGTAAGGCTCAAGCAATCTGCCGCGCACATCATCCGGAAAGCCTGGACCATTATCGTCGATGATGATCTCGAAGCCGCGAGCGTCCTGCGAGAGCACGACGTGAATATGACCGCTCGTATCGGCGTCTTCTGGCAAGCCCTCGATGGCCTCGGCAGCATTCTTCAGGAGATTGCCGACTGCCTGCCCGAGCAGGCGCTCGTCTCCAAGATAATCGGCGCCATTGAGCGCGGTATCAAACTCGATAGCGACATCGGGCGACACCATGCTCTGCGCAAAGCTCGCGCCCTGGATCAGCGTCCGCATGTCAAAGGGCGAGACGTTGGGCTTTGGCATACGAGCGAACGCCGAGAACTCTTCGACCATCCGGGCGATGTCGCCGACCTGACGAAGGATTGTCTCGATGCACCGCTCGAACACACCGTCAGTGTCGTCTATGCGCGCACCATAGCGCCGTCGAAGCCGCTCAGTCGAGAGCATGATCGGAGTCAATGGATTGCGGATTTCGTGCGCGATGCGCTGGGCAACATCGCGCCAGGCCAATTGGCGCTGCGCGTTCACGAGCCTTGTGGTGTCGTCGAATGTCAGCACGCAGCCCCCCGCAGGATCGGGCGCAGTTTTCAGCCGGATGTTTCGGACTTCGCCGTTTCGGATCAGGTCAAACGACGCATCGACGGGCACGCTGCGCTCCAGTGTATCGCGTGCGTGCCGGTCAAACTGTGGGGCAATCGCTGACAACATGCCGCCCGGCTCTATCGATTCAAGGCCGAGCAGATCTTCCGCAGATGTGTTGGCGAGCGTGATGATGCCGTCAGCGTCGACCCGCATGACCCCGGCGCCGATTTCGCCCAACAGGGTTTCAACGAAGCGGCGCCTGTCCTCGGCGTCCTCGCGCGCCCTGACGAGCGCGTCGCGTTGCTCCGCAATTTGCTCAGTCATCGCATTGAATGACTGGCTGAGGGCGTAGACTTCATCGCGGGCGCCGATGGCAGGGACGCGTACGGACAGATCACCGTCGCGAACGGCGTGCGCCGCTGCAGCGAGACGCCCGATCGGGCCAGTTATCCGGCCGGCCGCCTCCAGCCCCAACCGGCCAGCCAGCAAAAGAACGAGACCCACGATCTGGGCGTAGCCGATCGCGAAAATCAGCTGCAGACGGCCGCTCCCGCGTTTGGCATTGTTGTATTCGGCAAGGGCGCGTTCAGCGTCGCGAAGCGAGCGGGCTGCGCTGCGATCAAACACTTTCACTGCATAGATGTAGCCATCCACCGGATACGCCGTCTTGATCAGCGCGGTTGCGATGCCTCGGGCCTCATACAGGGTTGTGGCAACAGCCCCCGCACGCGCTTCTTCGTAAGCCGAGGCAGGTGGCAGCAGCAAAACGGCCTGCTGAACGCTTGCTTCTGCGACAAGATCCACACCGTCGGCCCCGAGCACAGCGATCGTCAGGAAGTCGCGCGTCGCAAGTTCCGATTTCAACCCTTCAAGAAAGGCCGTCGAGGCAACCGATGTCAGCATTCCATCCGTCGTCGAGCTGTCATCGCTTTCAGCAAGCGAAGCGTTAACCTGCTTGGAGAAGGTCTCGATATCGAGCGCAGCGAGACGGATGTCTTCATCGAACGTCGACTGGAAACTGTCGACATAGGTACGGAAGATTTCGGCGTTTTGCTCCATGATCCGGTCGACACGCTCGCCTAGCCAGCGGTCGAGGCCTTGCGTGATGAAGGCACCCATGAAGATCGCGACGACCATTGCCGGGATCAAAGCCGAGAAGCCGAATAACAACACAAAGCGCCGGGCCAGGCGCCCCTGCCCTTCACCGCGGCCACTGCCCTCGATCGAGCGGTACTCGCGCACCACAATAACAACGAGGACAATCAGGACTACGAAATTGAGGCCAAGAAGCCAGGGCGTTGCGCCCGCCGTCGGGTCGTCCGGCGACACCCCGGAGATCGCGATGAACGTCGCAAAAACCGCAACAAGGGCCGCAATGATGAACAGGCCCTCAAAGAGAGCCCAGCTTGCCTTTGTCGCCTGCTGATTCAACGCGTTCGACACACACCACTGCTCATTCAGGCCACCCCGGCCCGTTGCAAATCAGCCACACTGTGGTGGCAGAGCGGCAACACTGGTGCAGTAATGCCACGCCCTATCGGCGCGTCAATTACTCTTCTGCTAATCCTAGCGCATTAATCTTCGCGCGTAAGGTGTTCCTGTTCATGCCGAGCAGCTGTGCCGCCCGCACTTTATTGCCGGACGTGACCGACAGGGCGAGCTTGATCAGCGGACGTTCGACCCGGTCGATCACCTGCCCATAAATGTTGGATTCGCCTTCTGCGCTTGAGACCAGATCGCCCATGACATACCGGTGCAGCAGCGTCTCGACCTCGGCTTCGAAGCCTGCCGCTTCTCCCCGCTGGTCGTTGGCGCCAACCCGCATCTCCCGCTCGACATCGCGCAGCGTGATCACTTCGTCGGGGCTTAGCACCGCGAGCCGGAGGACAAGATTCTCGAGTTCGCGAACATTCCCGGGCCAGTCATAGGCCGACAGGAGATCGAGCGCGGGCTTGTCGAACGTGCGGCTGGCGAGGCCCTGTCGCTGCGCGCGGATCAGGAAGGCGCGTGCGAGTTCGGGGATGTCCTCCTTGCGAAGGCGAAGGGGCGGGATCACGAGGCGCATCACGTTGAGCCGATAGTAGAGGTCTTCGCGGAACTTTCCGGCCTCGACGAGGCGGCCGAGGTTACGGCGGGTCGAGGCGATCAGCCGGGCCCCGCCTGACTCGCGCAACAGCTTGACCAGCTGCGCCTGGGCCTCGACGGGAAGGTCGCCGATTTCGTCGAGATAGACGGTGCCTCCTTTCAGGCTCGCAGCCCCGTCCGAACCGTTCGCGCCAAACAGTTCACGATTGATGTCGGCGGGCGACATGGTCGTCAGGTCCAAAACGACGAGGCGCCCCGCCTTTGATGTTCCGAGCTGGTGGATTGCGCGCGCGGCGAGTTCCTTCCCCGTGCCGCTTTCCCCTTCGATCAGAACGGTGAGATCGGTATTCATCACTTTCGCGATGATCCGGTAGACTTCCTGCATCGCATCCGACCGGCCGATGAGAGGAAGGCCGGCATCGTGGACGGCTTTCTGGGCTTCCGGATTGATCGACCGGTCGGGTTTCGGCGAGGCCTTGAGCGCCCGGCTGACGAGGCTCGACAGCGCATCGATATCGAACGGTTTCGGCAAGTAGTCGAAGGCGCCGTGCTCGGCGGCGGACGCGGCCGTCAAGATCGTGTTCTGTCCGCTCATCACGATGATCGGGAGGTCGGGCCGGGCGAGTTTCATCGAGGGCAAGAGATCGAAGACCGACGTGTCACCAAGATAGACATCTGTAACGACCACATCGCCTTCGCCATTGCGCACCCAGCGCTGGAGCGCATCCGGCGAACTTGTAGCACGCACCTCGTAGCCGGCCGATACGAGCGTCTGGTTCACGATATGGCGGATGCTGGCATCGTCTTCAGCAAGCAGGACGGTTTTCTCAGCCATTGCGGGCGCCTTTTCCAATTGGCAGGAGGACGGTGAAACGTGTCGAGCCCGGCTGGCTGTCCACGCGGATCTGACCGCCATGTGCAGAAACAACTTCACTCACGACCGATAGCCCGAGGCCGCGCCCTCCGGATTTCGTGCTCTGGAAGACGTCGAATATGGTGGCCTGGCGCTCGCGCGGAATCCCGTTGCCGTTGTCTTCGATCGTGATCATCATCGCCCGCCGGAGGCCCGCGCCGAGACGCGCCTGACGCATGGCAAGGCCTGCCGCGTATTGGGAGCGGATCGTTACGATGCCGCGGCCTCCTGCTTCATGGGCGGCCTCGACAGCATTGCGAACGATATTCTGGAAGGCCTGCTGGAGGTGATCAGGATCGCCCTGGATGTGTGGCAGAGAGGGATCGAAATCGCGCACGAAGTCGACCTTCCCGGCAGCGGCCACACGCTCAGCGGCAAGCACCTTGTCGAGCAGGGCGTGGACGTTGCAGGCCTGCATGCGCGGCGCCGAAAAGAGTTCGAAGGCGGACAGCCGGTTGACGAGGCGTTCGATCCGGCGGGCTTCGTCCTTTATGATCTCGAGCAACTCGGCCTGGCCCGGCTGGGCCTGCCGCTGCAGAAGCTGCGCGGCGCCGATGATCCCAGCGAGCGGGTTCTTCACTTCATGGCCGAGGATGCGGCCGAAGCCAGCTGCGCCTGCGACTGTCTCGCCGGCATCGCGTGTCGGCGAGACGATCAGGGCTAGCACGAAGGCATCGCGTCCCGAGGCGCGAATGCGGACATCACAGATGACGCGGGCCGGCAGCGATGCGCCAGCGATGGGCGTTCCGGGAGCCGTGATGTCACCGGCCTCGCGTTCGGCGCAATCGATCAGCTCAAAGAGTGGCGAGTCGTGGAAGACGATTTCGCTCAGAGGCCGGTCGATGAGCGAACGGCGAGAGGTCTGGAAAAGACTTTCCGCAGCCGGGTTCACCTCGATGACGCGCCGGCGCGCATCGATCAGGAGCAGCGAGACCGGCGAGAGGTCGGCGAGGGTTTCGGCGGGCGAAGCAGCGATGGTGCTCATGGGTCAGTCGACCTCCGCGAGGGCATGATGAAGGTAGATGGTCTCAAGGGCCCGGACGAGCGCGGGCGCGTCCGGTATCTGGCAAAGCCGGGCGCGAAGAGACCGGCGCTCGGCATCGCTCAGCGGCAGGTCGACCGCGTCGATCGCGGCCGCGACATGCTTGCGTACCATCCTCAAGCCTAGCGATGCGCCATAGAGTGAAATCGAATCCGCAATCTGAGCCCTCAGGCTGTCGAACTGGGTCTCCAGATCGGGACGCCTGAACGCCCGGCCATCGAGCGCCGCAGCTATCTCGGCTGGCAGCCAAGGACGCCCCATCGCGCCGCGCCCGATCATCACACCGTGCGCACCAGACGCCAGCAGGGCCGCCGTCGCGGTTGCAGTATCAACGATATCGCCATTGACGATGACGGGCAGTTTCACCGCATCGACTGTTCGCCTCACCGCCGCCCAGTCGGCCCGGCCCGCATAGAACTGGCAGCGCGTGCGGGCATGGACCGTCAACATCTGCACGCCGCAGCTTTCCGCGATGACGGCGAGTTCGGGTGCATTGCGATTGTCATCGTCCCAGCCGAGCCGCATCTTGAGCGTGACGGGACGCCCTGCCGCCGAAGCGATGGCCGCCAGAATGATGTCGCGCGCGAGCGGCAGGTCACGCATCAGCGCAGACCCTGACTGGCCGCCGGTGACCTGTTTCGAGGGGCAGCCCATGTTGATGTCGATCACATCCACGCCGGCCTCGGCGAGAAGGGCTGCGCCGGCGGCCATGTCCTCCGGCCGGCGGGCGGCAAGCTGGACGATCCAGGCCCCGTTTCCCTCATGCCGGCAGGTGCGGCGGACGACGTCTGGCCGGGCCCGGGCCAGCATTTCGCCAGCCACCATTTCGGACACGACGGCAGGCGCCCCGAACCTGACGGCCTGACGCCGCATGGGCGCATCCGTTGCGCCGGACATGGGCGCCAACCAGACGCGAGGTGCCTGAAAATTGGTCATGAATTCATCATCCCTAGTTTTTTCCTTTTCGCAAGCGCACAATAGACGTGCAACGGGTTTGACCGGCATGGCGCGCGGCGGGATGGCCATCGAGCGTGGCCTCGCCTACAACCGCCCAGATGACTGAGTCTGTTGCCATTATTGTCGCCGGCGGCCGCGGTTTGCGGGCTGGCGGGACCCTTGCCAAGCAGTGGGTCATGCTGGGCGGACGGCGGGTGATCGACTGGTCGATCGACGCCTTTCTGGCGCACGGCGGCATGTCCCGCGTGGTCGTCGTTGGCGAGCCAGAGGCGAGCGATATGGCCCATGCGGACCCTCGCCTCGCCTGGACACCAGCTGGAGAGACCCGGACAGGATCGGTCCGGAACGGGCTCGCCGCGCTCGACGGACCTGATGATACCAAAGTGCTGATCCATGATGCGGCACGCCCGGGCCTTTCGGCCGGTATGATCACGGCGCTGCTGGACGCGCTCGATGGCGCCGATGCGGCAGCCCCTGCCCTGCCCGTTGCCGATGCGCTCAAGCGGTCGAGCGGCAACCGGCTCGAGACCGTTGACCGTGACGGCCTCTACCGTGTGCAGACGCCGCAGGCGTTCCGGCTGGGGTTGATCCGGCGAGCGCTTGCGGCGTCGGGTCCGGACCTAGTCGACGACCTTGCCGCAGTCGAAAGCCTTGGCGCGCGCGTGACGCTGGTGCCCGGCGACGCTCGTCTGCACAAGATAACCTACCCGGAGGATTTCGACCTGGTGAGCCGCCTCAACGCGCCCGCAACCGCTATTCCCCGCGTCGGCAAAGGCTTCGACGTGCACGGCTTCGAACCCGGAGACCATGTCACCCTGTGCGGCGTGAAAATCCCGCATGCCGCCAGACTCGAAGGCCATTCAGATGCCGATGCCGCCTGGCACGCCCTCACCGATGCCATTCTCGGCGCGATGGCGCTCGGTGATATCGGTGATCATTTCCCGCCGTCCGACCCTCAATGGCGCGGCGCCGATAGCGCGATCTTCCTCAAGGCGGCGCAGGATCTGGCCCTCGCCCGCGGCTACCGGATCGCCAATTGTGACATCACGCTGATCTGCGAAGCGCCGAAGATCAAGCCGCACAGGGAAGCCATGCGCGAAAGCACCGCTCGCCTGCTGGGCCTTCCGCTCGAAGTCGTCAGTGTCAAGGCGACGACCACCGAGGGGCTTGGATTCACCGGACGGCGGGAAGGGATTGCGGCGGAAGCCATCGCGGTGATGGCTTCCCTGCTCTGACGCTGCGGAAGCATTTGCACCCTGCCCGCTTCATGACACTCTCCGGCAAAAGAACCGGGGAGGCCTTTCATGTCCGACATCCTGATCGCCGAGCATCGCGGCCACGTCACCCTTCTCACACTGAACCGGCCCCAGGCGATGAACGCGTTGGACTACGCGCTTTACATGGCGCTCGAAGACGCCGTGCGCGCCTCGCAGGCGCGGGCGATCGTGATTACAGGGGCCGGCGAACGGGCCTTCTGTTCAGGTGACGACGTCAAGCAGATCCTCTCGAAAGGGGCGCCTTCCACGCCGGAGATGGCCGAACGCGCCAAGCGGACGGGCGGCCTCACGCCGGCCGCAGACGCACTTCTGCATACGGACATTCCTGTGATTGCGGCGATCAACGGCTTCGCGCTCGGCTGGGGCGCAGAACTCGCGCTGATGGCCGACATCCGCGTGATGGCCGACACGGCAAAATGGGGCGAGATCTTCGTCAAGCGCGGCCTCTGCTGCGATGCGCCGGGCCTCGGCCGACTGGCGCAACTTGTCGGCCGTGAAAAGGCGAGCGAGTTGCTTTTTACCGGGGACATCATCGATGCGGCCGAAGCCAGGGCAATCGGACTCGTCAGCCGGGTCGTGCCGCAAGCGGACCTTCTGCCGACCGCACTCGGCATCGCCGAGAAGATCGCCGCAAACCCGCCGCAGGCCGTACGCGCCTTGAAAGCCGGCCTGCGCCGGACGCTCGATCCTGATTGGCGCGAAACCGGCAAGTGGGCGATCAATGAAATCCGCAAGCTGATGCAGACGGACGATGCGAAGGAAAGCGCCGCGGCCTTCATCGAGAAGCGCGACCCGGTCTTCACCGGCCACTAGGTGTTCTGCCGCACCGGCTTCAGCAGCGGGACATGGTCGCGCCAGTTGTGCAGGAAGGTGAAGTAGGTCAGCGCGAGATAGAACAGCGCCATGCCGATCCATGTGATCAACTGGATCGTCTCGTCGAGCGCAGCGCGATCAACAAGCCGCGGCTCCACGGCAGCCCGGCCGACGGCCGAGAGCTCCGTGGCCTGACCCAGTTCGACGAGCGCCGCCTGCAACGACGCCGAGTGGCTGAAACAGTTTGCGGCGAAAATGCAGAGAAAGACGAAGGTCAGGCTGAACAGCACGAATGCGATGAGTTTCAGGCCGAAAGGCGCGTCCCGCAGGAAGAAGTATAAAGCGAGAATATAGGCCGATACGATCGAAAACAGCACCGAGACGCCGGCAAGTGTGAGGTCCATCATCAGGACCATCTGTTCCGTTATCTCGGCTTCGCTCATCGCGCCTGACGCCCCCAGCTTCAACCCAAGTCATGCGGCAGGCGACGCGCAATTTCAATGGGCTTGCGCGGCGCGCTGCAGCCGGTAAGGCTTCGTGCATGTTCTCCGAACGCTTGCGCAACCTTGCGATGCTGATCCTCGATGATGCCGAGCAGGCGCGCCTGAAGATCGCGACGGCCGAAAGCTGCACGGGCGGCCTGCTCGCCGCCCTGCTCACCGAGATCCCCGGATCATCGAGCGTTTTCGAGCGCGGCTTCGTCACCTATTCGAACCGCGCAAAGGAAGAGATGCTCGGTGTGCCTGGCGACGCCATGGCGGACTATGGCGCCGTTTCGGAGCCGGTTGCCCGGATGATGGCCGAAGGCGCGCTTCAGGCCAGCCGGGCCAACATTGCCGTCGGCATCACCGGCGTCGCAGGCCCGGGCGGCGGCACCAAGATGAAGCCGGTCGGCACCGTGCACATTGCCTGCGCGCGGGAGAACCGCGCGATCATCCATGAACACCTCCAGCTTGGCGAGATCGGCCGCGACGCAATCCGGATGGCCTCCGTCGAGACGGCGCTCAGCCTCATTCAGGCGCAGCTCCGGTAGGTGTGGGGGCGGGCTGCCCGAAACGGTGCTGCGCTTCAGAGAGGAAGGCGGCGAGAATCCGGTCCACAGCGAGCGACTGGTTGGCGGCTGCCAACATCGCGACGAGCGGATTACGGAACTCATAATCGATATCGAGCGTAATGTCGCACCCCGCGCGATCGAGCGGTGCGATCGTCCAAATCGCGTGCAATCGCTTGAACGGTCCCTTGATCAGGGACGCCGATACGGTCCGCTGGTTGGCATCGGCAACGACCTTGGTCGAGAAGCGTTCGATGAAGCCCTTGAAGCCGACGACGACGTCGCCGACACTCTCAAGCTGCCCTGGCAGGGTCTCCTGCAATCCGCTGACACGCAAGGCCGTGATCCATTTGATGAAATCGGGATACTGACCGATCCCGGAGACCAGCGAAAACGCCTCATCCGGCCTGTACGGCACGCGGACCGACTTTGTGAAGCGGGGCACAGGCTAAACCGGCGCGCCAGCGGCTTGTTTTGCGAGCCGGGCGGCCTTGAGGCGCGCAAAGTCTTCACCGGCATGGTGGCTGGAGCGTGTGAGCGGACTGGCCGAGACCATCAGGAAGCCTTTCGAGCGGGCGATCTCTTCCAGCGACCGGAACTCGTCCGGCGTCACGAAGCGGTCGACGGCCGCATGCTTGCGGGTCGGCTGCAGGTATTGGCCGATGGTCAGGAAGTCGACATCGGCCGCACGCATGTCGTCCATGACCTGCATCACCTCTTCCTTCGTCTCACCGAGGCCAACCATCAGGCCAGACTTGGTGAACTGGGAGGGGTCGCGTTCCTTGACCTTCTGGAGCAGCCGCAGCGAATGGAAATAGCGCGCACCGGGGCGGATTGAAAGATAGAGGCGCGGCACTGTTTCGAGATTGTGATTGAACACGTCCGGGCGCGCGTCGATGACGGCAAGCTCTGCTCCGTCCTTGCGCAGAAAGTCTGGGGTCAGGATCTCGATGGTGGTTCCCGGCGACCGCGCACGAATTGCGTGGATTACGTCGACGAAGTGCTGCGCGCCGCCATCGGCGAGGTCGTCCCGGTCGACCGACGTGATGACGACATGGCTGAGGCCCATTTCCGCGACGGCCTCGGCCACCCGGCGCGGCTCGTCGGCTTCAACACCCGGCTTGGGCTTTCCCGTGGCAACGTTGCAAAAGGCGCAGGCGCGCGTGCACACATCGCCAAGAATCATCATCGTGGCGTGCTTCTTGTCCCAGCACTCGCCGATATTGGGGCAGCCGGCCTCCTGGCAAACCGTGACGAGCCCCTTCGATTCGACGATCTTCCGGGTCACCGCATAGCCCGGCGATGTCGGCGCCCTGACGCGGATCCAGTCCGGCTTGCGCAGGATCGGTGTGTCGGGGCGGCCCTGCTTTTCCGGGTGGCGCGGGCGCGGCGGGTTGGCCGTGAGATCGATCAATTTTGTCATTGCGGCAAGATGGACGCGTCTGTTGGTTTCATCAAGGCATCAGCCAACCTGTCGCGCATGGCAGACTGGCAATATGTGTTGCACGAATGACGCTTCGTGACAGAATGTGACAGAGGAAACGTAGAGTCTGCCAGAGAAGCGGTCCTGCATGCAGCAAATGATCACGACGCCTGTTCCGGCGCCGCTCCCCTTTCGGCGGGAACGCACCCGGATATCCGTCTTCTCGGCCCTTGTTCGCGCCTCGCGCGAGTTTGGCGCGCGCCGCACGATCATCGTGGACGGTGACGAACGCGAACTCTCCTACAAGGAGATCATGCGGGCGGCCTTCGGCCTCGGTTCAGCGCTGAAGAAGGGCACGCGGACGGGCGACGCCATCGGCGTCCTTTTGCCGACGGGTGTCGGAACGACGGTCGCATTCTATGCCCTCAGCGCTTACGGGCGCGTGCCGGCCATGCTGAATTTTACCGCTGGCGCCCGCAACCTCAAGGCGGCCCTGAAGGCCGCCAAGGTCAAGCGGATCGTCACCGCGCGCAAGTTTGTCGAATTGGGCGGCCTGGACACGCTGGTTGCCGAACTCTCACAGGTCGCGGAGGTCATCTACCTCGAGGATGTGCGCGAATCACTGTCGCTCGGAAACAAGCTGGCGGCTGTCGCGGGAACGTTGCTGCCAGGCCTTGTGAGCGCCCATCCGGGCCGCCACGCGCCTGCCGTGATCCTGTTCACGTCGGGGACCGAAGGCGAACCTAAGGGAGTCGTGCTCAGCCATGAGAACATCATGGCGAATGTCGAGCAGGTGCGCGCCCATATCGGGCTTAGTCCGGAGACGGACATTCTGTTCAACCCCCTACCGACGTTTCACTGTTTTGGTTTGACGGTGGGCATGGTCCTGCCGATCGTCGCCGGCATCAAGGTGCTGTTCCATCCCTCGCCGCTACAGCCAAAGGAAATCGTTCGCCGGATCCGGGCGAATGGCGCGACGATCCTGCTGGCCACCGATACATTCATTTCCCAGTACGCACGGACGGGCGACGAGGGGGACCTTGACACGCTGCGCCTTGCCGTATGCGGCGCAGAACGCGTGAAGGACGAGACGCGCGCCTATGTGAAGCGCAAGTATGACATCGAAATCCTTGAGGGCTATGGCGCGACCGAAGCCTCGCCAGTGGTCGCCGCCAACCAGATCGAACGCAACCGGCCGGGAACCGTCGGCACGCTGATGAGCGGCATGGAATCCAAACTGGTGCCGGTTGACGGCATTCCGGATGGCGGGCGGCTGCATATCCGCGGCCCGAACATCATGCTCGGATACCTGCGTCCGGCCAATCCCGGCGTCTTGGAAAGACCGGCGGATGGATGGCACGACACAGGCGACATCTGCGCGATTGATCAAGAAGGTTGTATCCGGATCCTCGGCAGGGTGAAGCGATTTACCAAGATTGGCGGCGAGATGGTGTCGCTTGCGGTTGTCGAAAACTGCGCCAGCGCGGTCTGGCCGGACAACCTCCACGCCGCCGTCACGCTGCCCGATCCGCGCAAGGGTGAGCAGGTCGTGCTCCTCAGTGACGCGCCCGATTGCAACCGTGATGCGATCCTCGCCTGGGCCCAGCGGCACGGCGTGCCGGAAATCTCCGTGCCCCGGCGGGTGTTCAGTGGCCGGACGATCCCCGTGCTTGGCACGGGCAAGGTGGACTACGGCGCGGTGCAGGTTGACGCAGAGCGCCTCGTCAACGACTAGAGCACCGTGCGGACTGAGTGAATCAAACAGATTCCCAGCTCCCTCGAACTGTGATTCACAGTTTCAGGAGGTATCTGACATGGCAAACCTGATTTCTGCTGATCTTCGTACGCGGATGATGCGCGGTGTTGCGAGC
>JBGSVY010000047.1:0-5520 GCA_041752715.1 Hyphomonas sp.
CGCAGGTCGTGGGCAATCGCGTTGCCGGTATTGCGCGAGGACTCGATGAGCTTCTGGATCTGGTCGAGCATGGCATTGAGGCGTTGGCCGAGCCGGTCGAATTCGTCGCCCGTTCCCCGGACGGGAACACGACGGCCAAGCTCGCCGCCCATCACGGCCTCGGCAGTGCGCGCAAGTTCATCCGCGCGCCGGGCCGCACCGCGCGAAATGGCCAGCCCGCCGACAAGCGACAGGACGAGCGCGATCGGCATCGCGATGAAGATGGCGCTGCGAATCCGGTCGACGATCACGGTCTGCTGGGCAGCGTCAAAAGCGATCAGAAGCGCGCCGCCATTATCGCGCAGGCGGACGATGCGGCCGGTGGCGGGGCGCTTGGAGACTGTGCCATCGGGCTGAGGCAATTCATAGTCAAAGTCGATCGAGCGGAAACCGGATTCCGGCGCTGCATCCGGGAGTCCCGGGAAGTGGCCAACGATCTTTCGGCCACCTGAGTCTTCAAGATAATAAAAGAAGGGCGAACCGGTCAGGATCATCCGTTCGAAGACCGACTGGCTGAGCCGGTCCATGCCACCGTCACGGTAGGCATTCGACAGCTGATCGAATTCGACCGTGATGCGCCGCTCGGCCTCAGCGCTGATATAATAGACCGTCGAATAATAGAGATAGACCAGCAGCGCGCCCGAAAAGGCAGCGATCATGCCGCTATAGAGCAGCGTCAGCTTGAACGTGGTGGTGCGCAGGAAGACCGGCACACCCAGCCGGGCGAGCAGGCCTGGCGGCACACGCACACGCGCCCAGGCGGGCCAGGCGTGGGGCAGCGCGGCCATGAAATGTTCGCGGGACA
Organism: Hyphomonas sp.; assembly: GCA_041752715.1. GTDB lineage: Bacteria > Pseudomonadota > Alphaproteobacteria > Caulobacterales > Hyphomonadaceae > Hyphomonas. Next base: position 845 of record JBGSVY010000047.1, read on the forward strand.
GCTTTTCCGGCAGCTTCATGGCTGCTTGGTGCCAGCCGCGCACGCGTCCGTCTAGGCTTGCAAGCGGTAACCTGCGCCGCGGACAGTCTGCAACAGGGGCTCCGGGAAGTCCTTGTCGATCTTGGCCCGCAGGCGCGAGATGTGCACGTCGATGACATTGGTTTGCGGATCGAAGTTATAATCCCAGACCTTTTCGAGCAGCATCGTGCGGGTCACAACCTGGCCCGCATGGCGCATCAGGTATTCGAGGAGGCGGAATTCGCGGGGCTGAAGGTCGATGCGTTTGCCGGCCCGCTTCACCTTGCGGGTCAGCAGGTTCATTTCGAGATCACCAACGCTGAGGGCCGTGACCTGCTGTTCGCTGCTGGGTTGGCGGCGTCCGAGCGCTTCGACGCGCGCGGCAAGTTCTGCCGAGGCAAACGGCTTGCCGAGATAGTCATCGCCGCCGGCCTTCAAGCCCTCAACCTTGTGCGGAACATCACCGAGCGCGGTGAGGAAGAGCACCGGGGTTGTGCCACCCGCCGCCCGGAACTCCTTCACGAGCGTCAGGCCATCTTTCATCGGCAACATGCGGTCGACGACCAACGTGTCGAAATCCTCGGCCCGCGCGCGCGCAAGACCTGCCTCACCGTCCTTGGCGTGAGACACTTTGTGCCCCGCGTCTTCCAGAACCTGTACGATGAACTGTGCCATCTCGTGATCGTCCTCGATGAGGAGGACCGAGAGGGCATCCTGGGCAATCGCAGCGTCAGCCATGAGAATCTCCGTGGTCATCTATTTGGCCGCGAGGTCGATCGTGAGGTAGCGGGTGACCTGACCGACGCGGATTGCGATCAGCACCTTCGTGCGGTTATTGGCGCGCGCCTCGTTCAACGCGCGCTGAAGCTCGTCGACAGAGGGCACCGGGCGGCCATTGGCTTCAAGGATCACCATGCCGGGCTCAAGCCCTGCCTTTTGCAGCACGCCATCGGCCGTGACTTCAACCACGCGCAGCCCTGTCTCGCCAGATCGAAGGCCAAGACGGACGCGGGTTTCCTCATCCATCGGGATCAGCCGGGCGCCAAGCTCATCCGACATTGTGCCAGGCTGGGTACGCAGGCCCGGGCCTGAATCGGGACGCGCGCCGGGAGCCGCGAAGGCGGCGTTCGGATCATCCGGCCGCTCGCCAACCGTGACGCTGATCGTCTGCTGGCGGCCGCCGCGCAGGATGTCAAACTTGTTGGACGTGTTGGCGATCAGTTTGCCGACGAGGCGGGTGGTCGAGGTCGCGTCGGTGACTTTCTGTCCGTTGACGGAGAGGATCACATCGCCGCGGCGCAGTCCGCCCTTTTCGGCCGGGCTGCCCAGCGTGACGTCGGAGACGAGGGCGCCTTTCGGTTCCTTGATGCCTTGAGATTCCGCGATCTCGTCGGTCAGGTCCTGGATCGACACACCGAGCCAGCCGCGCGAAACGCGGCCACTCTTGATGATCGTGTCCGAGATTTCCTTTGCCTGCTCGGCCGGAATGGCGAAACCGATGCCGACCGATCCGCCGGTGGGCGACAGGATCTGCGAGTTGACGCCGATCACGTTGCCAAAGAGGTCGAAGGTCGGGCCGCCGGAATTGCCGCGATTGATCGAGGCGTCGATCTGGAGGAAGTCAGTATAAGGACTGTTCCCGCCAAGTTCGCGATTGTCCGCAGACAAGATGCCGGCCGTCGCGGTCCCGCCGAGGCCGAACGGGTTTCCCAGCGCGACGACCCAGTCGCCTTTGCGCATGGCGCTGGAATTGCCAAAGCTGACAAAGGGATAGGTGCCCTTTTCCTTGACTTTCAGCACGGCAAGGTCGGTCTGGCGATCCGACCCGACAAGTTCGGCTTCGAGTTCGGTGCCATCCGTCAGGACGACCTGGATCTTCGTTGCCCGGTCGATGACGTGGTGGTTGGTGACGATATAGCCATCCGCCGAGATGAAGAAACCGGACCCGAGCGACCGCGCCTCGCGGCTGGTGGGGCCCTGAGGCTCGCCTTCGCCGCGCTCGCGGAAAAATTCATCAAATTCCGGACGGCCACGGAACTGTTCAAGAAATTGATCGACGCCGCTGAGGCCGCTGACTTCCTGGCTCGAAATCACGTTGACGCTGACAACGGCGGGTTCGACCTTTTCGATGAGATCGGCGAAGCTGAGCGGGGCACCTGCCGGCGGGGCGATGGCAATCGCCTGGGCGCCGGCCTCCTGCGCGAAGAATTTCGGAACGGCGACAACCGATCCCATGACGGCGGCGCCGAAAGCGGCGGCGATAAGTGCCTGCGTAGAGATGCCGAACGTCCGCATTTAGATCTCCGGGATAGAATTAGCCTGCAATCGCGATTGCATGTGGTTGAACCTTAATGATGCCACAAGAAATGTGGTCATTAAAAGACAGTTAGGTCGAAAGAGTCGTCCGTACGAGTCCCGGCGTCTCGAGGGTGCGATGGACGGGGCATTTGTCGGCAATTTCGAGCAGGCGTTGCCTCTGATCCGCGTCCAGCGGCCCGGAAAGGGTTAACGCGCGCTCGAAGACGTCTGCCGGCACGCCCTCCTCGCATTGTGCGCAATCGGCTGCGTGTTCGCGCGAATGCCTGACGGCCACCGCGACCTGTTCCAGCGGCCAGCCCTTCCGGTCAGCATACATCCGCAGCGTTATGGATGTGCAGGCGACAAGGGCCGCCCCAAGCAGGGCATAGGGGTCCGGGCCCCGGTTGCCGCCCCCGAGGCTGGCCGGTTCGTCGACAATCAAGCGGTGAACGCCGGTTTCGACGCTGTTTTCGTAGGCGCCCCGGCCGGTCTCGGTCACGCGCACGGTCTTGTCCGTGGTTGCGCCTTCCGGCACCGGGCGATCGGTCGCGGGGAGATAGGCAGCCGCCCAGGCGGCGATCAGGTTGCCGGCGCGGCGGGCATCCGCAGGCTGCGTCAGAAGGTGGTCGGCGGTATCGAGACTGAGAAACGATTTGGGATGTTTCGCGGCAACGAACAACCGCGTCGCATTGTCGATGCCAACCGACGCGTCGAGCGGCGCATGCAGGATGAGAAGCGGCCGCTTCAGGCCTTCTGCCGCCTTGGTCACCTTGGCGCCGCGCACGTCGTCAAGGAAGTGCTTCTGAATGCGGAAAGGACGCCCAGCAAGGCTGACTTCTGCTTCGCCATGCGTCTCGATCGCGTCGACGTGTGCCTTGAAGGCCTCGACAACATGCGCTGCGTCGGCCGGTGCGCCGATCGTGGCAACGGCGCTGACATGCGGCAGCTCATGTGCGGCCACGATCGCTGCTGCGCCGCCGAGCGAATGACCGACCAGCACTTGCGGACCGGGATGACGCGCGGCGAGCCAGCGGGACGCGGCCACGAGATCCTCGACATTGGTGGAAAAATTGGTGTTGGCAAAATCCCCGTCGGAATGACCAAGGCCCGTGAAATCAAAGCGCATCACGCCGAGGCCCGCGGCGGCCAGCGCCCCGGCAATCTGGCGGGCGGCGCTGATATCCTTGGAGCAGGAGAAACAATGGGCAAACAGGACCCAGCCGCGCAAGGGCCCGGAAGGCCGCTCGATGCGTGCTGCGAGAAGGCCGCCGTCATGGCCGGGAAACTCGGTTCGTTCCTGCTCAGGCATGGCGCGCTCCTTGGGTTAACGGGCAAGGTGGCCATGTCAGTGGGGCGCTGCAAGAGCGGGCCGCATCGCAATCGCGTGAAGGTGCCCCCTCAGGGCGCCTCGATATCCGGAGGTGGCGCAGCGCCGCGCCGTGTGATGGCGATATTCCAGACAATCAGGCCGCCGAGCGCGAGCAAGGCGAACGGAGCGCCCCAAAGCAGCCAGCCCCACGCATCTCGGGCGGGCGGGCGGAACAGAACAAACTCGCCATACCGGCTTTCGAACCAGTCGCGGATCTCGGCATCGGTACGGCCTTCCGCCACCAGCTCGCGGATGCGGATGCGCATGTCTTCGGCGATCGGGGCGGCAGACTGGGAGGCAGGTTCATTTTCGCAAGCGACACAGCGGATCTCGCGCATCAGGGCCTGCGCGCGGGCTTCGTCGGCGGGATCCGGCAGCGGTGTCTCTGCGGCGAAGGCGAAGAACACGGCGGCAAGAAGGGCTTTCACGCGGCGGGCTCTGCATCTGGCGTGGCGATCGGCACAGGCGCCTTGCGGGCCGACAGGCGTGGCCAGACGGCGAACAGTCCCCCGAGCGCCATCAGGAGGACGCCGAGATAGAGGATATCGATGAGCGGGTTGAAATAGACGCGGAACACCCAGCGCGCCTCGCCAGCGACATCGCGGCGCTCGCCGAGCGCGGCGTAGAGATCACCGGACCCGGTCTTGTGGATGGCCGTTTCGGTCGTCGGCATCATGGCGGCGGGGTAGAAGCGCTTGGAGGGTTTGAGGACGGCCTCGGAATTGCCCCGGCGCGCGGTGAGGACGGCCTTGTCGGCATACCAGTTGGGGCCTTCAATGGCGCTGATCTCGTCCAGCGTGATCGTCCAGCCTGCGACCTCTCCTGAACCGCCGACGGGCAGCGCGAGGGTCGCCTCGTAGCGCGCGGTGGTTTCGACTACGGCGCCGATAACGAACAGGCCGAGGCCAACATGCGCGAGCGTCATGCCCCAGACCCGCCCGGGCAGCCGCAAGACGCGGGGCAAGCTGACGGCCCGGCGCCTGAGTTCGAT
>JBGSVY010000048.1:0-13203 GCA_041752715.1 Hyphomonas sp.
GAAGCGCGAGCGCGCCCCGCGCGGTGACAAGCGCCGTGAGCGCAGCGACCAGCCGCGTGTCGAGAAAACCGTGACGTCCGATCGCCCCAAGGCTGACCGCAACGAGGGCCGCGACCGCTCGCGCGACTACAAGCGCAAGGATGACGATCCGATCCTCGCGCCCGCGCCGGAAAAGGTGAAGGGCTTCGGCGACGACGTGCCGTCCTTCCTGAAGAAGCGCTGAGGCCTCTTCAATAGCGGATCGGTATCGTCAGGGAACGTATCATGCCAGTCCTTGCCATCGGTGGTGTCTTCTTTCGCGCCAATGACCCCGACGCCCTCGGCGCCTGGTATGACCGCCATCTTGGCGTCGGACCGGGGCATGACGGCTCCGGCACGAAGCGGGACGACGACTGGTTCTGGCATGTCGCGGCGGGTCCCGTCGTCTTCGCGCCGTTCAAGGCCGCGACCGATTACTGGCCAGCGGAAAAAGCCTTCATGCTCAATTTCCGGGTCAGCGGTCTTGACGCGCTGCTGGACGCCTTGCGCGCTGCCAATATCGGGATCGAGACCCGCGCCGAATGGGACACGCCGGAAACCGGCCGCTTCGCCCGCATCTACGACCCGGAAGGCAACCCCATCGAGCTGTGGGAACCACCGTCCGAGGGCTGAGGAATTATAATTCCGGTGTCATCCCGGCGAAAGCCGGGACCCAGATCATCAATGCGCATTATTGGCCCCAGCTGTGACACCTTTGGGCATCGGGTCTCGGCTTTCGCCGGGATGACAAAGCTGAAGGGTTGAGAGCCCCCGCGCCTTATGCGCACCAGACCTACTTCTTCATGCGCCCCTTCACCTGCGCCCGGAACTTGTCACCGTAAGGCGGGCGCATCATGGCGAGGAGTTCGCTCTTGGTCTGTGTGTACACGGCCTTCTTGTGACTGAACTCGTAGAAGCCTTCGCGGCCATGATAGCTGCCCATACCGGACGGACCGACCCCTCCGAAGGGAAGGTCTTCCTGCGCGACGTGGAAAATCACATCATTGACCGTGACGCCGCCCGAGGTTGTCCGGGTCAGCACCATGTCGCGCTCTGCAGCATCCTCGCCGAAATAATAGAGGCCGAGCGGGCGCGGGTGGGCGTTGATGTAGGCAATCGCATCCTTCGCGTCGCCATAGGTCTTCACGGGCAGGATCGGCCCGAAGATCTCGTCCTGCATCACTTTCATGTCGTCGGTCGGATCGAGAATGATGTGCGGCGCCATCTTGTGGTGCGGCTGCTGCGAGAAGTTCTCGCCCTTGGGGTTGATCTCGATGACTTTGGCGCCTTTGGTGCGTGCGTCCTCAACATAGCCCATCAGCCGGTCATAATGGCGCTGGTTGATGATCGAGGTGTAATCGTCATTGTCCTTGAGGCCGGAGGCATACGTCGTCTCGACGGCCCGCGTCGCCGCAGCCGTGAATGCGGCGGCCTGGTCCTTCGGCACGAAGGCATAGTCCGGCGCGAGGCAGATCTGCCCAGCATTGAGCGTCTTGCCCGCCATGATGCGGCTGGCCGCCTTGTCCATGTCGGCTGAACGGCCCAGGATCACCGGGCTCTTGCCGCCAAGCTCGAGCGTGAGCGGCACGAGGTTGTCGGCCGCAGCGCGCATGACATGGTGGGCGATCGAGGTCGCACCCGTGAAGAGGATATGGTCGAAGGCGAGCTTGGTGAACTCGGCGCCAACGTCCGGACCGCCGGTAATCACGGCGCATTCTTCTTCGGTGTAGTATTTCGCGATCAGTGTCTTCATCAGGTCCGAGGTCGCCTCGGTGAACTCCGACGGCTTGATCATGCAGCGATTGCCGGCCGCGAAGACGCCCGCCAGCGGCGTGAAGGTCAGGTTCACCGGGAAGTTCCACGGGCTGATGACGCCGATGACGCCCTTCGGCTGGAACTGCAGTTCGGCCTTCGAGCCCAGCAGGCCGAGCGGAAACTCCACGCCACGCTTTTCGGGGCGCATCCATTTGGCGACATGTTTCTTGGCAAACTTCAGCGCACCGATCGAACCGGCAATGTCGGTCAGGTTCGACTGGTCTTTCGAGCGATGTCCGAAATCGGCGCACATCGCCTCGTTCAGTTCGTCGCCATGCGTGACCAGCAGGTCAATCGACTTGTCGAGCCATTCAAGGCGCCGGGCGAGCGACGGGATGCCGTCGCGCAAATGGGCCGCCTTCTGGCGCGCGAGCACACCGCTCATGCCAGTGCCTGAAACGATATCGAGGGCCATGTGATCTTCTCCGGGGTTCATCAGCGCTGGCGCGAGTTTAGCTTGCGCCACGCGAATGCCAAAGCGTTTCGCGCTGGATTGCCCCGGCGTGAGGCGTTCACAAGGCCTGCAAACCCCGTAAATTGGTTGCAACCACCAGAGGGAGCCTGTCCGCCATGGCCTACGCGAAGATATCCTATGAGCGCGACGGAAACATCGCGATCATCAGCTTTGATGACGACAAGACGCTGAACGCCTGCGGCATCGATACCGCGCAGGAATTGCTGCACGCCTTCGAGACCGCCGCGGATGAAGCCCGCTGCACCATCCTGACCGGCAAGGGCCGCGGTTTCTGTTCGGGGGCAAATCTGGGTGCGGGGCCCGGCAGCGGCCCGTCGCTCAGCCATCCCGGCTCGAAATCGGACGCCGGCCGCGCCCTCGACACGCACTACAATCCGCTCGTTACGGCGATCCGTAACCACCCGCACCCGGTGATCACCGCCGTCAATGGCGCTGCGGCGGGCGTCGGTTGCGCAATCGGCCTGATGGGCGACATCGTGATCTGCGGCAAGTCGGGCTATTTCCTGCAGGCTTTCAGGCGGATCGGCCTCGTGCCGGATGGCGGATCGACCTACCTGCTCGCCAAGACAATCGGCCGGGTCCGGGCCATGGAAATGGCGCTGTTTGGGGAAAAAGTGCCTGCTGAACAGGCGCTTGCCTGGGGCCTCGTCAACCGTGTGGTGGAGGATGATGCACTGATGCCGACCGCGCTGGATATGGCCGAAAAGCTCGCTTCGGGGCCGACCGAAGCCCTCGCGCTGACGCGGCGCCTGATCTGGGATGCCTGCGATACCGATTTCGGACCGGCACTTCATGCTGAACGCATGGCACAGCGCAAGGCCGGACGGACAAGCGATTTTGCCGAAGGCGTCACGGCCTTCCTGCAGAAGCGCAAGGCGGTCTTTCAGGGCAAGTAACCCCCGATAGCCGGGAAGAGCTTGTTTTCTCTTAAAGATTGCTCAATATTCCTCGATTAAGGTCGATCCTGTTGAGGATGGACACACACCGTGGAATACAGATTGATACACTTCAACTGCGCGCGTCCGGTCGGGTCCTTCGAGCCCGGCAACGCGTTTGCGCAAGTTTTTGTGGCGCTCATGCCTCGGATTTTCGCCGACGCGAACAGCTTCGATGGCCTCATCTGGCATCAACATGGCTTGCGGTGTGCTGATGGCCAGTGGCGCGACCTGCAGCAGGCTTTTCCCTATCCGGAAGACTGGACCGCGCCGGACATCTCAACCATGGCGGGCTGGCGTTCGCTGGAAGACCTCAAGGCGTTTTCATATAGCGGACGCACCCATCCACCCGGCATGCGAAGACTTGCCGGCGAAATCGACCGCAGCCAGGGCCCGGGCTTCGTGATGTGGTGGGCCCCGCGCAGCGCAAAGTTCACGCTGGAAGATGGCTGGCAGCGCCTGCAGCACCTGCGCGCACACGGGTCTTCCGGCTTTGCGTTTTCGCTTGACGCGCCTCAGGAGAGACCCGAAGCAGCCTGATCACTTGCGCTTGGCGGCCGCCGCCAGCGTGAGCGATGCCCGCGCCCAGGCGCTGGCTTCTTCCGGATCATCCAATGCCGAAGACGGCAAGCTGACATAGCCCATGTCGATTGCTTTGCCGTCGCCTGGCCGTGTCCAGACGAAGGCTTCCCCGCCCTCCGCCACGAGGCGGGCCCGCAAGGCCGCATCGGATTTGAGGTAGATCGTGTCGCCGGCCAGAAGGGCGAACATCAGGCTCTCCCTGAACACGCCGGCGCCACCAAACATGCGCCGTATGCTGACGGGGCCAAGCGGGGCGAAAAGCTCGGTCACAAAGTCGTGGAAGGGGTCAGTTGGCTTGGGCATTGCTTACATGGGCCGGCAGCCCCAGCCGGTACACGCCCTTGAAAGTTTCCGGATTCTCGACCGGCTTGCCCTTCCGATAGATTGTGATCGCGCCTGCCTTGTGCAAACGGATCGCCTCGGCGCGGACGTCAGCGAGCACCTTGCGCCATTCGCTTGCACTCACGGCTTTCGCAGCGTCCGTGGGGCAAATCGTCTTGCCGGGGCCGCGCGCAACCGTCAGTTCAAGGATCGCTTCGCGAACCGTATTCTTGGGCGAATCACTCACCAGTCGATCGCCGCATAGACGAGCTGCTGGAGCTGCATCCGCATCGGGTAGGTCGAGGACGGCATCAACTGCGTCGCCTGGATGGCAATGAGCTCTTCTTCCGGGTCGATCCAGAAGAAAGTAGAGGCGAGGCCTCCCCAGCTGAAAGTACCGTCGCTGCCGGGCTGGCGGGTCTGCACGATGTCGGTGACGACTGAGCCGCCGAGACCGAAGCCCACGCCATCGGCCATCACTTCGGTGAAGGCCGATCGGCCCATGCCGCGCATCGTCTGGCCATCCGGCAGATGGTTCTGCCGCATGAACTCGACCGTCTTCGGGCTGAGCAGTCGGGCGCCATCAAGCGATCCGCCGCGGAGGAGCATGAGGCAAAACCGGTGATAGTCACGCAGTGTGGAGACAAGGCCGCCGCCGCCATTCAGGAGGTTCGGGCGCTTTGCATAGAGCCGCGAGGCCGCGCCGGCTGGATCGGCGAGCGTCGTCTCTCCGGTCTTGGCATCTTTCTGGTAGCAGGCCATCAGTCGCTGGATCTTGTCGGCGGGCACCCAGAAATCAGTATCAACCATGGCGAGCGGGCCGAAGATGCGTTCACGGAAGAACTCATCAAGCGACTGGCCGGAGATGATCTCGACAAGTGCACCGAGCACATCCGTCGCGTGGCTGTAGCGCCACTCCGTTCCCGGAGAGAAGGCGAGCGGCAACAGGGCCATCTGGCGGGCCATGTCCTGCAGCGTGTCTTTCGGGTGACCGACCTTTTCGCGGCGGTAGATCTCGTCTGTCTCGTCCTGCATCAAGAAGCCGTAGGTGAGGCCCGATGTGTGCGTGACAAGATCGAGCACCTGAATCTCGCGGTCGGGCTTGCGCAGTTTCGGCGACGCTGCCGTGCCGCCATCCCAGACCATGGCGTTCTTGTATTCGGGAATGTAGCGGCTGACCGGATGGTCAAGCCGGATCTTGCATTCTTCCATCAGCATCATGATGGCGAGCGTGGTGATCGGCTTGGTCATCGAATAAATGCGGAAGATCGTGTGCGGACCAATCGGTTCGCCAGCGCCCATTTCGGTGGTGCCGCTATAGGATTCGTGCGCCACTTCACCGCCACGCGAGATCAGCGTCGCCATGCAGGGCAGCTTGCCGGTGTCCAGATAGTTGGCCTTGAAGAAGGCCGGGATCGCCGCGAGGCGGTCCGGATTCAGGCCGAGTTCGTGCGGGTCTGTGGGGTCGTGGTCGAACATCAGAGGTTTCCTGTCTTGGCGGCGCGGGCGAGTTCCCGCGCAATGATGATCTGCTGGATCTGGCTGGTGCCTTCGTAGAGGCGGAAGATGCGCACATCGCGGTAGAAGCGCTCGATGCCGTAATCAGTGACATAGCCTGCTCCGCCAAAGACCTGCACGGCGCGGTCGGCGACACGTCCGCAGGCTTCCGTCGCGAAGAGCTTGGTACACGAGGCGAGCATGGTGACGTCCTCGCCGGCATCGCGTCGGCGCGCGGCGTCGAGGATCATGCATTCGGCGGCATACGTTTCGGCCTGGCTGTCGGCGATCATCGCCTGGATCAGCTGGTGCTCCATGATCGGCTTGCCGAATTGTTTGCGCTCGAGCGCATAATTCACCATCTCGCGGATCAGGCGTTTCGAGACGCCGGTCGCCACTGCCGAGATGTGCAGGCGGCCCTTGTCGAGCACACTCATGGCCACCTTGAAGCCGTCGCCCTCTGCGGCAAGGCGGTTCTCGGCGGGCACGCGGGCGTTCTCGAAGATCACGTCACAGATATGCGCGCCCTGCTGGCCCATCTTCTTCTCAGGCGTTCCGACCGAGAGACCCGGCGTGCCGCGCTCGACGATGAAGGCCGACACACCTTTTGCGCCGGGCGTTGCGGGATCGGTGCGCGCCATCACGGTGAAGAGGTCGGCCTTGTTGGCATTGGTGATGTAGCGCTTGGTGCCGTTCAGCACGTAATGATCGCCGTCGCGGATGGCCTTCGTGGTGAGATTTGCGGCGTCAGAACCGGCTTCCGGTTCGGTCAGCGCAAAACTCGCGATCAGGTCGCCGGAAGCAATGCCAGGCAGCCATTTCGATTTCTGTGCCTCGGTGCCGAACAACACCAGCGCCTGGCTGCCGATACCGATATTGGTGCCGGCTACCGACCGGAAGGCTGGGGAGGTCTGCCCGAGTTCAAAGGCGACGAGGCATTCGGTTTCCATGTCGAGGTCGAGCCCGCCATATTCATCCGGCACCGCGATGCCGAACAGGCCGAGCTGCTTCATCTGGTCGACCACGCGTTGGGGCACGGCGTCCGTCTCGCCGACCTCGGCCTCGATCGGCACGCAGGTCTCAGTTACGAAGCGGCGCACCTGCTCGATCAGGGCGGCGCGGATTTCGGCATCGAAGGCCATGGGTTTTGTCTCCCGGGTGAGTGCTCTGGACATCACTTTATGCCGCAACGGCACGCTTGTCGAAGGGTGCCGGAGGGGTATGGTTGCCCCAATCAGACGACAGGGGGACGCACCATGCGGACGATGACAGTCCCGGACGGGGAATTTGCAGGCTGGACGGTCTGGCCGGACGAGCCGTTTGAGTACGAAACCGCCGGTCCGTTCTATTTCCGCGTCGACCAGACGGGGCCGGTTTCGGCCTTCCGGGCGGCGCGCAAGCACATGAATGCCGGCGGCGTCATGCATGGCGGCTGCCTTATGGCGTTTGCGGATTTTGCGCTGTTCGCCATCGCCCATGACGGGCTGCAGGGCGGGTATGGCCTGACGGTCGCGTTCACGTCGGAATTCCTCGATGGGCCGCGTATCGGCGAATATGTCGAAGCGAGGGGCGAAGTTTTGCGCGAGGGCGGCTCGCTCGTGTTCGTGCGCGGGATCGTGACCTCGGACGGTCGGCCCTGCCTCAACTTTTCGGGTACGATCAAGAAACGGAGGACCATGCCATGACCCAGCCACCCTATGTGGAGCTGTCACGATCGATCAGGGGCAAGACCGCGCTGATCACCGGCGCGGCGAGCGGCATGGGGCGCGCGACGGCCCACCTGTTCGCGCGCGAGGGTGCCAATGTCGCCGTCACCGACCTGAAGCAGGAAAACGTCGACATCGTCGTCGCAGAGATCAAGGCGGCGGGAATCGAACATGTGCGCGGCTGGGCACTGGACGTCGGCGACGGGGCCGCGATCAAGCGTGTGATCGATGAGGCGGCTGCGTATTTCGGCGGGATGGATATCCTCGTGAACAATGCCGGCTTCGCCAAGGCGGGTGATATCGGCGAGGAGTCCTACGAGGACAGTTGGGCCCCGAGTATCAACGTCATGTTGACATCCCACCAACGCGCCATCCGCGCAGCGCTGCCCTACATGCGCAAGAATGGCTGGGGGCGGATCGTCAATATTGCGTCTACGGAGGGACTTGGCGCAACGCCGGGCAATTCACCCTACGTTGCCGCCAAGCACGGCGTGATCGGCCTGACACGGGGGCTCGCCGTGGACCTTGGCCGCGAGGGTATCACAGTGAATTGCATCTGCCCGGGACCGATCACGACAGGCATCACGGCAGGCATCCCGGACGAGCACAAGGAGATCTACGCCAAGCGCCGCGTGCCGCTTCGCCGGTATGGCATCCCCGAAGAGGTGGCACACATGACGCTGTCGCTGGTACTGCCCGCGGCGAGTTTTCTGAACGGTGTGCATGTGCCGGTCGATGGCGGCATGAACATCAAGAACGCGTAACGCGATTGGCTTAAGGCCTTTCTGCAATCGGGTCAGACCCGCTCGGCGATCAGCGCTCCTTGCCTGACGTGAAGATGCCGATGATGTATGTCTTCGCGACATAGAGCCATGGTATGGCGATGAGATCGATGATGATCCCTATCGCGTTCGCTTGCAGCAGTTCCTGCCCGCCGGCGTCCAGCTCCCCGCGCGCCTGCAGCGGATAACCGACGGCCGCGATCCAGATCGCCTTGTAGGCAAACTGGATCAGGAGAACCGGCAGCATCCTGAGCGGAAACCGCAAGCCCAGCAGCGCAAGCAACGACAGCGCGCCCCAGAAGGCATATGCCACGCCCTCCATGGGCTCGAACGATCCCCAATGCGCCAGCAGCGTGCCCCATACAGTGATCGTGAAGAGGACGCCCGTGAGGAAATAGGGAACGCGCATGATCAATAAGCGCAGCGGCGAAAGTCCATAGGAATTGTCGCTACTCAGCACATTCTGCATGCAGGCCATCCTCAATTTGCTTCGTGAGCAAAGTGTCGTTGACCATCGCAGGCGTGGCTATATCCTCGCGTTGCAGACATCTTGATCCTTCGTAACAGGAACCGGCGCAATGGCACTGCCAACCGTCTCGGCAGGCCTCGTCAACGGGCTGATCCGGTACGCGGAGCGCCAAGGCGCAGACCCCGTCGAGCTCGCCTGCCGCGCCCGCCTCAATCCAGCGGCCCTGGCCGATCCCGATGCACGCCTGCCCGTAGCCGCTTATCTCGATCTCGTAAGCGAGGCGAAAGCGATGTTGGACGATCCCGCCCTGGCGCTGCATTATGCGGAGACGGTCCTGATGTCGGACGTCTCGATCGTCGGTCTCATCATGGAAGCGTCGGCCACGATCGGCGAGGCCTATCTGCAATTGCGCCGCTATGGCCGACTCGCGATGGAAGTCGACACGACGATTGATGGGGGCCGGTTCGAACTCGTGACGGAGAACGACAGACTATACCTGATCGATCGCTGGCCGGCGCCGGAGGGAGTCCGCGAACTGACTGAAATGGCCTTCGCCTCGCTCGTGTGCGGCCCGCGCCGATTCCTCGCCCAATCGCCGGTGCTATCGGTTCAGTTCGCGTACCCGGCTCCCGCATATCTCGCCGAGTATGAGCGCGTCTTCGCGTGTCCCCTCGAATTCGATGCGCTCAGAAATGCGCTCGAGATGCACCCAGAAGCGCTCACCTGGCGCGTCGCGCAGAACCCTTCCTACGTGTTCGGCATGCTGACGGAACGTGCAGACAGGCTCCTCTTGTCGCTCGACCTCACACGCACCACCGCACGGCGCGTCGAAGCGATCCTCATGACGGTGTTGCATCAAGGCGACATAAGCGCAGAGGACATCGCACAAGAACTGGGATTCAGCCGGCAGACCCTTTTCAGGCGATTGCGGGATGAAGGCACGACCTTTTCGGACATCCTGAAGAACCTTCGGCAGCGGCTCGCGATCGACTACCTCAGGGCAGGCAAGGCATCTGCCAACGAGATTGCCTACCTTGTCGGCTTTTCGGACGCGGCAGCTTTCTCTCGCGCGTTCAAGAAGTGGACCGGAAAAACGCCCGGCGTATATCGCAGCGAAGGCATCAATTGAACGCGGCTCTAGAAAGCATTTTCCATATCCTCCCGGGTCGCCGCCCGCTGGGCGGCGCAGAGCCGGAGCGACTCCGAGGTCTCCGCGAGCGCGCGTTCATGTCCTGCGGCTTCCGGTCCCTGCACCGCGAAGAGGGCTTCGATTTCGGGAATTATTGCGGGATCGCAGAAGCTGCGAACGAGGCGCGGTGTGTTGCGGCGTTGCTGGGACGGGATCACCGCGAGAAAAGCTGGGAAGTCAGACTTCAATGCGGCCCATGTTTCCTCGCGGGTCTCAGGATTGTTCATCAGGCTGAACGCGATCGCGTAGCTTGCCTGAGGCCCGAGGCTGCCATTCATCATCAGTCTACGTACTTTCTCGGCAAGTGCGGGCGACTTGACCCGCCCCATCGTGTCATAGACCGCCTGCGAAAAGGGAGCGTCATCCAGCCGTTCCCGTGCGGCGAGGATCGCGTCGAAACGGGCCGCATCGGCTGTCGCGAAACTCGCCCCAAGCGCAGCGCGATAAAGATCGCTCGACAAGTTACCGGTGCCAGCCATGAGACCGTTCAGCTGCGTCTCGAGGTCTGCGATCACACGCTCATCTTCAAGCGCGCTGGCTTCGAACACGGCAAGTCTCGCTCGCAATTCCTCGTCCGATTCTGCCTCGGCACGAAGGCTCGACAGGGACGCGCCAGCTGACGCCTTCAGCCGCCCCTCTGCCGGCGAGCCGACGAGGAGTGCCAACAGCTTCTCGTAGCTCCGCAACATGCTGATACCGACCGATCCACTCGGATGATCAGCGGCCGCCTTCAGCACATCGCGCAACTGCGCTGCCGGCAGGCGGCCAGCTTCAAAGGCTGCCTGCGCACTGTCGACAGTGACCAGCGCCTCAGCCTCTGTGAGGCCTCGGAGCGCAGTCGTCAGCTCGGCCCAACGGGCCGGGGATAGATCAAACCGATAATATCCCGCGCCACGCGCATTCGGAATGATCAGATCCGGGCAGATCGCGCCCCTGACATCGACCACGGCCTGAGCGCTGCGCATGAGTGTGCAGGTCTCGCCCTGATTTGCGCCATCGCGCCAGGCAACGCAGACCGGCAGGGTCCATGTGCGGGCAGCATCGATAGTCGAACCGAGCGGACGGTAGCGCGACTGGGTGAGCGTCAGGCGCGGCGCACCGAGTGGGCACGTGATCTCAGCTTCGATCAAGGGCACACCGGATTGCGTTACGAAGCTGCGAAAAATGTCGCCAGCGTGACTTACCTTCGTCTCCTTGCTGATGGAGGCAAAGAAGTCTGCATTGTCCGCAGACCTGTCTTCGAAAGCAGCAATGTAGCGCCCCAGCGCCGGCCGGAACACATCTGGCCCCAGAGCCTGGTCAACCATACTGATGATGGCCTGTCCCTTCGAATAGGTGATCGCGTCATAGGCGTTACGGATATCCTCGTTGCGCGCCACCGGCTCGGCGACGGCACGGGCGCCCGCGAGGCTGTCGAGCGCCATCGCGGTGAGGCCGGTCGCGACGGCCGTCATGTCATGTCCGGCGTCCGGTTCCAGCGCCGAAAGAATGACCGGCTCGCTCCATGTTGCAAAGCCCTCCTTCAGCCACAGGTCATCCCACCAGGGCGGCGTGACGAGATTCCCAAACCACATGTGGGCGATCTCATGCGCATGGATTTCCTTCAGGCCACGGACGAAAGCGGGGCCGGCATTCGGGCCGCGCAGGATGCGCGCCTCGCGATAGGTGATGGCGGCGGCAAGCTCGGTCGCGCCGGACGGCCAGTCTGGCGCGGCGATGATGTCGAGCTTCTCATAGGGATAGGGTTGGCCGAGCATCTCCTCGAAAGCGATGACCATCGCCGGCGTCATGGACAGGGCAAAATCCAGCTCGCTGCCCTTGCCGGCACGTGTGTATCCGGTCAGCGGGATCGGCGTGTCGCGCACACGGCTCGGCGGGATCGGCGCGCGCGGCACGCGGTCGAAAGTGCCGACTGCGGTGGACAGGAGATAGGTGGACAGGGGCCGCGTCCGGGCAAACCTGATCGTCTCGTATCCAGGCCGGACCGCCTCGCGCCCGATCTCCGGCGTATTGGCGATGGCGTGCATGCCTTCCGGAACCGTGATCTCGATATCAAACACGGCTTTCATCCCCGGCTCGTCGAAGCCCGGCAGGAAACGCCGGGCCTGGATGCTTTCGGATTTTGCGAGCGCGTAAGCGTTGCCGCCGGCATCGATGCGGAAAAGCCCGGCCAGATTCTGGTCGAAGGGCGCCGAGTAGGCGATCGAGAGTGTCACCGCGCGGGCCGTCAACCGCTTCGGGAAGCCGACCCAGGCAACGCCAGTATCGAGCACTTCGGTCCAGGTCGCGGGCACGGTCTCGCCGCCTGCGGTCGCGGTGACGGCGGCGATGTCGAGGTCATCGCCGTGTATCCAGAGACCAGTCGCGGCATTTTCAAGAGCGATGTCAATCTCCACCGCGCCGGAAAACCGCGCCTGGCGGGGATCGATGTCGAGCTTGACGCGGTAGGCGGTGGGCTTCGCCGCACCTGGCAGACGGCCAGCAGGGGCGATGTCCGCAAGGGTCTCCCGGGACACCTCCTGAACCGGGAGGCCCCAGACCGGCCGGCCGGCGCAGGCCGTTCCCATCAGACAAAGGCCGACAAGCGCCGCCGCAATCCTTCGCATCGACTGAACCTTTCCTTGCTCAAGCTCTCTATCTAACGCATCACGACACGCATGAAACCCTTGCTGTCCGTTCTCGATCCCTCGCCGTTGTTCAGCGGGCAAAGCGGCGCCGAGGGGCTGGCCCATTCGCTCGCGCTCGCCGCTGCGCTTGATGGAAAAGGCTGGCGGTCGTTCTGGGTGCAGGAGCACCATAACACGGCCAGTTTCGCCGGCACCGCGCCCGAAGTGCTGATTGCGGCGCTCGGGCAGCGCACGTCCCATCTGATGCTCGGTTCGGGCGGCGTGATGCTGCCGAACTATTCCCCGCTGAAGGTCGCCGAACAATTCTGTACGCTCGAAGCGCTGCTTCCCGGCCGGATCGAACTCGGCATCGGCCGGGCGACGGGCGCGGACCCGCGCACATCGGCCGCCCTTCTTGGCCCCGGTGCCCAGGCGTTTCCGTCCATGATGCGCCTGTTGATGGACTGGCTGCTGGACGCGAGCGGCGAAGCAGAAATCGGTGTTGATCACCGGGCCTACGGGATACGTGCACGCCCATCCGGCGCGCGGCCCGACCTGTGGATGCTCTGCTCCTCGCCTGAATCGGCAGCCTTTGCAGGTGCGATCGGGGTCAAGCTCGCCTTCGCCGACTTCCTCAATCCGGGTGGCGCGGCGGCGGCCCTCGCCGCCTATCGCTCGGCCTTCCAGCCAGGTCTGTTTGCGGCGCGTCCGCATGGCGCGATCGGACTTGTTGCACTTGCTGCGAAGGACGAGTCCGAGGCGCGGCGGCTCGCCGAGCCCGGCCTTGCCTGGAACAGCGCACGGCTTC
>JBGSVY010000049.1:0-1604 GCA_041752715.1 Hyphomonas sp.
TCAGGGCCGGCGCCGACAAGGTCGCCATCAATTCCGCCGCCGTGGCCAATCCGGATCTCATTTCCGCCTGCGCCGCCAAGGCCGGGCGGCAATGCGTCGTCGTCGCCATCGATGCGCGGCGCACCGGCGACCATTGGGAGATCTTTACCAAGGGCGGCCGCGAGGCGACGGGCATTGACGCGGTTAATTTCGCCCGCCTCGCCGCGAGCAAAGGCGCCGGCGAAATCCTGCTGACCAGCATGGACCGCGACGGCACCAAGGCGGGCTATGACATCGAACTCCTGAAGGCGGTGTCCTCGGCGGTCACCATCCCGGTCATCGCCAGCGGCGGCGCAGGGAGCGTGGACGACTTTGCCCCAGCCGTGCTGAAGGGCGGGGCGAGCGCTGTGCTCGCAGCCTCGATCTTCCATTTCGGCGAGGCAACATTGGCCGAAGCACGGGCCGCTCTCGCCGCCGCCGGTGCCCCTGTCCGGACGGTCTGACCCAACCTCCGCTCACCCCCGCGAAGGCGGGGGTCGCGGGCCGGACTCGCCTTTCCCGATCCCCGCCTGCGCGGGGATGAGCGGCGTCACTTTACTCCGCAAACACCGCCTTGCGCTTCTGCATCTCGGCCATCACGGCCTCGATCTGGTTCGGCGTGCGCATCACCTTCAGCTGCTCGGCACTTTCCATCGCCAGCAATTCGGCATCAGAGAGGTCCGCCATCGCATTGCACAGGCGCTTGGCGCCCCGCATCGCGGCCGGATGCTTGCCCGCAATGACCCGCGCCAGCGCCAGCGCATCCTCCAGCGGCGTCTCCGACACGTGGGTCGCAAAGCCGAGCGCATGGGCCTCGGTGCCTCTGAACTCGCGGTTGGTATAGGTCAGCTCACGGATCACATCATCGCGCACATTCCCGCGCCAGAGGGGGAAGCCCGCCATATCCGGCACGAGGCCCCATTTCATCTCCATGATGGCGCAGCGTGTGTCCGGATGGATGAAGCGGATATCGGCGCCGGACAGGATCTGGAAGCCACCGCCGAAACACACCCCGTGCGCCGCCACGATCACCGGCACCGGCAATTCCCGCCAGCCCCAGGCCACATGCTGCGCAAGGTTGGCGACGCCATGGCTGCGGCTGCCAAGGCTGCCGGTCGCGCCCTCTCCCTGCGCCTTGCCATCCCCCGGCTGGGCCATCGAAGAGAGGTCAAGGCCCGCACAGAAGGCCCGGCCCTCGCCCGACAGCATGACGACGCGCAAGCCCTTCATGTCCCCCAAGGTCGCGATCGCCTCGGCGATGCCGGCAAACATAAGATTGTCGAGGGCGTTCATCTTGTCGGCGCGGATCAGGCGGACGTCGGCGATGCCCTCGTCCAGCATCGTGATGGATACGCGATCTTTCATGGCTCTTCCTCCGGAATTTGACGCCAAGCTGGCGCGCTTCCCTTGCGTCCGTCAAGCGCAGGGCGGGTGACGGGCGGCGGCCAGCGGGCTATTGAGGCCCAAACAGGAGCCTGCCGATGCCCCCCCTCGCCTCCCCTGCCCGGCTGAGCGCAGCCATTGGCCATCTCGCCGCAACCATCGACTCGCGCGCCGAGGCTGGCGAGGCCGGTGCCAGCTGGACC
>JBGSVY010000050.1:0-16521 GCA_041752715.1 Hyphomonas sp.
TTCGTTAAGTAGCCGCTTCCCCAAATGGCCCGCCCGGGTAGCTCAGGGGTAGAGCAGCGGATTGAAAATCCGCGTGTCGGTGGTTCGATTCCGCCCCCGGGCACCATTCAGGCTTCCAGCGACGTCCGCGGGCCTCCACCAGTATCCATAAAAACAAGGCTCTAGGACGGCGTGTCCAGCGCCTTTGTCCGCCAACGTCCACCCAAAAACGTTGGAAGAAATTTTTTTTGTTGGCATTTTGTTGGCATCGAGACGGCCCGGAATCGCAACGGCCGGAAAAATGCCAACACTTTTTGACGATGCCAACAAAATGCCCCTGACAGACACACGAATCCGCGGCCTGAAACCGGACAGCCGCCCGAAGCGCTACAGTGACGGTTACGGCCTCTATCTGGAAGTAACGGCCGGAGGATCTAAGCTCTGGAAGATGGCCTACCGCTTTGAGGGCAAACAGAAGACTCTGTCGTTCGGTCCCTATCCTGAGATCTCCCTTGGGCGGGCCAGAGAGCGGCGACTTGAGGCCCGGACGATGCTTTTCGAAGGCCTTGACCCCTCGGCTATCAAGAAGGCCGGCGAGGAAGTGCGGCGCGCTGAGATCGAGGATACTTTCGCCCGGATCGCTGATGAACTGCTCCAGAAGGAAGAGATCGAGGGACTTGCCCCGGCCACGCTCAAAAAGAAACGCTGGCTCGCGCGACTCGCATGCGAAGATTTGGGCCCCAAGCCCATTCGCGACATAAAGGCTCCCCAAATTCTCGCGACCCTTCGAAGGGTGGAGAAAGAGGGAAATTACGAATCAGCGCGCCGGCTGCGGGCCCTGATCGGCCAGATCTTTCGCTATGCCATCGCAACGACCCGGGCAGACGGTGACCCGACTGTAGCTTTGAAGGGCGCGCTGATCGCGCCCAAGGCTCAGCACAGGGCCGCCGTGACCGACCGCAAGGGATTTGCGAAGCTCATCAGGACCGTCTGGACCTATGAGGGCACGATCGAAGCCCAGGCGGCTCTGAAGCTGCTCGCGCTGCTCTATCCCCGCCCCGGCGAGCTGCGCCTATCTCACTGGAGCGAGTTCGACTTTGAAGAGCGAATCTGGACTATCCCGGCCGACCGGACAAAAACGCGCAAGCTACACAGGAAGCCCCTGCCCGGACCCGCCATCGAGGTTCTCAAGGATCTGAAGCGGTTCACGGGCAAAGGATCACTCGTGTTGCCGTCGCAGATGTCGGACGGTCGCCCCCTCAGCGAAAACACATTGAACTACGCACTGCGCAGGCTCGATATTCAGCCTGATGTCCACACCTGCCACGGGTTCCGGGCGAGCGCCTCAAGCCTTCTCAATGAGAGCGGTAAATGGCATCCCGATGCGATCGAGGCCGAACTCGCTCACGTCGGCGACAATCATGTTCGCCAAGCTTACCATCGCGCGACCTACTGGGACGAGCGCGTCCGTATGGCGGATTGGTGGGCCAAAGAAGTAATGAACTTTGCCGCCCGGTGACATCAAAGCGGGGCTAAGCCAATCAGGGTATGATCAAATACCTAGGCGAGACGTGAGATTCTGCTCGATCTGACGCAGTATTCGGCGCCTGCGGCGTAGCATGTAAATCAAACTTGGAAACACGCGAGCGCAAGAAGGCGAATTGCGTATGGATGAAAATGAAATTCTAGCGACTGGAAAGATACCAAGGCACTTCAACGACGGATATTCTGACCCCGAAGGCATTGTGGTTATGCCACATGAGCCGCTTCAGATTGAGCGGTGTTATAGCACCTTCAATGCTCGGCACAGCCAGGATCAACTCAGATCGCTTGTGGCGTCGATGCTGATGAATGAAGTTTCCGCCCGCGTACAAGATCTTTTCGATAGCTTGCTTTCCGAGCCGTTTGCCGCCCGATTTGCATTGAATGAAAGCTTCGGTTTGATCTGGAATTTCGGCGACGATGTCGATTCCGCGGTCGAGTAGCTGAAGTTCGATGCCGCGCTGATGAACTGTGTACCCTTGGCTTTCGTAGAAGCAGCCGACGACACGCTCAAAGACATACCCCCAATCAGTAGAACTCAGATCATCATAGGGAATCTCGACATCTCTGGTGCCGTTTGCACCCACCAGCTCCAACATTCGCCGTTGTTCATTTCGGACAGGACGACGATGCGGCAGCCCGGTTCGCAGGACGCGAGAAAGCGGCTTTAGGAGCGCTGCCATCGTCTATTTCCCTATATGATCGGCGCATCGCAAGGATGCAGGAAAACGAAGTGCGCGCCAATATCACGATCGCGCTGCTGAGCGGTTGCGACGACTTGATGGACCGGCTCGGTTCTTAACTCAGCGGCTAATGCGCCAAGCATCGCTGGCTCGTATGGGTGCGAAGTAAATGCAACCCGCGAGGGCGATAGGCGACCATAGGCGGTGTCGCCATCGAGATCGACGCCTCAGCTCTTAAGCAGTTTCATTTTGGTGTTTCGTGTTTTCTCCGGTGGAAGAAGCGCCACCGCGATTGGGGCTAATATCAGCCGTGAGTCCAAACTGGCTCCCGATCCCCCCGCCGCGGCGAACCTTCCGCACCACCTGATCAATGAAGTAATCGAACCGTCTCTGACCGAGCGCGTGCGCAATTTCGCGCTCGCCTTCTGGGATCGGATCTGTGCGGGTCAGCCAGTAGAGTACGAACTGGCCAAGGGTCTCTAGCAATAGCGCGACATCCCTTTCGATCTCGCCCTGCCGGACTTCGAACCCATCAAGCCGCGCGAGCAGCCTCTCTTCAAGTTCATGCCGGATCTCTGGTTCGAAATATTCCTCGAGTGCCTGCTCGATCAGTGCGTTCTTGGTCACCCCGGGACGCCGGGTTGCTTCTTCGAGCTTGCGAAGCAGGTCGGTCCTCAGGCGAAGGTTTAGTCTCGGTTTGCCCATTTCAAAAATCCGGAAGGAAATCTTTGTCGCCCTGATCCATGGCAACAGCCCGGCGCACGTCCCGCAGATGGCTGTCTTGCTCAGGCGCTATGTCCTCTTCCTCATCTGATGCGATTTCTGGCGCGAGGTCGTCAGGGAATGGGACTGGGGGCTCGCCCAGCTCAGGCCTCAAGCCAAGACCGCCGTCACCTTCGGGATCTTCATTTCGCGTCCTTGAAGTCGGAAGAGGCGCACAAAGAACACGCCCCAGCCAGTCATGGCTTCCGGCGACGGACACGCGCGCATTCGCAGCAGCCGGCAAAACGCGCGCCGTGAAGTTCCCGTCCTCAAAGTATCGAAGCTTCCTGGCACGAACGGGCGGAGCGCCTGCGACCATTACGATCTCATCTGTTGCCGGAAGCTGCATGATCTCGCCGGGAGTCAACAATGCGCGTTGGGTTTCCTGGCGGGAGACCATCATGTGCGGGAGCCAGGGTGAGAGCCGGTGCCCGGTATAGTTCTTCTGTGAGCGAAGCTCGGTCTTGGTACCGAGGGCCTCAGAGATCCGCTTGGCTGTGCGCTCATCATTGGTCGCAAACGCGACACGGACATGGCAGTTGTCGAGGATGGCGTTGTTTGGGCCGTAGGCTTTTTCAATCTGGTTGAGAGACTGGGCGACAAGGAAGGCGCGCACGCCGTAACCGGCCATGAAGGCCAGCGCTGTCTCGAAAAAGTCGAGCCTTCCCAGCGCTGGGAATTCATCCAGCATCAAAAGGAGTTTGCGCCGAGAGGGATCAGGCTCCTGCTCCGTCAGCCGGCGCGCAATCTGATTGAGCACAAGCCGCATCAGCGGCTTGGTGCGAGAGACATCCGATGGCGGACAGGCCAGATAGAGGGACATCGGCCGCTCGCCCATGACGAGCCCCTCTACCGTCCAGTCGCTGACGGAGGTTACCTCTGCCACGACCGGATCGCGGTAAAGGCTGAGAAAGCTCAACGCCGTCGACAGCACGCCAGAGCGCTCATTCTCGGACTTGTTCTGGAGCTCCCTTGCTGCCTGCGCCACGACGGAGTGCGGGCGGTCCCCAAGGTGCGGCGTCGATATCATCATGCGCAGCGTTGCCGCGAACGTCCGGCCCGGATCGGAGAGGAATTTGGCGCAGCCCGCCAGCGTCTTGTCGTCTTCAGCGTAAAGAACGTGCAGGATCACGCCGACCAGCAGAGCATGCCCGGTCTTTTCCCAATGACTGCGCCGTTCAAGGGAGCCATCAGGATCCACCAGGATATCTGCAATGTTCTGCGCGTCGCGTACCTCGCAGGCGCCGCGCCGCACTTCGAGGAGAGGATTATAGCGCGGGCTTTTGGCATCTGTCGGATCGAACCGGATACAATCTGAGAAGGTCGCCCGCCAGCCCGAGGTCAGAGTCCAGTTCTCGCCCTTAATGTCATGGATCACGGCGCTTCCTATCCAGGAGAGGAGCGTTGGCACAACGAGCCCGACACCTTTGCCTGAGCGGGTGGGCGCGAAAGCCATCACATGTTCCGGTCCGGCATGTCGTAGGTAACTACCGCGATACCGGCCAAGGAACACCCCGTCGGGCCGAAGCAGCTTGTGCTGGCGCATATCCTTCACGGTTGCCCAGCGCGCCGAGCCGTAGGTCGTCACAAACCTTGCGTCCCGGCTGCGGATCACGGAGCCGACAACCGCTACAAGGATGCCGAACAGTCCGCCGCTTGCTGCGATCAGGCCGGCTGTCCCAAACACCTCAGGCGCGTAAGCTTCATACGCATACCACCACTGGAAGAGACGCCAGGGCAGATAGATGGGCCGATCACCAACAGCAAGCCACGGCGCGCCCAGTGCAGGCTGGTAGCCGAGCGCCTCTGCGGTCCACTGCGTTGCAAACCACTGCGTCAATACGATCACGATCAGTACGACGCCGACCTGGCCAATGAGGATTCTTCCGGGATTCATTTACCCTGCTCCGCTCGTCGTTACGAGGGCGCATGATCAACCCGCCACGTCCGGATTGCCTAGTTGGACGCGGTACAATCGGCTGCAAGCCAGCGCAGACCGCAACACATGCCCATCAAAATCCGAACATGGCTCAGTCGCCGGACATGGCGCGAAGCACCTTCGCCATCACTTCCAGTTTCGACTTCGAGTCCGTGCGATCAATGACAGCATGGCATTTGCGCCGGGCACGGATCAGCTCGGCATCATCGCCAACTTCGGCATCGCTCCCTTCGAACAGCTGATCGACGGGAATGACGAAAAACCGGGCAAGCTCATAAAGCATGCCCGCCGAAATCCGGTTCGCGCCGGTTTCATACTTCTGGAGTTGCTGGTGACTGATACCCAAAGCCTCAGCCAGTTCCGAAAGCGTCAATCCGGCATCCGCCCGAAGCCGGCGCACATTCGCACCAACGACCAGATCCGCCGCCATCGCCTTCCGGTCAGCTCGTTTCTTTGCAGATGTCTTCATAGCCCACCGCACATCACGACATAGATCGCTGCACCATCAAGCGGCCCAGCACAACAATCGGGAACCGGCCCATGCCAGAAAATTAGCTGGCCATCCAAATCACTGAGGCCACCGTCAATGCGAGATCGCCCAACTAACATCGTCCAGCCACCACGTAACGGGCAGAACTGCAAAATCTCAGAAACGTTCATTTCCGCGATGCGTTCGCAAAGCAGACACGCATACCTTTGAATTTCGTCACGGCACTGCGATCTGCGGATCAGCGGGCAAAGCGATTGTGTTATCTTCTCCAAACCACGCGACAAGCTGCCCAAGCGCTCGCGGACTCAGGAGCTGAGTAAAAAGCAAGGCCAAGCGAGTCTTGGGACGCGAGCAAGCGACATAAAACAGATTGCGATTGTTCTCGAAGAACTCGATCTTGTCGACGGGCGGGCTGAACTCAATCCATTCAAGCATCTGGCCGAAATTATACTTGTTCCATCCGCGACCGACGATCACCAGCACATTCTCGAACTCCGCGCCTTTGACGCCGTGCTTGGTGGCGAAGGGGGTGTGCCCATCGATGAAACGATCGAGGGCGATCAGTTCCGCATAGGGGACCGCACGCAACTTCCTAAGCTGGGTAACGCGACGAGACTCTCCTTCCACCGGTTCAGGGCCGGCGTCAGCCAGGCGCCGTTCGGCTTCTTCTACAGGCTCAGGAAGGCGCATGTGCGGCTGCGCGGTGATGAAGTCGACAACCTCACCGATCGTCTCCGATGTCCGAAGCGCGATCAATCGGGTCATGGCCTGCGTCCATACCACCTTGTCCGCGTGCCTGTGGATCTTGGGTGCCCCGGTTCCGAAACGTCCTAACATTTCACCGTAGCGCTTCGCCTCGAAGGCCGCGCAAGCCGGCTCCAACTGATCGGTCAGAAACTTGATATGAGGATCGTCCTTCTTCAGCCAAGGATCGTTGAACTGACCATAGATCGGCGGGATGCTGGAATAACCCTGCTCTCGAGCGAGGACGCTGTGGCTGAGCATGAGAATCTTCGTCTTCCCGACCGCGAGGTCCCAGCCCTCAGCCGCGAGTCGATTCGTGATGTGCGCGAAGTACGCCTTTGCGGCCTCAGCACTTGTATCGCCAGTCCAGTGCCCACCGCCTTGCCCCGTACGCCTAACGCCGGACCAGAGGTTCGTGTGAAACACGCGCGCTTCGCCCGGAATGGCAGGGTCACGCACCACTTGGGGCAGCGCCGGTCGCATTCGATTGAGAACCTGGACGATCGGTGCGCTGGACCGGAAATTCGCATTCTTGTCGATCACTTCCAGCGCCGCGTGCTCGACCAAGCCACAGCCTTCGCCATAGATCTTCTGCCAGTGATCTCCGAACAGGCCAAGCTGAGGACTTTGGCCCGTGTCCAGGAACCACGCCTTTATTGCGTCGACGAAGCCCGCGTCGGTGTCCTGGTATTCGTCGATCAGCAGGACCGGGAAACGCGCCATCAGGACTGATCGGAACTTCGGATATGCAAGCGCCTGGATCATCAGCGCCAGAACGTCGTCATGCCGAAGCGTCACCTGATGGTCACCTACGCTGGGATATCCCAATTCGTAGTGGACCCGGCGCGTTCCAATACCGCCAACAGGTTCGAGACGCTCCGCCCAGCCATCAAGAGCGGGCACAAGCGTACGGAGCGTCGACTGGAAGTCCTGCAGGTTGGCCCAGCAAAACCCGTGTACCGTCTCGGGGCGCACGGACGGATGAGCCTGAATGCGGGAGATGATTTCGTCCTTGGCGACATTCGTGTAGGTAATACAGCCGACTTGCTGGCTGCGACGAAGAAGCTCCGCACCTCGGCGATCGATCAAGCGGCGGAGCGCTTTGTCAAGCGAGTAGGTCTTTCCGGCGCCAGCGCCGGCCTCGAGACGAAAGCTGCGACCCTCGTCGAGACAGGCAAACATCCGCTCAAGCGTAATTCGACCAGCGGCATCTGCGAAATTTTCCGGCTCCTCAGCCATTGCCGCCAACCTCAGCCACGTTGACCGCGACGCCTGCTGCATCCGCAACGATCTCTACTGCGACTCGCGGAAGGGGTTGCGCCGGTGCGGGATTGCCCTCCGCCAGCCAGCGCAGTCCCTCGCCAATATATCGGGGAACATTCCACTCGGTGTGTTCGATCGCGTGCTCGAGCGCGAAGGTGGACTTCTTCTGATCGCTAGCCAGCGCATAGGCTGCAGGTGCGCGGTCGCCATCGCCCAGGAGAAAGCGTGCAGGATTGGCCAGAATGAAGGCGTCCTCAAAGCTCCGACCGCACGGTCCACCCTGAGTTTCCGGTATCTGAAAGGCGATCCGCTGAATTCCTATCGTCTTCTCAGCCGCAGTCTTTCCAAGCAGGTCCTCTGGCGAAACGTCGCCGGAGAACCAGGCTTTCAAGCATCCGTTGCTAGTGAACAAGCCCTCCGCCACCGGCACGGCGACACGCTTGCCCGCATCGTTCGGCTTCACCGTGTCTATGTCGGTGATGATAAGGGAGCGTAATTCGAGGAACGATAGGAGATCGAAAAAACGGTGCGCATAGGCGCCGCCGACCTCCATCACCGTGAGATACTGGCTTCCGAGCTGTGGCTGACCAGCCGCGGCGCTGTCGGTCTTGCGGATCATTGCGGGGAGCAGGATACGCTCCGCCGTACCCTCGATCAGGACCGCCTTGTCGGCGAAGAAGAGATCGCACCGCGTGAGCGTCAGATACTGATGCAGGAACTCGCGATCGAGCTCGGGTGCGCCGCCCATGCCCTTGCGCAAATCCTTCACGACCGAACGACGCATGCCCTCCCCATCGGGAACCGAGAGAAAGTAACGCATGGCTTCGAAGCGCGCTTCGTTTGCCATATGTGGAGAGTGGGTGGTTACGACGAACTGGACCGGCCAAGGCCTGTTCTCATTGAGCTGAGCGACAAAAGCGCTCGTAATCTGATCGAGCTGCCGGATGAAGACCTCCTGCATCTGGGGATGCAGGTGCGCTTCCGGTTCCTCGATAAAGATCAAATGCACTCCGGCGGCCGTCGGTGCGACCTGATACTCGCGGAAGAACCGCAGTAACTGGAGCAGCATGTAGACCAAATTGCGCACGCCTAGCCCATTATAGGTTTCGGGCAGGGTCATACCGTTGACGCCGACGTAGCGAACCTTGGTGTGATCGTTCAGTAATTTGTCGACATCGAAGCTGGTCTCGGTGACGAGACCAGGATCGGCGAGGCCAGGATAGCCGAACAGGTCGAACGTCGGCAGGAGCGAAGTTAGCTTGGCGTTGAAGCCTGCGTGCAGGTCGCCTTGAATTTGCTCAACTGCCGCCTTCAGCTGCTCGGCCGTCGTCCGCTTCCCTTGATCAAGGGGATCGGTGAGAGCGGACTGAAAGAGGACCTCCACGACTTTACCGAGAACGTCTCGCTCGCGGCGTGTGTCGTCGTCGAGGCCTCGCTGCGCATTGATGAAGCCGCCCCGGATCAGCGCTGTAAGCGTTTTCGGCTCCAGCGACTTTCGATTGGTTGGGTCGTTGGGATCGACTGCCTCTAGTGATGCCGTGTAGGCACCTGACAGGCGGCTGCCCAACGCTCGAAACAGGGTAGAGCGGTTGAGTGCCACATCCTCGCCGACCGGGAGATCCGCGAATAGCGTTGGCGGAGCCGTCGGCCTAGGGCCGTAGGTTAGGACGAGCCTTGCCTCGCTACAGGCGGGATCGAGATCGACGATGCAATCGCTCAGCGGACCGAGATCTAGAGCGTTGACGTCATAGGTGATGTCGATCGTAACCTTGATGGATGGAAGGAGTACGACGACGTCTGGTCCAACGGCTCCCATTTGAAAGGTTTCGAACGCCGTCCAGAAGCGCTCATGACAACCCAGAGAAAAATCCTCTACCCTGAACGACGGCAACTTCTCGCCGAGGAGTCGTCGGAACAGCTCGGCTATCGAGGTCTTGCCGCTATTGTTCCGCCCTACGATCAGCGTAGTTCGCTCTTCCAGCCCCACTGAGACATCTCGCAGTAGTCGGAAATTTTCGATTTCGATCCGTTTTATCCGCATGTTGAGCTCGCCTGATTGTCGAACAGGTGGTGAAGTGCGAGGCTCAAAATGCGACGCTGGCACCTTCGATGTATGCGGCTGACATTGCGCGCGCCATCGTTTTACGAGAGTCGTGGCTCGCCGCGCAACCCGGGCGCGTATGCAAGTTCAAACCGGTGACGACTAGTTCGGAGCGTACCTGGCGTAATTTCCGCTATCTCACTTCCCGCGCGGTTCCAGGCCATCTCCTTTTGCCCCCAACAGTGTAAGCCTCTGCCAGCGGCTTTAGGCTAATTCTCCATAGCCTCAAGCCACCCACTGCAGCCGGCGGCGGCCTAGTTCAGCGTGACCTTCTCGCGCAGAGAAACAACACGGTTTCTAACAACGCAAGGCTCACCTCTCCAATCCCCGCTCAATCCCAATCGTCCAACTGACCCCTGCAGCTGTTCGCTTGAATGCCATATCTCTGCCCCGGTGTCGCTCCATCTCAGGCCTCCAGGGCACAAGCGCAAATTCCTTCGCATTGCCGACAACTGCGAACCTACCCTGCCCGAGGTCGATCGCCTTTTCAAACCGGCCTTCAAATCGATCGCCAGGCACGAGATCAACGCCGGCTCGCCCGGTTGAACCTGAAAGCACACTGACCGCACGCCGCCATTCCATCGTGCGAAGCCTATGGCGCAACGCCTCATCGACTTCTTCAGCGTCGGTTCCAAGCCAGCCGTTCTTTTCGAGAAATGCAAGACGAGCCCGGTGGGCCCTTTCAAATCGATCGCCGGGCTTGCGTTCAGCATTGTTGTCGAGCCAGGTGAGACCCGCATGACCGGCCTGCGCGTCAAGCGATAGCCAGGACCGCACCTGAACGTCGAGGCGCCCGCTCCGAGTTGCATCATGCGCAACGGCCCGGTCGGCGAAGTTCTGGGGTACTTGCCACGACCCGTCAGCAGTGCGTTCTACAATTCCGGAGAGCCTTAATGCCTCGAGCCTTCTGACATGTCCCTGCCTCCAGGCCGGCGTTGCCGCCGAATCAGCCTCGACATGCAGCGCACCGGAATACGCACCGCCAAAGCGTTCAGCGATGCTCAGGATCGAGACATCAATTTCTCTCAGCCGTGATGGCCGCGCGCCCACCTCGACGATGGCCCCATCGGGGGGGATGGTTCCGGGCTCCCGCAGCCCAATATTCACAATCCAGCGCTGCCCGTGAAAGTCTTCGACAACGAGGCTGCGCCGGTCACGGAGTTCGTCTTCCGGAACAGACGTCACGACTGAGCCGAGTAGTTTCTCCACGCCATGTGCGCCGGGCGCGAACTCCCGAAGGGTCTGGTCCGGCGCGGAACTGCGTTGCTTCGCTGCAAGAGCTTTCAGGATATCACCGCGCTGTCCCAGCGCTTTCAGATTGGCGTCCCACCCGGGTGCCAATGTCCATTCAACCCTGCCAGCCGGTTGAGCAAGGCCTAGTCTCTCCAGATACTCCAACCTGGCTCGGCGCAACGCTTCCTCAAACCGCCCGCGCGGTCCACTTCCATCTGCGATGTGGATGCGGTTGTCAGAAGCTTCCGCAAGGATGCTCCTGTCGAGGCCGGTGAACCGCTCCTGAGCCACCTCCCTCTGCCGCGCCTGTGCAATCTCGAGATCACGCCGCGGCCCCAGACGTTCTGTGACGATGTCCTGCGCCCGGGAGGCGAGCCCCCGCTTGATGTAGTCCGGCGCAATGATGAGGTCCTTGCCGTCAGCGTCCTTTCCGCGCATCACAATATGGGTGTGCGGATGTCCAGTGTTATGGTGATCAACGGCGATCCAGTCGAGGCGCGTTCCGAGATCGGATTCCATTTGCGCCATCAGGGCGCGCGTCGTGTCCTTCAGATCGCCAAGATGACCTGCATCTTCCGCCGACACAATGAACCGGAACTGGTGGCGATCTTCCTCGCAGCGCTCACGGAATGCTTCAGCATCAGATTCGACGCCGTCCCGTGTGTAGAGCTGGCCCCCCGAGCCATCGCGTTCCACCCCGTCCCGCTGGATGTAGCCCAGATGCGCTTTAAGGGCCCCGGCACCACCGCCTCGCGGCGCCCTCGCGATATGGGCCTTCACGACGACACGCCGCAGCCGGAATGTAGGCAGCCGCTGACTCCGAAATTCAAGGGATCGCGCACTCGCGCCGCCGCGCGCGATGCCGGTATCCGTGAACCGCGCTTTTCGAGACTTCCGGCCGAGACGTGCTTCAGCCTTTCTCGCGCGCTTCTTAAAGAGCAGATGCCCCTTGCGCCCCCGGTCGCCAATCCGGCCGAGGCGCGGCGTAAACTCATCCGTCATGTGAAGATTCCCCAATCAGGATATGGCGCCAGCTGGACCTGCTGCAAATACTGAAGATCAAAGCAAACCCGGCGTCTCGATCCAGTGCAAAAGGCACCGAAAAATCGTTGTGCAGACAAGGTGCAAGGCAGAGCCTGGCGCCAGCTCTTTTAACTTGCCCTACCGGGTCCGCCTTCCCCACCCTTGCAGCCAATTGCACCGCCTTGCCCTAGTTTGCAGATTGCCCGTGAGCGGATGAATCGAAGAATGGCACCGCGACACCCAGAATGTCCGCTTCGCGGACCGCTCTGAAATAGCGCCCATCCAGAGAGGACGGGTGCGTCGAGAGCAGGAACAGCTCGCCATTCCTCACCCTAATGCACCCGTCCCAGGCCGGTAGATCGCGGCCTTTTTCATCCGACAAGTGCGCTTTTGCGACGAGCTCATCATTGATGAAAACATCCAATCCATTGCGGCAAATTTCATCTCCCGGAACCCCTGAAACCCGCTTCAGAAGTGGCCAGTCTTCGCCGACATATCCGCGAGCCTCAGCCCACTCCGCTGGCACGCTCCTGGCTGAGAGAACGACCCATCGGCCCTTGGTGAATGGCTCGTCGCTCAGCCAGTAAAGCCCTTCTGGCGCGCTCGCAGTCCGGTTCCAGATGACCTTCTCCGGTGGATCGAACACGAGACCGAACAAAGAGGCTGATCCGCCCAGAACAAGCGTGAGCGCGTATCCGGATTTCATCGGGATTGCCCTGCCCGGCTGGATGTCGATGAGAATTCCCGGCGCCCGGACCAGTCGATCAGGCTGGCCCGCGTGTAGAAAACACGGGTGCCGTGCTTGCGATAAATCGGGCCTTTTCCCTCGCAACGATAATGATCGAGTGTCGAGCGCGTGAGCCTCAGAAAGGCGGCGGCTTCCTGTACGTTCAAGAGCACGTGTTCATCATTTGCGTCGGGGCTCGGCGGTAGCTTTCCGGACATCACTACTTTCCTTTCTTCAGTTCGTTCGTGATGGGATGATGTTGCCAGCGCCTGCGCCGGATTGGAGGGGGAAAATCGCGCACGCGCATTTTCCCCCTCCCTTCAGAGCCGGGCCCTGAACGCAGAAAAGCCGCCCCGGAGGTCTCTCCGGAGCGGCTCTTTTAGGCTGAATTTCCCGGCTTAGTCGCGGGGGTTCCAGAGGATCACGTGGCGGCCTTTCTTGCCTTTGACCGGGGCGAGGTTCGCGAAGATCTTGCGGGGTCCGATCTGCGGATCTGCGAGCGTGATCGAGAGGTATTCCCGGCCCGAAGCTTTCGCCTTGCGCATCCAGGCGCCGCCGATTTCGGTCGAGGTCTCTCCGGCGAAGATACGGTAGTCCGGCTGGCCGTCGCCGGCTTTTTCCGCGTTCTTCTCGATGCGGATCGCAGCTGACAGGTTCATCATTGCGAGAGTACCTTCGAAGCCGGCTTTGGTTTCCGTGACGTATCCGAGTGCGTTTGCCATGGGGGTCTCCTTTTCGTTTCCTGGCTCGTCTTCCGGGAACCCCTTGTTCCCGTCGACGCCGGACCGAAAGGACGGCCTGCGCCGGGCCTGAACCCGCAGGGGCGAAACGAAGTGGAGCACCTGACCGGCGATGAATTTTGCCGCGCGAGGAATGCGCCGCAGGCGCAGGGGAAAATTCTTCGCCGGTCAGGTTTCAGGCCCGGTGCAGGCCGTCCAGGTCCATCGGCAAGAGACGGAAACAAGGGGTCCGCGAGAGGCAGGTTCCGGGAACGAATGAGGCTCCCTGTACCGCGACGCACTGCGATACTTCATGGAAAGTCAGACGTGGTGTGGGACGGCTCGCCACTCGTTTGAACCTTCAGCTCTCTGATCCGGAACACAGAGACCTTCGCGCAAAAAAGCCGCCCGGCGACAAGCACCGGGCGGCTCCATCCTGCCTGAGAGGAGACGAAGAACTCAGGCAGCGTTGGCTTTGGAAGTTGACGGCTCGGTGCAGGCTTCCTGCTCCGTATCCGCTTCGAACAATCCGGCGATCCGGTTCCACGCATCAACGGGCGGACAGGCTGCGCCGTCCAGATGGCGCGTGGGCGGCACCTGCATCCAACCCGGCAACCATGCGCTGTCGAGCGAGGTCTCGCGGGCAGCGAGCGCTTCTGCCAGCTGCGCCTTCTGCGCCTTGGCAGTGGCGTCCCCTGCCTCGCGCGCAGTTTCTGGCGAAACGGCGTCCGCGATGAAAGCGGTGATCACGCGCTTATCGCGAAGCAGGTCGAAGAATGCCTCATCCGGTTTCCAAAACTCTGCCGTGTCCATGCCGCAGGCATGCAGCGCTGCCTCAACTACCGGTCCGCCGGAATCCAGCGTCTCCGCCATCGCAAGTGCCGTTACCTGCATCACTTCAGCTTCGGACATTGCCAGCAATGCGGCGAATGTTTCACACAGGAGATAGTTGTCCCCGTTCCGGCGCGGGACAGCTGCGCCGAGCGCCTCGAACAGGGCCACTACACTGTCGCGCGCGGCGCCGAACTCCGCCGCAGCAGGCCCGCCTTTGACGCTCGCAAGCGTCGCTTCCTTTGTGGCTCCCGGCATGTGCAGCCGCACGTTCCAGAGTGATGATCCGCAAAGTGAATGCGCCGCCATGAGGCGCAGCGCGATAGCCGGATTTCGGATCAGGCTCGCCTGCGCAGCGGCGTGCCGGTGCAAGCCGATATAGTCCGCCATCGGACCGGACATCTCAGGCCGCGTGTCCGAATGGGGCTGAGCCTCGCCGCTGGCCTTGGACGCCTTCGCCTTGCGGGCCTCCGCTGCCTTGAGCCAACCTTCATGGAACGTCACCGTGCCATCATGGCGCTGCTCGACGATGACCTTCCCGCCCTGCTTCTTGGTCGTCTGCACATAGTCCCAGCGCTGGAAGTAAGCGCCTCGCTCCATGAAGATCACATCAGCCCAGCCGCGCTGGCGGTAGCCATCGACGCGCTCTGCAATCACTGCGCCTTGTGCCTCCCAGAAAGATGCCGCGTCCGCAAACACAGCTGCCTCCCCGAACAAGTCGGCGGTCACCGCGCCGGTGTAACCGGCAAGGTCGAACAGCGCCTTGTCAGTCGTGATCGCGCTGCCGCCTGTGATCCACGCGCGGCAGGCCCGCCCCATCGGGGCGCGCTCCGTCTCGCTGTTCCAGAGCTTGAGCCAAGACGCCTGCCGAGAGGACGTAGCCAGCGTCAGCGCCCGCACGGTTTCGCGGTCGATCTCATCATCGGCGTAAAGCTTGCGGATTGGCGCACTGAGCGCGGCCAGCGCCAGGACGCGCCGCACGTTCAGTTCCGTCACGCCAAAGAACGCTGCAATCTCCTCGACGGTTCTCCCCTCGTCATGGAGTTTGCGAAAGGCGGTGTACTGTTCCATCTCGGAAGCAGGCAGGCGCGCAACATTCTCGATGATCGAGGCTTCGATGGCGGACGCCGCATCGCCCTCCGCCATAACGGCGCAAGGCACGAGCGGATCGTTGCCGGTCTCCTTCGCAATCTGCTGGAGCGCAAAGAACCGGCGGCGTCCGGCGACGATGCCGTAGCCGCCCGCTTCACGCCGGACGAGCAGGGTCTGGCGGAGGCCCTTCTCCCGGATCGAGGGCAGGATGTCAGAGACATCCGGCGCCTTGCGTCCATGGCGCATGTTGAGTTTGGAAATGCTAAGCTTGCTCAGCTCGATATGGACCAAGTCAGGTTGTGACATAGAGTAACTCCTCAGAACGGAAACAGCTGTGGGGGCGCGAGGGCGAGGCCCAGCCGCCACGGCGGCAGGTGCCAGTTGATCGGCACGAACGGCGCGCCGAAGATGTCGAGCGTGGCATCGGGCGCGAGGGCGCCGAGATCAAAATCCCGGATTGTCACGTTCGGGCAGCGCCCTTCCACCCAGATGGCGGTTACAAAGCCCTGCTCGATGTCGAGTGTCAGCGACGGGCGCGGGCCGAGCAGCTGTTCGAAGATGTCGGGCATCACGCGCCCTCCAGAGCATCGGCATGGATGACTAGTCGGACGAGCGTCTCGCGGGCAGCGGCGACGGCCTCGGGGAGGAGTTCGTTCGCGACGTCCGTCAGGTAGCTGTTATCCGTACCGGGATAATTGACCTCGATTCCAAACAAGGCTGCGGCGGTGCGCACGAGGTCTACGTCCTCCAGCGAAACGCTGAGCACGATCCCGCAATAGAACCAATCCCCCTTGCGCCAGCCCTCCATGACGGCTTCGGCCGAGGCTTGCGCCTCGGCGAAGCGCTGGCGGAAATTGTTCCCGGGCCCGATAAAGCCCGGCGCGCCAATGTACAGCGAGGGCCAGAAACCGTCCTGGCGCTGGTCCGGACTATCCTGACAATCGTCGATAACGACCTGCGCCAAGACGGTGAATGGCCCGGCCTCGCAGCTGATGACATCGCCCGGGCAGACGAAGGGGCGAAAGCGTTCAGTGAAGCTCATGCCTCGCCCTCCCCGAACAGGCCTGCGATCGCGATCCAGTGCGGGCCGTAGACGGCAGGTTCGCCGCATTCGTCGCAGCGGTAAGCGCTTGCATCGGGCTCGCAGCCGTCGCGCGGGGCGCGGCAGGCGAGGCAAAAGCCCTCTGACCAGTCGTCCGCCTGCTGCAGTTCTTCGACGGTAAAACGGTACTTTGTGGTTTCCGGGGTCATGGCGGCGCCCTCACCGCGTCCAGAATATGTGGACTTCGTCGAAGCCTGTCTGGAACACCATGATCTCGCCGTTCAGCGCCATGTCGCGGGCGAGGGCCTGCCAGTCGATATAGTAGCGCAGGCTTTCCGGGATGGCGGCGCC